>NZ_LYTP01000013.1:0-84483 GCF_001672435.1 Mesorhizobium sp. AA23
GGCGCGCTGAGGGCGGCATTAAGGGCGGGGCGGCAAGAGCGTCCGTTGTGGTGATCGCGCTTCGGCCGGATGGCAACCTTGACGTCACCAGAGGCCCCGGTCTGTAATCGCCGCAGGCCAGGGAGAGGCGACCCCCATGGAAAAGATCATCCTCGACTGCGATCCGGGGCACGACGATGCCATCGCCATCCTGCTTGCGGCCGGCAACCCGAACGTCGACCTTCTCGGCATCACCACGGTTTCGGGCAACCACAATGTCGAGAACACCACGCGCAATGCGCTCTCCGTATGCACGGCCTACGGCATAAAGGTGCCGGTGGCGAAAGGCTCTCCCGGCCCGCTGATCATCGACCAGGTGCTGGCCGTCGAGATCCACGGCGAGACCGGGCTCGATGGCCCGGAGCTGCCGCCCGCCTCGTTCGAGCTCGACAAGCGCCATGCCGTCGACTTCATCATCGAGACGGTCATGGCGCATGAGCCGAAAACCGTCACGCTGGTGCCGGTCGGGCCCCACACCAACATCGCTCTGGCCGTGCGCAAGGAGCCGCGCATCGTCGAGCGGGTTAAGCGGGTCGTCGCGATGGGCGGAAGTTTCACGCGCGGCAACATCACGCCGGCGGCCGAGTTCAACGTCTATGCCGACCCGGAGGCCGCAGACGTGGTGTTCCGCGCCGCTTGGGACGTCACCATGGTGGGGCTTGACCTCACGCACCAGGCCTTGGCCACCCCCGACCTGCAGGACAGGGTGCGCGCTGTCGGCGGCCCGATCGCCAAATTCATTCTCGATATCTGGGAGTTCATCGCGACCACGCATGGCGGCCTGCTGCAGATAGCCTATCCCGCCGTCCATGACGCCTGCTGTGTGGCGGCGATGATCGATGCAGGCGTCTTCACCACCGAGAAGGCCGACATCCGCGTCGAGCTTGCCGGACGCTGGACCAAGGGCATGACGGTCTGCAATTTCGAGAAGCTGGGCGGCATGCGCCATTTCGGCGGCACGGCGAGCGAGCAGGTCGATTTCCGCCACACCGTGGCGATGAAGCTCGACCATACGAAATTCTGCGACCTTATCGTCGATGCGCTCGAGCGCCTCACCAGGCAAAAGGCGTGAGGCGCTCCGGCGTCAAGGCCTAGCCGGCCCTCACAGCAGGAACGATTGCCTGTCGCGCAATGTGGCGCTCATGGCGGCGATGCCGGTCTCGATCTCGCGCTTGTTGGCCAGGATCGCATCGCCGGCCGCACCCTCGACCGTCGATCGCAACAGGTCGGCCTGGCCGACCAGCACCGCGTCGTTGTCGGCCAGCGCGACGAGCGTTGCGGCTTCGAGCCGGTAGCGCGGGCGCCTTGCCGCCCTGGGCGACTCTCAAGCCTCCAGGCCCGCACGCCAGGAAGTGGGGGAGAATTGGCCCGGCGAAGCCGAGACGGCCATTTCGACGAGAGCCCGGCGTCGGCATCAGCAACCGGCGCTGGCACGGTGGTGTCCTTGTTCTGTTGCATTTTAGTTGAAACTAATTTGAAAGTTACCCGTTAGCAGCGCGTAGGCGAGCTCAAACTTGCCCTGCTGTCGACAGCTAAGTTGAAAGGAGAAGTCCTAAGCCTTTTTCAGTGCTTGGCGTTGCCGAGACCGCTTTTCTATCATTCGTCTTTCGAGCGGCCTCCAGCCGCGCCTGTCACCGAGGCCGATGCCTGGCAGGGCGAGAAGTAGCCATCGCTCGGCGCATTCGCGCGACGAAGGCTTCGCAGACCGCTGTCGAGCGGACGCTCGATGAGGAGCCACACAAGGTTGGCCTTGGAACAAAGGTCTGGCCATGAAAAAATACCTAGCAGCCGCGCTGGCGATCGCCATCCCGATCGGGCCTGCTTCGGCGCTTGACGTCGGCGTCGGCGGCAAGGTCGGCGGCATCGGCGTGGGCGCCGGATTGGGCGCCGGTTCGCAAGGCGTGTCGGCGGGCGTGGGCGCCAGTGCCGACGGTGTCGGCGGCGCAAACGTCGGCGCATCGACCGGCGGCGGATCGCTCGGCGTCAATGCCGGCGGCAATCTGGGCAGCACCAGTACAGGCGTGTCGACAAGCGTGGGCGCCGCCGCCGCGGGCGACGATCCTTCCGCCGTCAGCGGATCGGCTGCCTCTGCGCAGAACCCGGCCGCGGTGCCGACAGCCCCTGCTTTGGCCAAAAGCGCGACGCAGACCATTGTGCTGCCTCCAGTGCTGAGGCCCTCCAGATCCGCCGGCGGCGACCTCCGGCGGGTCACCAAAGGCTATCGCATCGCGCCGCTGTCACCTCCGAAGGCGATATCCGGCACGCCGGCCGCCGTAGTGCGCGCCTGTCGCGCCGCGATCGCGGCGGCCGCCAAGCCCCTCGGCGCCGTGCGTGTTTACACGGTCAGCGCCGGCCCCTTGCGTCAACGCCGAAGCGGGCTCAACGCGCCGATCGAGGTGCGCATAGACTATGACGGGCGAGGCGGCATCGAAGTGAGGCAGGCGAAAGTCGGCTGTCGCCTAAATGCGAAGGGCGCGGTCACCGCGGTGATTTAGGCAAAGGCACAACGGCCGTTGCCATCCTTCCTGCCGGTTGCAACCTCGGCGGTTGGCATTTCCCGCCCCACAAGGTGGGGAAGAGGTGGCTCGGCGCAGCCGAGGCGGAGCGGGGGAGCGCCATATCCGATAACCCTGCCGACCGCAGGCGCGGACCTCAGCCGGCTGCAGACAAGGCGCCCGCGCTTCGGCTAGAGTTCCGCCGGGCGCAAAAAAATCATCGAAGGGGAGCATCGCGATGAACGAAGTCAGGCCAATCGCCGAGATCGCCAGCTATCACGCCCATATCTACTACGGCGGGGAGGCCGAGCGGCAGCACGCCGAATGGCTTCGCCAGCGCATCGCAGAGCGTTTCCGCGTGCGCCTGGGCAATTGGCGCGACGAGCCAGTCGGCCCGCACAAGCAAGCCATGTACCAGGTCTCCTTCGCCACCGAGATCTTTGCCACGCTGGTTCCCTGGCTGATGCTGAACCATGGCGGCCTAAGCATCCTCATCCATCCGAACACCACCAACCCCAAGCGCGACCACCTTATCGACCCGATCTGGATCGGCCAGGCGCTGCCGGTGAAGGGCGACGTGCTTGGCGAAGAGGACGAGGCGGAAGAGGCGCTGGAGGTGAATACCGAGCCGACGCTGGGGGTGTGAGGGGGGGCGCAGCCCTCTCGTCACGATGGCGTGAGAGGCCGCTGGCCGTCGGAGTTGTTAATTGACTGGCCAATCGCGGTGTGGCGAATTCGCGCCGATGGTTCCCTTCGGGGATCAAAAGGGAACGCGGTGCGGAGAAATCCAAAGCCGTGGCTGCCCCCGCAACTGTAAGCGGCGTGCCGGTTTCACGATGCCACTGGCTGCATGGGCCGGGAAGGCGAAAGCGGCGGGAATCCGCGAGCCAGGAGACCTGCCATCATGGACGTCAAAGCAGAACATCGGACGGGGTGATCCGGTGTGCGCGCCTGGCCGGAGGGCGGGGCGAGTTCCCTGCGATGACAGGCAACGTCAAAGGCAGAACCATGCTGATCCAACTATCGAAAATGCTGAACAAAACCGCGCCGGACCTGAAGGCCAGGCTGATTACAATCTACGGGGCGCTCGCCATTCTCAACGTCGGGGCGTGGCTGTGGGCTTTCGTCGCCTTCCACGACAAGCCGACATTGCTTGGCGTCGCTCTCGTCATTTATGGCCTCGGCTTGCGCCATGCCGTCGATGCCGACCACATAGCGGCCATCGACAATGTCACGCGCAAGCTGATGCAGAACGGCAAACGGCCGGTCTCCGTCGGTTTCTTTTTCGCACTCGGCCATTCGACGATCGTCGTCATCGTCGCTGCGGCTATCGCGGCGGCAACGTCCCTGCTCGGCCGTTTCCAGAGCCTTCAGGAGATTGGCGGCACGATCAGTACCGGCATTTCCGCACTCTTCCTGCTCGCCATCGCGGCGATGAACATCGTCATCTTCTTGTCGATCTACAGAAGCTATCGGCGGGTGCGGGCCAGTGGGGCGTTTGTCGAGGAGGATCTGGACCTGCTGCTCAACAATCGCGGCTTCCTGGCCCGCGTCTTCCGCCCGATGTTCCGGCTGGTGTCGCAGAGCTGGCACATGTTCCCACTTGGTTTCCTCTTCGGCCTTGGCTTCGACACCGCGACCGAAGTCGCCATGTTCGGCGTGTCCGCGGCACAAGCGGCCAAGGGCGTGCCGTTCGAAGCCATTCTGGTCTTCCCGGTGCTTTTCGCGGCCGGTATGTCACTGGTCGACACGACCGATGGTGTGATGATGCTCGGCGCCTATGAGTGGGCCTTTGTCAAGCCGATCCGCAAACTGTACTACAACATGACGATCACCCTGGTGTCGGTCCTTGTCGCAGTACTGATCGGCGGCATCGAGGCGCTCGGCCTGATCGGTGGCAAGCTCGGTCTGTCGGGCGGCTTCTGGAACGGCGTCGGCACGCTCAACGACAATTTCAACAATCTGGGCTTCGCCATTATCGGCATCTTCATCGCCGCCTGGGCGATCTCCTACCTCGTCTACAAGGCCAAGGGGCTGGATGATGTGGAGAGCGCATCCGCAGCAAAGAATTCATAAACCGCCGGCTGCGGCTGGCTGCAGCAGACCAGCCGCATCTCTCTGCCATCAGACGCCGGCGGGCTGCCAGCCTGCCTCCTTGAATGCCTCGGCATCGGGAAGCCGATGACGGCAGCGGTGCTCGCCTTGACATTTTTGTTCCTATTTTGTTCACTGTTGGCCAGACAGCAACAGGAGATAGCCGGCCCGTGCGCACGCGCTTCAAAGGCATGCTGAGGACCCGTAGCCCAAGCCTTTGGAAGTGTGACGGAATTCTGCGCTTGGATAAGCCAGGGGTTAAGGCCTGGGATAAGTCCCATAATCCATAAGCCAGTATCCAGTCCAAATATCCAGAGTCCAGAACAGAAAAGCTGGCGCTTTTCTGTTCTAAAAAAGCGGGGAAGGGGAAAGCAAAAATGGGAGCAGCGCAAGCCATTCGGCGTACGGCGCTACGGCGAGGGCTCGGCGGCGCCAGCGAGCTTCCGACGTGGCGGCGAGCCGCCCTGTTCGGTCTCCCAGGATGCAACCGGCCTCACGTCAGCCCGGCGATCTGCTCATCGGGGTCGAGCTCCGCCCCGCCGGCGACGACCACGTTGGCGAGCGGCGCCGAGAGCGTCCAGCGAACGAGGCCGGGCAGCCGTTCCATGGAGGCGCTGCCGGAGAGGCTGGTGGGGACGACGCGCTGGAGAACGACGCTGCCGAAGCCTTTGTGCGGCTTGGCATCGGCGGCCGCGGCAGGTTCGGAAAAATGTTCCTCCCAGACCAGCTCGAAATCGCTGCCTTCGGGGGCCGGGGCTACCCGCCAGTCCATTCGCACGGTTCCGGCGTCGCCGGCCAGGGCGCCGTATTTCGTCGCGTTGGTGCCCAGCTCATGCAGCGCCATGCCGATGTTCTGCACCGCGTTCAGCCGCAACGTCACGTCCGGCCCGCAAGGCGAGATTCGCTCTTCGTGTCCGAACGGCCGCAGATGTTCGCGCACAAGGTCGGCCATGCCTGCGCCGCGCCAGTCGTTGAGCACCAAGAGGTCGTGCGAGCGCGACAGCGCCATGATGCGTTCGCGGATCTGGTGTTCGAACGCGCGCGGGTCGGTCGCGCGCTTGCTCGTCTCGCGGATCATGGAAAGGATCACGGCGTATTGGTTTTTGACGCGGTGGTTCACCTCGCGCATCAAGAGTTGGATCTGCTGTTCGCTCGCCCGTTTTTCGGTGATGTCGGCCGCCATGCCGAACCATTCCAGGATGCTGCCGGTGTCATCGACGATCGGGATTGCCCGTGAGGTGGTCCAGCCGGCGGACCCGTCGGCGCGCCGCACCCTGTGCTCGAGCTCGAACACGCCGCGCTCCATGATGGCGCGCTCGATCGCCGCCTGGATGCTCGCCTGGTCTTCCGGGAACAGGTATTCGTCGCGCCAGCGGATCGCCGGCCCCTGGGCGCTCGACAGGAAGCCGCGGCCGTCCAGCTCATGCATTTCCTGCCAGTCCGGGCTCATCCGGTAAACCACGTCGGAGCTGGCATTGACCAGCGCGCGAAATCGCTGCTCGCTTTCGCGCACCTTTGCTGCCGCCAGCACCCGGGCCGTGGTCTCCGAAACGATGCAGAGCACGGCTTCGACCGTGCCGTCCTGCGCCCGCACCGCGGAATAGGAGATGTCGAAATAGACCGTCTCGCCGACCAGGCCGGATCGTTCGATGTAGAAAGGCCGGTCCCTGGCCGAGAAGGTTTCGCCGGTTTCGAGAACTCCGCGCAGCAGCGGCTCGAGGTCGGTCCAGAGCTCGGACCAGTTTTCCTCGGCGGGACGGCCGAGCGCGCGCGGATGCTTGTCGCCGATGGTCGGCGCGTAGGCGTCATTGTAGAGCGCGACAAACTCCGGCCCGCAGAAAAGCACGATCTGCGCTTCGGCGGCGAGCATCAGGTCGACCGTCGTCCTCAGGCTGAGCGTCCATGTCTCGATCGGCCCGAGCGGGCTTTCCGACCAGGGATATTCGCGAATGAATCGCGCCATCTCGCCGTTTCCGCGAGGCCACGATTCATGGAAGAGCCCGTCAGCCATAGGCGCATTAACGCGCGACGCCGTTTATGTATCCGTCTCCGTCACGCAAAATTTTAGCCATCGTGAATAGACCCCAGGCTGGCGGTCCGCCGGAGGAATATTTCGGGCGCAGTTTCGTTAGTTCCTCATACGATGCCGTTTGAGGCAAAGTGCATATGTCCCGCAATCACGCATTGAAGCCGCCAGAGCGGCCGGCTCTGGCCCAACGGAGGTACCGGAGATGAAAACGGCTGTTTCGACCTCTCTTTCGAGACGAAGCGCCGTCGCCGTGCTGGCGGCGGCGGCCGCGTCGACCGCCATGTTGCCCGCTGGCGATGCGCTGGCGCAGACCAAGCAGACCGCGCCGGACAAGAGTCTATACGATCGGCTGGGAGGCGTGTTCGCCATCGCAGCCGTGGTCGATCACTTCAGCGACGCCGTCGTGAAAAACCCCATCGTCGGCAAGAAGTCCAAGAACCCGCAACTGCGCAAATGGCACACCAAGAACCTCGAACGGCTGCCGGGCCTCAAGTTCATGCGTACGCTGTGGGTGTGCGATGTTTCCGGCGGCCCCTTCAAGTTCGTGGCCACCGAGCCGGGCGCGACGCCGCTCGGCCTCGAGGAGGCCCACAAGGACCTGAAGATTTCTCCCGCCGAGTTCGACGAGGTCGCAGCGGAACTCGGCCGGACGCTCGACCGCTTCAAGGTTCCGAAAGCCGAAAAGACCGAGGTCCTGGAAGCCTTTGCCGCGCACAAGGATGAGGTCACTGCCGGCTCTGTCAAAAAGGGGTGAGGCTCAGCGCGAATCCGGCGAACAGGCGAGGGCGGTCGCAGCTCCGCCTATCCACCCGCCAGCCGCGGCAGCAGGAAAATCTCCGCCCCCGGCGGCAGTTCCTTCGACCACGTGTCGCGATAGATCGTCCCGTCGATCGCGACCGCGATGCCGCGATCGAGCAGGGGTTCGAAGGCGGGATGCTGTTCCGCAAGCTTGCGGAACAGCTCCCTGATGTCCTTGGCCTCGATGTCGAGCTTGTCCTTGCCTCCGGCGGCGGCGCTGAGCGAGCCCCAGAGCGTGACTTGGACCATTATCGCCTGATCCTCATTGGACCGTGACGTGAGCTGAAAACCGCTTCGCGCTTTTCAGCATGCTAGCCTTCCCGTTCGGCCTCGAGCGCTGCAAGAATCCGCGGCGGCGACATCGGGATGTGGCTCATGCGCACGCCCACCGCGTTCGACACCGCGTTGGCGATCGCCGCCAGCGGCGGCACGATCGAGGTCTCGCCGACGCCGCGCACCCCGTAGGGGTGGTTGGGGTTGGGGATTTCCAGGATCTGCGTGTCGATCATCGGCAGGTCGGAGCACACCGGGATGCGGTAGTCGAGGAAGCCCGGGTTCTGCAGGCGGCCGTCCTTGCCGTAGATATACTCCTCGTTGAGCGCCCAGCCGATGCCTTGCGCGGCACCGCCCTGGTACTGGCCCTCGACATAGGTCGGGTGCACCGCCTTGCCGGCATCCTGCACCACCGTGTAGCGGATCACCCTGGTCGAGCCGGTCTCGGGATCGACCTCGACGTCGCAGATATGGGTGGCGAAGGAGACGCCGGCGCCGTCGGCGACGAGCTCGCTATGGCCGGCGATCGGCCCGCCGGTCTTGCCGGACTGTGCGGCGATCTCCTTCAGCGACAGCTTGCCGAGATTGCCGTGCTTCTCGCCCTTGGCGACCGCGTGGCCCTTTTCCCAGGCAACGTCGTCGACCGAGATGTCCCACATCTGCGCGGCGCGCTCGCGCAGCACCTTGATGGCGTTGCGGGCGGCCGAGATGGTCGCCATCGAGGAGGAGAAGGTGCCGCGGCTGCCGTCGGTCATGTCGTTGTAACCGAGGCTGGAAGTGTCGGCGACGATCGCCTTCACCTGGCTGTAGTCGATGCCGAGCTCCTCCGCCGCCACCAGCGACAGCGACGCGCGCGAACCGCCGACGTCGACCGTGCCGACGGCGAGCGACACCGTGCCGTCCATGCCGATGTTCAAGTCGGTGCAGGTCTGGCCGCCGAAGTTGAACCAGAAGCCGCACGCCATGCCGCGGCCCTGGTTCTGAGCCAGCGGCGCGCGCATATGCGGGTGCTCCTTGACCGCCTCGAGCGTCGGTCCGATGCCGATCGGGCCGTAGACCGGGCCGTAGGAGGCGCGGGTGCCTTCCTGCGCCGCATTCTTGATGCGGAACTCGACCGGATCGATGCCGATCTCCTTGGCGAGCTCGTCGACAGCGCTTTCCACCGCGAACGCCGCCATCGGCGCCGAGGGCGCGCGATAGGCCGCGGTCTTCGGCCGGTTGACCAGCACCTCGTAGCCGACGGTCTTGACGTTCTCCAGCTTGTAGCAGGCGAAGGCCGTCATGGCGCCGATCTCCGCCCACATGCCGGCATAGGGGCCGCAGGTGTAGCGCAGCGTCGCTTCGGCGGCGGTGATCGTGCCGTCCTTCCGCGCGCCGATCTTGACGTCGATCGAGGTGGCGCTGGTTGGCCCCGAGGCGCGGAACACCTCGTCGCGGGTCATCACCAGCTTCACCGGGCGGCCGGCCTTGCGCGACAGGGCCAGCGCCACCGGCTCGGCCCAGACATGGGTCTTGCCGCCGAAGCCGCCGCCGATCTCGGAAGAGGTGACGCGCAGCTTCGAGACTTCGAGGCCGAGCAGCTGGGCGCAATGCTGGCGATAGACGAAATGGCCTTGCGTGCAAACCCAGAGATCGGCCGTGCCGTCGGGATTGACGCTCGCCACGCAGGCATGCGGCTCGATATAGCCCTGATGCGTCTGCTCGGTCTTGAAGGAGCGCTCGACGACGAAATCGGCCTGGGCAAAACCCTGGTGGACGTCGCCATGGCCGTATTGCGTGCGCTTGGAGACGTTGGACGGCTTGACCGGCTTTTCCTCCAGCCCTTCGGTGAAGATGGCATCGTTGATGAGCGGGGCGTGGTGCTGCATCGCCTCGTCGACGTCGGTCACATGCGGCAGCACCTCATAGTCGACCTCGATCAGCTTCAGCGCCTGCCTGGCGGTGCGGGCATCGATCGCCGCCACCGCGGCCACGGCATGGCCGTCATAGAGCGCCTTCTTGCGCGCCATGCAATTGTCGAGGGTGTCGAACATGCCGGCATCGCCATCGGTCAGGTCCGGCAGGTCTTTCGCCGTGATCACCGCCTTCACGCCGGCGAGCTTTTCGGCTTTCGAGGTGTCGATCTTCTTGATGATCGCGTGGGCGTGCGGGCTGCGAAGCACACGGCCGACCAGCTGCCCGGCCATGTTGAAGTCGGCGCCGTAGCGGGCGCGTCCCGTCACCTTGTCGACGCCGTCGGGGCGGAGGGGGCGCGTGCCGACAGATGAGAAGCTGCGTCCCGAGTAGCGCGGATCGAAATTCATCTCAGGCTCCCTTCATCACGTTTGCCGCGTCCTGGACGGCGCGCACGATCTTGTCATAGCCGGTGCAGCGGCAGAGATTGCCGGCGAGCCCGAAGCGGATTTCCTCCTCGGTCGGGGAGGGGTTCTTCTCGAGCAGATCCTTCGCCGCAATCAAAAAACCTGGCGTGCAGATGCCGCATTGCAAGGCGGCGTGCTCGAGGAATTTCTGCTGCAGCGGATGCAGCTGGTCGCCATGCGCCATGCCTTCGATGGTCTCGATCTGGCGGCCTTCGGCCTCGGCGCCGAGCACCAGGCAGGAGCACACCAGCCGGTTGTCGACGATGACGCTGCAGGCGCCGCAGTCGCCGGTCCCGCAGCCTTCCTTGGCGCCGGTCAGTCCCAGCCGGTCGCGCAGCACGTCGAGCAGCGTCTCGTCCGGCTGGCAAAGATATTCGACGTGATCGCCGTTGATTGTCGTTGAAACCGCTACACCGGCCATCATTTGCCTCCTGCACGCTCATAGGCGGTGGTGGCGACACGCTTCGCCAGCACACCCGCAACTTTCCGTCTGAATTCGATGGTGCCGCGCTTGTCGTCGATCGGTCGGCAGGCGCCCGCGCAGATCTTGGCGAGCCGCTCCAGCGTCGCCTCATCCAGCTTCGAGCCGACGAGCACCTCGGCCGCCTCCTCGACCAGCAGCACCGTGGGCGCCGCGGCGCCCAGCGCCACACGGGCCGACTTGATCGCGCCCGCCTCGCCGAGCGTCAGGTTCACGCCGGCGCTGACCACGGCGATGTCCATCTCGGTGCGCGGAATGAAGCGCTGATAGGCGTCGCCCGCATTTGGCGCGCGCTTGTCGAGCAGGATCGCCTCGATGATCTCGCCCTTGGCCAGCGAGGTACGGCCCGGTCCGGTCGGCACGGCTTCCACGGGGATCGTGCGCCTGCCGTTCGGCCCGGCAACCACGGCCTCGGCGCCGGCAGCCACCAACGCCGGCACGCTGTCGGCGGCGGGCGAGGCGTTGCAGAGATTGCCGACGATTGTGCAGCGTCCCTGCACCTGCTTCGAGCCGATCAGCTTGGCCGCCTCGACGACGCCCGGCCACGCCTTCTTCAGCGCCGCGTTCTCGCCGAGCACCGCGCAGGGCACCGCGGCGCCGATGCTGAAGCCTTCTGCCGTTTCCTTGATTTCGCTAAGGCCCGCGATCGCCTTGATGTCGACGATCAGCTCGGGCTCGATGAAGCCTCCCTTCATCCTCACCAGAAGGTCGCTGCCTCCGGCAAGGATCGCGGCCGGGCCGGCCGCGCTGGCCAACAGGCCGGCGGCCTCTTCTATTGATTGCGGACGTATGTAGCGCATCGTCTCCCCTTGGTGGTCATGATCAGATCGACCGTTATAAAGACTCTCCTTATAATGACCATCCGCTTCCTGCATTGCACCACCTAAGTCAGGCGCATTGCCCTAATTCCTACCCCTAAATTTTCTAAGCCTAGCCGCTAGAACTACTCGTTTGCGCTCGGCCGGCCAAGCCTCCACCATGCCCTGACGAGCCGGACATCGCATCCGGCAACAGGGAGGCTTCGATGACCGCTCTTGCCCGCAGGCCCTGGGTTCCCACGCACTGCGAGGATTTTATCCAGGCGCTGGCGACGGCCACAAGCGGGCAGGGGAACGACGCCGTGCTCGCCGCGATAGAGGGCGGCATCGCGCTCAACCGGCGAATCCACGAGGCCGACTGCATCAACCTCAATCCGGCGACCAATGTGATGAACCCGAAGGCGGAGGCCGCGCTTGCCGCCCGGCTCGGCTCGCGTCCGTCGCTCGGCTATCCCGGCGACAAATACGAGATGGGGCTGGAGGGCGTCGAACGCATCGAGGTCATCGCCGCCGAGCTGGCGGCGCAAGTCTTCGGCGCGAAATACGCCGAAATCCGCGTCCCTTCCGGCGCCATCGCCAACCTCTATACTTTCATGGTCGCGGCGCGGCCGGGCGACGCGATCATCGCGCCGCCGCCGGCCATTGGCGGCCATGTCACGCATCATATGGCGGGCTGCGCCGGTCTGTACGGGCTGGAGATCCATGCTGCTCCCGTTGATCCCGGCGGCTACACGGTGGATGTCGAGAGGCTCCGCGCGCTTGCCCTTAAGATCAGGCCGAAGATGATCACCATCGGCAGCAGCCTCAATCTCCTGCCGCATCCCGTCCAGGAAATCAGGGCGATCGCCGACGAGGTCGGTGCGCTGGTGCTGTTCGATGCCGCGCATCTCTGCGGCATGATCGCCGGACAGGCCTGGCAGCAGCCGCTGGAGGAGGGCGCCCATCTGATGACGATGAGCACCTATAAGAGCCTCGGCGGGCCGCCCTCCGGGCTGATCGTCACCAACGTCGCCGAGATCGCCGAAAAGCTCGACCGCATAGCCTTTCCCGGCATGACCGCCAATTTCGATGCCGCCAAGGCCGCCGCCCTGGCCATCACCATGCTCGACTGGAAGGCGCATGGCCGGGCCTATGCCGCCGCCATGGCCGGCACCGCCAAGGCGCTGGCAAGCGCGCTGGCTGAGCGCGGCCTGCCGGTGTTCTCGACCGCCAAGGGGCACACCGCCTCGCACCAGTTCGCCATCGAAGCGGCGGAGTTCGGCGGCGGCCAGGCGGCGGCGAAGCGGCTGAGGCGTGCAAACATCCTCACCTGCGGCATCGGCCTGCCGGTCACGGCGGTCGATGGCGACATGAACGGCCTGCGCTTCGGCACGCCCGAGATCGTGCGCTGGGGCATGACGGAGAAGGACATGCCCGAGCTTGCCGCCCTCATCGCCAGGGGACTGCGTGGCAACGATGCCGTGGAGGATGTCGCGGCGGATGTGAGTGCATTCCGGCGCCGGTTCACGAAGCTGCATTTCGTCAGCTGAGCGCCTGAACCCGCGGGCAGGGAGCCCGCTTCGTCAAAAGCAAGGGCCGCGGGCGAGAAGCCCGCCTTCTTCAACAAAGGGGAATGACCATGCGCATGATTCTGCGATTGATGACTGCTGCCCTGATGGCCGCCGCCGCCGGCGTCGCCAGGGCGGATATCGTGCTGGGCGTCGCCGGCCCGATGTCGGGGCCGAACGCCGCCTATGGCGAGCAGTACCGCGTCGGCGTCGAGACGGCGATCCAGCGCATAAACGCCAATGGCGGCGTGCTCGGTCAAAAGCTCAGCGTCTCGGTTGGCGACGATGTCTCCGACCCCAAGCAGGGCGTGTCGGTCGCCAACAAGTTCGTCGCCGACGGCGTGCACTATGTCGTCGGCCACTACAATTCCGGTGTCACCATTCCGGCCTCGGAGATTTATGCAGAAAACGGCGTGCTCTTCGTCACGCCCACGGCCACCAACCCGATGGTGACTGAGCGAGGCCTATGGGACGCGTTCCGGGCCTGCGGCCGCGACGACCAGCAGGGCATCATCGCCGCGAAATTCGTGCTCGAGCGTTTTGCCGGCAAGAAGGTCGCGATCGTCGACGACAAGTCGACGGCCGGCAAGGGCCTCGCCGACGAGATGGCCAAGGCCTACAATTCCGGCGGCGGCAAGGAGGTGCTGCGCGAGGAGATCAACCCGGGCGAGAAGGACTACAGCGCGCTTGTCGCCAAGATCAAGGAGTCGGGCGCCGACCTTGTCTATTATGGCGGCCAGCACACAGAGGCCGGCCTCATCGTGCGCCAGATGCACGACCAGGGCGTCAAGACGGTCCTGATGGGCGGCGACGGCATATCCAACAGCGAGTTCGGCGCCATCGGCGGCGATGGCGCGGCCGGCACGCTGATGACGTCCTTCCCCGATCCGGCGAGCTTTCCCGAAGCCAAAGACGCGGTCGCCGACCTGAAGGCGAAGAACGTGCCCACTGAAGCCGTCACGCTCTATGCCTATGCCGCCACCCAGATCCTCGCCGAGGCTATCGCCAAGGCCAAGGTCGACGACCCGAAGGCGGCGTCCGACTATCTCCATTCGGGAGCGGCCATCCCGACCGTGCTTGGCACCATCTCCTATGACGACAAAGGGGATATCAAGCAGCCGGGCTTCGTCGTATTTGAGTGGCGGAAGGTCGACGGCAAGCTCGTTCCGGTGGCCCTCAAATAGACTTGAGGTCCTGGAGGCGAGCGCAGGCGGTCGCCGTTCTTTCGCTCGAAGCATTGCCGCGCCGTCATGGCAGGCGGCGCGGCATTGGGAAAGCTGCAGATGGCCGTCAATCCGCCGCGACCGCGCATGCCGCCGCTCAACGCCCTCAGGGCCTTCGAGGCGGCGGCACGCCATGAAAGCTTTGCCAAGGCGGCGGACGAACTCGGCGTGACCGCCGCCGCCGTCTCTCATCAGGTGAAGGCGCTGGAGGCTTGGCTAGGCTCTCCGCTTTTCGTGCGTCACGCGCAAGGCCTGCATCTCACCGATGCTGGGCGTTCGGCGCTACCCTCGTTTTCCACCGCTTTCGACGCTTTGGGGCTCGCCGTTCAGGAATTGCGGATCTCGGCGCCCCGGCCGCAGGTCAGCGTCGCGGCATTGCCTTCGATCGCGCAGCTCTGGCTGGCGCCGCGGCTGCCGGCCTTGCGCGCGGCGCATCCGGCGCTGCGCCCCTCCATCCATGCGCTGGAAGAGCCGCCGGACTTCCGGCGCGAGCCTTTCGACCTCGCTATTTTCCTCACCAGGTCGGGCGCCGGCCGATCCTTCAAGCTCTGCGACGACGTCATCTTTCCTGTCTGCGCGCCGGCGCTGGCCAGGCAATTGAAGACGCCGGCCGAACTTTCCTCGCAGCTCCTGCTCTGGGACACCACCTGGACGGAGGATTGGAGCCTTTGGTTCGAAGTCGCCGGCGTGAAAGGCCCTTCGATCGAGACGGGCTCCGAATTCTCGCTCTACAGCATGGCTGTGCAGGCCGCCGTCGACGGCGCCGGCGTTTTGATGGGGCATGAGGCGCTCGTGTCGCGCGCTCTCGCCGCCGGCTCGCTGGTGGCGCCGTTTCCCGAGTTGCGCGTGCCGACCGGCCGCGCTCTCTCGATCTTGGCGCCCGACCGTCCGCCCGCGCCCGCCGCCGCCATGATCGACTGGCTGCTGGCAGAGGAGGGGGCAGCGCGCGGCTGAGGCCGCCGGACTCGCCCGTCGCGGTCCACGGGGTCAGGACGCCGGGCGAGGTCTACGCCGCTGCCATCCGCGCCCGCACCAGCGTCGCGGCGGCGTGGCCGGCGGCGGTGATGTAGTCGGGATTGTGATGGATCAGCATGCTGGAAAAGGCGCCGTCCATCAGAAGCACGATCTCGCGCGCCAGCATCTTCGGCTCGCGCACGCCATGGCTAGAAAGCTCGCCCGCCAGCCATTTCTCGAAATTGCTCTTATGGCGCGAGCCCGCCTTCACCGCCGGATGGCCGGGCATCGCGGCGAGTTCGGCGGCCGTGCGCAGGAAGCCGCAGCCCTTCCATTTGACGTGCCGCGCCACGCGCGCCAGATGGGTGAAGATCGCCACGACCTTCTTGTCCGCGCCGCCTTGCGCCGCCTCGAACCAGCCGGCCATCTGCTTGAGGTTCGGCTGGTCGCGGCTGTCGAGATAGGCCGTGATCAGCTCGTCCTTGCTCTTGAAGTGGTAGTAGAGCGTGCGCTTGGTCAGCCCCGCCTTTTCCGCCACGGCATCGACGCTGACGCGGCCGATGCCTTCGGCATAGAAGAGTTTTGCCGCCGCGTCGACGAGGCGTTTCCTGGTTGGATTGGGCTTCTCGATCATCCATGAAGTATACCGACTAGTGAATATACAAACAAGCCGAAAGCTGATCCCTTGCAGCCGTTCCACAGAGCAATTCCAGGAAACTGCGCAGCGGCTTCCGTCCGGAATTGCGGAGAAAAACGAACGGCTAAGGAGAACACTATGACCGAGCCCGTGCTTTGCGACATCCGCGACCGCGTCGCGGTGCTGACGCTCAACCGCCCCGAAAAGCTCAATGCCGTGAATTACGGCCTTATCGACCGCCTGCTGGCGATCCTCGACAGGATAGAGACCGACGATGCCGTGCGTGCCGTGATCCTCACCGGGGCAGGGGAGCGCGCCTTCTCGGCCGGCGGCGACATCCACGAATTCGCGTTGAGCGTGGCCGAAGGCACGGATGTCGCGCTGCGCGATTTCGTCATGCGCGGCCAGCGGCTGACGGCGCGGCTGGAAGCGTTCCGCAAGCCGGTCATCGCCGCCGTCAACGGCCTTGCCTTCGGCGGTGGCTGCGAGATCACCGAGGCGGTGCCGCTGGCGGTCGCCAGCGACCGCGCCCTGTTCGCCAAGCCGGAAATAAAGCTCGCCATGCCGCCGACCTTCGGCGGCACGCAGCGCCTGCCGAGGCTTGCCGGGCGCAAACGCGCGCTCGAGCTGCTGCTTACCGGCGAGCCTTTCTCGCCCGCGCGGGCGCTGGAACTCGGGCTGGTCAACAAAGTCGTGCCGCATGAGGAGCTGATGCCCGCCGCGCTCGATCTTGCGAACCGCATCATCCGCCATCCGCAGGCGGCGGTGGCTGGCATTCTCACCGCGGTGGCGCGCGGCATCAACCTTAGCATCGCCGAGGGCCTGCTGGTCGAGGCCGAGCAGTTCGCCCGCATGGCCCCGACCGCCGACCTCGGCGAAGGGCTCAGCGCCTGGATCGAGCGGCGCCAGCCCATCTATGACGGCTCATGGACGCACGTCACCCGGCTCAGCGAGGCACGGCGCGCCTCGCTTCGGCGCGATCCCGCGGCGGACTAGGGCGCCACGTTGAGGTGCCCCTTCATGTTGGGATGGAAGCGGCAGAAATAGTCGACCGCTCCCGCTTGCTTGAGCGTGATCCTGCCTTTCGATTTCGGCGGGATCATCACCTCCCAGCCGCCCTTCACTGTCGCGGTGTGGGCGATGACGTCCTTGTTCACCCACTCGATCGTGTCGCCGACCTTGGCCTCGACGCTCGCCGGCGAGTAGACCAGCCTGTCGATCGTCACCTCGATGGTGGCGGCGAGCGCCGGCGAAGCGACAAGCGCCAGCGCCAGCGAGCCGAGCAGCGATAACGCGCCCGCCCTCATTTCAACGTGCTGGCGACATGCTCGGCATGCTGCTCATGTCCCTGGAAGATTTTCAGCCCCGTCTCGAGCAGGCTCTTCAACTCGGCATTGCTGGCCGAAGGAATGAGCAGGGTTTCGAGCGCGCCGTTGACCTGCTTGTGATACGCGACCTCGTTCTCGATATAGGCCTTGTCGAAGGCAGTGCCCTCGAGCTTCGCCAGCTTGGCGCGCTCTTCCTTCGCCGCCTTGGTCAGCGCCTGGCTGGTGGCATTGTCTTCCGGCTTCACCTTCAGCTTCTTCACCAGGTCGAGAGCCTGCTTGTTCACCGCCTCGTGGTCGCGCTCCATATCCTTGGCAAAGTCGACGACCTCCTTGGTTTTCGACTTCTGGATCGCCAGCTTCGCCGCCTCGATGTCGAGCACGCCGGCTGTATAGGCGATATGGGCGATCTGCGGGTCGGTCGGCTTCTCGGCGGCCTCAGCCAGCGGCGCTGCGCTGAGGAGGAGGAAGCCTGCGAGGGCTGCGGTCGGTCGGATAAACATGGCATCTCCTTCGCCCGGCACAGAGGCACCGGGCTCCATTCTGGGTTGACGGCCATTGGATGCGGGAGAGGGCGAAACGTTCCCGGGAAAAGTCGCGGGACACACATGTTGGACATTGCATGTTGGAGATTGGCCGAAAAGCTCATCCGCGATGCCTCTCCTCAACGCGGGCTTCGCGAAATCTGAACGCGCCTCAGCCCTCGAAGCCGAGCCTCTTCATCACCGCCCGCGTCAGCCGTTCGCAGCGCCGGCCGGCGAAAGGAAACGCGTCGAGCAGCACCGGGCCGATCTCGTCGTCCAACGCCTTGCGCACCAAGGCACGCGCCCGATGCAGCCTTGTCTTCACCGTTTCCGGCCTGATGCCGAGCAGGTCGGCGGTTTCCTCGATACTCAATCCCTCGATGACGCGGGCGACGAAGACCGTGCGATAGACACCGGGAAGGCTGTCGGTCGCCCGCTCGACAAGCCCGAGGATCTGCCGCTGCGCCATTGTCCGCTCCGGATCGTCGCCATTTGAATTCAACGGAAACCGGATGATCTGCGCCTCAGGGTTTTTAGGCATCGACACGATGCGTTTTCTCTTGCGCAGCCGGCCGAGCGCCTCGTTGATGACGATGCGCGACAGCCAGGTCGAGAGCGAGGCATCGCCGCGGAAGCTGTCGAGGCTGGCGAAGGCGCGCATATAGGCTTCCTGCACGATGTCCTCGGCCTCGGCGTCGTTGCGCACCACGCCGCGCGCGATGCGGTAGAGCCGCTGGTTA
The DNA here is from genome assembly GCF_001672435.1 of Mesorhizobium sp. AA23. Taxonomy (NCBI): domain Bacteria; kingdom Pseudomonadati; phylum Pseudomonadota; class Alphaproteobacteria; order Hyphomicrobiales; family Phyllobacteriaceae; genus Mesorhizobium; species Mesorhizobium sp. AA23. The sequence goes on from NZ_LYTP01000013.1 coordinate 18,338, forward strand.
TGCGTCTTCATGATCAAGCGAAAGGCGCCCGGATCCCGTGCCAGGGCCCGGTGCACCAACGCCATCTCGCCGGCCTCCGCCGCCGAAACCGCGGCGGCCTGACTTGCTGACTTCATCATCGCGCCCCGATCTCCCAACAGGCGTTGCATCCGGGCAATTGGACGCGCCTGCCGGCAAAAGGTTCCCGGATTTTCCCGATCCAGTCGCGCGCTATGCTACAGCTTTCAGCGGCGGCCTGTCTGCAGCCTGCGCGCGGGCGGCGGCAGCAAGCAGATCGGTCTGGGTGATGAGTCCGAGAATATGCCGTCCGGCGTCGACGATCACCACCGCATGGCTGCGCCCGTCGGTCAGCAGCGGCAGCAGGCTCATCGCCGGCGTCTCGGGCGAGGCCGTGCCGGCCTTCGACATCACGCCCTTCACGGTGTCGGTCGCTTGCGTCAGTTCGCGCAGGCCGACGGCGCCGACCAGCCTCGCCTCGGCGTCGACCACCGGCAGGGTGCGGATATTGTGGTCGAGAAGCTGCTTGCGCGCCTCGTCGGCGGTGGCGTTCTCCGACATCGAGATCACGTCGCGGGACATGATGTCCCGGCAGAGCAGCGTCCGATGCGCGCGCACCATCGCCTGCAGCTCGACCTGGCGCAGCAGCCTTTCGATGTCGTCACGGTCGATGTCGAAGGTCTCGTCGAGTGCCGCCAGGGCGGCATCGACATCCTCGGGCCGGAAGCCGACGCGCTCCGCCGGCGGCCGGTCGGCTGTGCCGTGGCTGTTGGCGGCAGGCTGAGGCACATGCGGATAGTTGCGCCGCGACAGCTTGTGGAACAGGAAACCGAGCGTCACCAATATGATCGAGTTCAGCGCCACCGGCACGAAGGGAAACAGGAAGCCGGCGCTGATCACGGCCGGCCCGCCAAGCACGCCGGTGAGGGCTGCCGCACCGCCCGGCGGATGCAGTGAGCGCGTAAACGACATGGCGGCGATCGCCAGCGCCACCGCCAGCCCGGAGGCGATCACCGGGTTGTGCACGAAATGCGCCACCGTCACGCCGACCAGCGCGGAGATCGTGTTGCCGCCGATGATCGACCAGGGCTGCGCCAACGGGCTCGACGGAACGGCAAAGAGCAGCACGGCGGACGCGCCCATCGGCGCCACCAGCATCGCCACATGCGGTCCGTTGCCCATGGCGAGCCCGCTGATCACGCCGGTCAGCGCGATGCCGATGGTCGCGCCGATGCAGGCAAGCAGCCGCTCGCGCAGCGTCGCGCCGGCAAGGATCGGAACGAAGAGGCGGAACGCCATGGCAGCCCCAGGTCGAATGGCTTGAACTGTCGAATGGTGGAATTTGCGCTGCCCGCAATGCCGCCGAAGCCACGGATTTGGAAGCCAAACCAATCCGTATATTCGCGGCTGGAGAGAATATTATTGCAGCGCGGATCGCCTGCGAGATGCCGCCAGCGGCCTCGGCTTTCTCAATCGCGCCAAGGTCTTAGGCCGTCCGCGGATTCAGTTTGGCAACGGCTCTAGCCCGTCGCTCAGGCCTCGGTCGCGGCGGCGAGGCCGCGCTGGATGTCGGCCTTGAGGTCCTCGACGTCTTCGAGCCCGATCTGCAGGCGGATCAGCGGCCCGGCATAGGCGCCCTTGGCGATGGTGCGGTCGCCGAGGAAAACCGGCACCGCAAGGCTCTCATAGCCGCCCCAGGAGTAGCCGAGGCCGAAGATGGTCAGCGCATCGAGGAAGGCGTGCTGCGCCTTCTGTCCGCCGCCATTCAGAACGATCGAAAAGACGCCGCTCGAGCCGCAGAAATCGCGCTTCCAGAGCGCATGGTCGGGATGGCTCGGCAGCGCCGGATGCAGCACCTGCGCCACGCCCGGTTGCTCCTCCAGCCAGCGCGCGATTTCGAGCGCGCTCTTCTGGTGCTGCTCCAGCCTCACCCCCATGGTGCGCAGGCCGCGCAGCGTCTGATAGATGTCGTCCGGGCCCGAACAGCAGCCCAGCGTGCAGAACCCTTCATAGAGCTGCTTCCAGCAAGCCTCATTGGCCGAGACCAGGCCGAGCAGCACGTCCGAATGGCCGGCCGGGTATTTGGTTGCCGCATGGATCGAGATGTCGACGCCGTGGTCGAGCGGCTTGAAGTAGAGCGGCGTCGCCCAGGTGTTGTCCATCATGACGATGGCGTTTGCCGCATGCGCCGCCTTGGCGATCGCCGGAATGTCCTGCACCTCATAGGTATTCGATCCCGGCGACTCGGTGAACACCACCTTGGTGTTGGGCTTGATCAGCGATGCAATTCCGGCGCCGATCCGCGGATCGTAATATTCGACTTCGATGCCGAGCCGCTTCAGCATCGTATCGGCGAAATTCCGCGTCGGGTGATAGACCGAATCGACGATCAAAACATGATCGCCGGCCGAGACGAAGGTGAGCAGGGGAATCGTCACCGCAGCCAGTCCCGACGGCACGGCGATCGTGCCGGCCGACCCTTCCAGCGCATCGACGGCGAGCGTGAGCGCATCCATCGTCGGCGTGCCGCGCGTCCCGTAGGTGTATTTCTGGCTGCGCGAGGCCATCGAGGCGGCGTCGGGGTAAAGCACCGTCGAGGCATGCACGACCGGCGGATTGACGAAGCCGAAATAGTCGCGCGGGTTGTTGCCGGAATGGGCAAGCCGCGTGTTGATGCCGATGTTGCTGCCGTCTGTCGCCATAGTTCGTCGCTCGTCGCCCATAGTTCGTCGCTCGTCGCCCATAGTTCGTCGCTCGTCGCAGTGTGTCAGGGGCTCAGCCATAGAGCGATGGAACTGGTCGCGCAACCGCTGCGAACCCGCCAAGCGATGGTGTTTGGATGGGCCAAATGAGAGGTCGCCTGCTCACCTTTCGTGCCCTTTGCAGGCCTCCGGCGACGATGCGCCGGAGGCAGCCCGGCGCGCCTTTCTTCGCTACGAATCACGCCAGTCCTTCCATTGGCGCCAACAAGTAGTAAGAGGCGGGAGTTCAGGTAACGGCCAAAATTTCGATGGCGCCGGACTTGCCGGTCCCGGCTGCAGCTCTTGACCAATTTGCGAGCGCTTTTGGCTGCAATTCGGTGATTTGCGGCAATCGGTTTTCAAACGTGTCGCAATTCGGTCATTTCCCTTGACCTCACAGGAATAATCGCCTTCGATGCGTTTCGTGAATGGGAGGCAGTGCATCGGCGAAACGATGCGGGTCCGGGAGCGGGCCCAAGTGGGAGCTGCATTCACAAACGAAAAAAGATCAAGCGTCGCCTGCAATTAGGGGCGCCTGTAACAGAAAAGGGTCTGTGGGTCATGAAACACATTGCATTGGGCATGCTTGGCGCCGCCGCGCTCGGGCTCATGGCGTCCGCCGCTTCGGCCGGCACGCTCGACACCGTCAAGCAGAAGGGCTTCATCCAGTGCGGCGTCTCGACCGGCCTCGCCGGCTTCTCGGCGCCGGACGACAAGGGCGACTGGAAGGGCATCGATGCGGATTTCTGCCGCGCCGTCGCGGCCGCCGTCTTCGGTGACGGCTCCAAGGTCAAGTTCACGCCGCTCAGCGCCAAGGAGCGTTTCACCGCCCTGCAGTCGGGCGAGATCGATATCCTCTCGCGCAACACCACCTGGACGAGCAACCGCGACAGCGCGCTCGGCCTCGATTTTGTCGGCGTCACCTATTATGACGGCCAGGGCTTCATGATCAACGCCAAGAAGCTGCCGGGTGTGAACTCCGCGCTGCAGCTTTCGGGCGCCGCGGTCTGCGTGCAGAGCGGCACCACCACGGAGCTCAACCTCGCCGACTACTTCAAGAAGAACAAGATGGAGTACAACCCCGTCGTGTTCGAGAAGCTGGAAGAGGTCAACGCCGCCTATGATTCCGGCCGCTGCGACGCCTACACCACCGACCAGTCCGGCCTCTACGGCATCCGCCTGACGCTCTCCTCGCCCGCCGACCACGTCGTGCTGCCCGAGATCATCTCCAAGGAACCGCTCGGCCCGGCTGTGCGCCAGGGCGACGATCAATGGGCCCATATCGCGCGGTGGACGTATTTCGCGCTGCTCAATGCCGAGGAAGCCGGCATCACGCAGGCCAATGTCGAGGAGATGAAGTCGTCGACCGATCCGAACATACAGCGCCTCCTTGGCACTGAGCCCGATGGCAAGTACGGCGCCGATCTCGGCCTCTCCAACGACTGGGTTGTCAACATCATCAAGGCGGTCGGCAACTACGGCGAAATGTTCGAGCGCAATGTCGGCTCGGGCAGCCCGCTCAAGATCGCGCGCGGCATCAACGCTCTGTGGACGAAGGGCGGCCTGCAATATGGTCCGCCGGTTCGCTGATGGAAATGTGATCCGGGAGGCAGGTCGTCTGCCTCCCGGTTTCTCTTTTCAGGGGATCGTCTATGGCTTCGCAGGAAATCCTTCGGCAGGAGCCGGGTCGCGGCTCCTTCATCAATGACCCGAAAATACGCGCCCTGTTCTTTCAGACGCTGGTCGTAATTCTTCTGTTCGTTTCGATCTGGTGGATCGTCAACAACGTCATCGAGAACCTCCAGCGCCTTCACATCGCCTCAGGCTTCCAGTTCCTCAGGAACAGGGCCGGTTTCGATATCTCCGACACGCCGATTGCCTACACGTCGGACGCAACCTATGGCCGTGCGCTCATCGTCGGCCTGCTCAACACAATCATCGTTGCCGCCGCCGGCATCGTCCTCGCCACCATAGTCGGCTTCATCATTGGCATCGGCCGGCTATCGCAAAATTGGCTGATCCGTAAGATCTGCACGGTCTATGTCGAGATCTTCCGCAACATCCCGCCGCTGCTGGTCATCTTCTTCTGGTATTCGGGCGTGCTCGCGGTGCTGCCGCCGCCGCGCGAGAGCTATCACTTGCCGTTCGGCTCCTTCCTCAACCAGCGCGGCTTCTATTTTCCGCGCGGTGTCTGGGGCGACGGCTCCTGGCTGGTTCTGGTCGCTTTCGTCGTGGCGCTCGCCATGGCGTGGTTTGTCGCGCACCGGGCGCGCCAGCGGCAGATGGCCACCGGCCAGCAATTTCCGGTGTTCTGGACCTCGGTCGGCCTGATCGCGGGGCTGCCCGTGCTCGCCTTCCTGCTCGCCGGCATGCCGCTTACGTTCGACTTCCCGAAGCAGTCGACCTTCAATCTGACAGGCGGATTTCAGATCAAGCCTGAGTTCCTGTCGCTCCTGCTGGCGCTTTCCTTCTACACGGCCGCCTTCATCGCCGAGATCGTGCGCGCCGGCATCAAGGGCGTCAGCAAAGGCCAGAGCGAAGCGGCGGCTGCACTCGGCCTACGCTCCGGGCCGATCCTGCGCCTGGTGGTGATCCCGCAGGCGATGCGCATCGTCATCCCGCCGCTTACCAGCCAGTATCTGAACCTCACCAAGAACTCTTCGCTGGCGATCGCCATCGGCTACCCCGATCTGACGGCCACCGCCGGCACGGTGCTCAACCAGACCGGCCAAGCGGTCGAGGGCGTGTTCCTCATGATGATCGCCTATCTGGTGCTGAGCCTCGTCACCTCTGCGGTGATGAACGTGGTGAACGCCAGAATGGCGCTGGTGGAGAGGTAGAGCCATGCAGGAACACGACATGTCCTGGGTGCGCACCGAGATGACGCTGGCGCAGCCGGCGCCTCCTGGCGAGCGCGGCGCCTATGCCTGGGTGCGCAAGAACCTGACCGCATCGGTTGGCGACACTATCCTGACCATCCTTGGCATCGCCCTAGTCGCCTGGATCCTGCCGCAGGTCATCAACTGGGCCTTCATAAACGCAGTGTGGACCGGGCCGGACCGCACGGTCTGCGCCACCGTCTCGCAAGGCGGTATCCAGCCCGACGGCTGGACCGGCGCCTGCTGGGCTTTCGTCAACGCCAAGTTCGGCCAGTTCATGTTCGGCACCTATCACATCGAGGAACGCTGGCGGCCTATCCTGGTCGCCATCCTGTTCGTGGTGTTGCTGGTGCCGATGCTGATCCCGCGCGTGCCGCGCAAGGGGCTGAACGCCATCCTGCTCTTCCTCGTGCTGCCGGTCGTCGCCCACTTCCTTTTGGTCGGCGGCGTGTTCGGCCTGCCGCATGTCGAGACCTCGCGCTGGGGTGGGCTGCTGGTGACGCTCAGTCTCTCGTTCGTTGGTATGGCCGTGTCGCTGCCCCTGGGCATCGCTCTGGCGCTCGGCCGTCGCTCCCAAATGCCGATCGTCAAATGGCTGTGCGTCGTCTTCATCGAGACGGTGCGCGGCATTCCGCTGATCACCGTGCTGTTCTTCGCCAGCGTCATGCTGCCGCTTTTCCTTCCCGAGGGCGTCACCTTCGACAAGTACCTCAGGGCGCTGATCGGCGTGTCGCTGTTTGCCGCCGCCTATATGGCGGAAGTGGTACGCGGCGGCCTGCAGGCGATCCCGAAGGGCCAGTATGAGGGCGCCGATTCGCTCGGCCTCGGCTATTGGCAGAAGATGGGCCTGATCGTGCTGCCGCAGGCCTTGAAGCTGGTCATTCCCGGCATCGTCAATACCTTCATCGGCATGTTCAAGGACACCAGCCTGGTGCTCATCATCTCGATGTTCGACCTGCTCGGCGTGGTGAAGCAGAATTTCTCCGATCCCAACTGGGCGACGCCGCAGACCCCGAAGTCCGGCTTGATCTTCGCCGCCTTCGTGTTCTGGCTGTTCTGCTTCGGCATGTCGCGCTATTCAATGTATACCGAGCGCCGGCTGGACACCGGCTACAAACGATAAAAAGGGGAATTGGCCATGGCCACCGAAAACGCCGTCAGCGCGGAAGACCTCAAGGTCGATGCCAAGAAGATGCACATCTCGACGACAGATGTCGCCATCGACATCGTCGGCATGCACAAATGGTATGGCGAGTTCCATGTGCTGAAAGACATCAACCTAAAGGTGATGCGCGGCGAGCGCATTGTCATCTGCGGCCCGTCCGGCTCCGGCAAGTCAACCATGATCCGCTGCATCAACCGCCTGGAAGAGCACCAGAAGGGCAAGATCATCGTCGACGGCAAGGAACTCACCAACGATCTGAAGAAGATCGACGAGGTGCGCCGCGAGGTCGGCATGGTGTTCCAGCACTTCAACCTGTTCCCGCATCTCACCATTCTGGAGAATTGCACGCTGGCGCCGATCTGGGTGCGCAAGACGCCGAAGAAGCAGGCCGAGGAAATCGCCATGCATTTCCTGAAGCGCGTCAAGATCCCGGAGCAGGCCAACAAATATCCTGGACAGCTCTCCGGGGGCCAGCAGCAGCGCGTGGCGATCGCCCGCTCGCTCTGCATGAACCCGCGCATCATGCTGTTCGACGAGCCGACCTCGGCGCTCGACCCTGAAATGATCAAGGAAGTGCTGGAGACGATGGTTGGCCTTGCCGAAGAAGGCATGACCATGCTTTGCGTCACCCACGAGATGGGCTTTGCCCGCAAGGTCGCCAACCGGGTGATCTTCATGGATCAGGGCCAGATCGTCGAGCAGAACACGCCGGCCGAGTTCTTCGATAATCCGCGCCATGAGCGGACGAAACTGTTCTTGTCGCAGATCCTGCACTGAGCTTCTGACGCCAATTCGAGAAGCCCGGCCGCCAACGGCCGGGCTTTTGAGCGACCGGTTGGTGAAGCGCGCTGCCGGTCTCGCCTTCCATAGTTGTCGAGGCGCGGTAGCATTGGCGGTCGTGCAGGACACCGCTGCAGCGAACGCCTCACCGCCTGTTCCGCTCCTCCCAGCCATAGAGCCAGTCCAAATCTCCCGCGAGCTTCTCCGCCGGGCGCGTCGCCAGCACCAGGTTGCGCGCGATTGCAACCGGGCCCCAGGCGTGCCAGGCCATGCGGTTGAGCGCGCCGCGTCTGAGCACCTTCTCGATGCGCGGGCGCCTGAGATTTTCCCATGTGGTGAGGCTCTGCCGCGGATCGCCGTCGAATTCGGCGACCAGATCGGCGAGCATCGCGGCATCCTCGATCGCCATCGCCGCGCCCTGCGCCGCGAACGGGGTCATGGCGTGCGCCGCGTCTCCGATCAGGGCTACGCCCTTCGGCATCGTCCAGCGACGTTGCTCGACGGTGTGGATCGGAAACGCCGTCCATGGCCCGGCAAGCCCGGCAAGCCTTGCCAGCGCGGGCGACGTACCGCGCATGGCGCTGGCGAGGATGGCGGGGTCCGCATGGCCGGACCAGCCTTCGGCGATGCGATCGCCTCTGGTGAAAGCGGCCAGGTTGAAGGCGCTGCCCTTGCTCACCGGATACGCGACCATATGGAAGCCGGGATGGAGGAAGGCGGTGATGCAGTCGCCGGCGGCGATTGCTGCAAAAGCCTGGCCGGCGACGCTTGTCGCTGCAACCGTTGCGCGCCAGGCCAGCTCGCCCGAGAAGCGGTTCTTCCCGAAGGCCGGCTCTCGACCCGCAAGCAGCCTGCGAACCGACGACCAGACGCCGTCCGCGCCGATCAGCAGGCCGCCGGCGGCCTCGATGCTGCCGCCATCCGTTTCGGCGGCGACGGCGATGTCTTGCGGGTGAACAGCGACGTCCGTTACCCGCGCGCCGGTGACGAGTTGGATTTCAGGATGCTCCGCCATCCGCGCCGTCAGCGCCGCCTGCAGGTCGGCGCGGTGCGCCACCAGATAGGGCGCGCCCCAACGCTCTTCGCCGGCCTGGCCGAGCGGCACGCGCGCCAGTTCGCGCAAGGTGGCAGCGCCCTTCAGCACCACCGCTTCCGGGCGGATCGCGCTCAGCCGCAACCGGTCGAGCGCGCCGAGCCGACTGAGCATACGGGTGGCGTTGGGGGAAAGCTGGATGCCCGCGCCCACCGCTTCGAGCTGGCTGGCCTGTTCCAGCACCGTGACGGCATGGCCGTGTTCGGCAAAGGCAAGAGCTGCCGTCAGTCCGGCGATACCGGCCCCGGCGATGACGACCTGCCGGGACCGCGCCTCCTCCATGGTCTAGCGGTCACCCAGATCCGCGATCAGGCGGCCTGGTCGATATAGAGGCAGCCGGCAGGCTCGGTTTCCGTCGCCTTCAGCTTCGGCGAATAGCGGTAGAGCGTCGAGCAGTAAGGGCAGACCTTTTCATTGTCGTCGCCCATGTCGAGGAATACATGCGGGTGGTCGAAAGGCGGGTTGGCGCCGGTGCACATGAATTCCTTGACGCCGATATCGATCGCCGGATGGCCCGCGTCGTTCTGGAAATGGGGAATGGTACCGCCTGCCATCGTCGTCTCCTTCAGTTCGGCCCGTTTGCATCTGGATCATAACCGGCCGGTTTGCAAGATCGATGAAATGAAACTGTCGCAAAAGGCTGGCAGAGGATAAGTTGAGCCGGTTAAGCGCATGAGGCCGGAAACGAAGCGATTCCGTGACATCATGCGTCATAAAAGCGTGTTAGAGCGTGCATAGCGCGTCCGGCGGCGTATGGCGCTCAGAACGACCTTGTGGCCAAGAGCAGGAACCATGAACGAACTGAAGCCGGTGCAGAGCGAGTTCATCACCGTCGAGGCGGCGAGCCCGGACGGCGGCAATCCAGACCGTTTCGTCAACCGCGAGTTTTCCTGGCTGCAGTTCAACCGCCGGGTGCTCGAGGAATCGCTGAACGAGCATCACCCGCTGCTCGAGCGCGTCCGCTTCCTGTCGATCTCGGCCGCAAACCTCGACGAGTTCTTCATGGTGCGCGTCGCCGGCCTCGCCGGTCAGGTGCGCGAGGGCATCGCGTTGAAGAGCCCGGACGGCCGCACGCCTGAGCAGCAGTTGGAGCAATTGCTGCGCGAGGTCGAGCGCCTGCAGGAAGACCAGCAGAAGAGCCTGTCGGTCTTGATGGAGCTGCTCAACAAGGAAGGCATCGAAAGCATCCCCCGCGACGGCCTGACCAAGGACGAGAAGGCGTGGCTGGAGGAGCATTTCCAGGATCAGGTTTTCCCGGTGCTGACGCCGCTGTCGATCGACCCGGCGCACCCGTTTCCGTTCATCCCCAATCTCGGTTTCTCGATGGCGCTGCAGCTGCGCCACCGCAAGAACGGCGAGGAGATGAGCGCGCTCTTGCGCTTGCCGGTGGCGCTGCGGCGTTTCATCCGTCTGCCCGACCGCAAGCATCATGTCCGCTTCATCCCGCTGGAAGAAGCGGTCGGCCTCTATATCGGCAAGCTCTTCCCTGGATATGAGGTCAAGGGCTCGGGCACGTTCCGCATCATCCGCGACAGCGATATCGAGGTGGAGGAGGAATCGGAAGACCTCGTTCGCCTGTTCGAGACGGCGCTGAAGCGCCGCCGCCGCGGCTCCGTCATCCGCATCGAATTCGACACGCTGATGCCGGCCGAGTTGCGCGACTTCGTCGCCGGCGAGCTCGGAGTATCGTCGAGCCGCATCAGCGTGCTCACCGGGCCGCTGGCGCTCAACCAGATCTCCGAGATCGTCGCCATCCCGCGCGACGACCTCAAGTTCACGCCCTACAACCCGCGCTTTCCCGAGCGCATCCGCGAGCATGGCGGCGACTGCCTGGCCGCGATCCGCGAGAAGGACATCATCGTCCACCACCCCTACGAATCCTTCGACGTCGTGGTGCAGTTCCTGCGCCAGGCGGCGGCCGATCCGGAAGTCGTCGCCATCAAGCAGACGCTCTACCGAACCTCGAACGACAGCCCGATCGTGCGGGCGTTGATCGACGCGGCGGAGGCCGGCAAGTCGGTGACGGCGCTCGTCGAGCTCAAGGCGCGCTTCGATGAAGAGGCCAATATCCGCTGGGCGCGCGACCTCGAGCGCGCCGGCGTCCAGGTCGTCTTCGGCTTCCTGGAGTTGAAGACCCACGCCAAGATGTCGCTGGTGGTCCGCCGCGAGGACGGTCGGCTGCGCAATTACGTGCATCTCGGCACCGGCAACTACCATCCGGTCACCGCCCGCATCTACACCGACCTGTCCTTCTTCACCACCGACCCGACGATCGCGCGCGATGTCGCGCAGATCTTCAACTTCATCACCGGCTACGCCGAGCCTGCCGAGGAGATGCGTCTTGCGGTGTCGCCGTTCACGCTGCGCGACCGCATCCTGAGGCACATCGCCGAGGAGATCGCCCATGCGCTCGAAGGCAGGCCGGCCCGTATCTGGATGAAGATGAACGCGCTCGTCGATCCGACCGTCATCGATGCTCTCTATAACGCCAGCCGCGCCGGCGTCGAGATCGATCTCGTCGTGCGCGGCATCTGCTGCCTGAGGCCGCAGGTGCCGGGTCTTTCCGAGAACATCAGGGTGAAGTCGATTGTCGGCCGCTTCCTCGAGCACAGCCGCATCTACTGCTTCGGCAACGGCCACGGTCTGCCGTCCGACGAAGCGATCGTCTACATCTCCTCGGCCGATATCATGCCGCGCAATCTCGACCGCCGCGTCGAGACCCTGGTGCCGATCACCAATCCGACTGTGCATGAACAGGTGCTTGGCCAGATCATGCTCGGCAACATCATGGACAATCAGCAAAGTTTCGACGTATTGGCTGACGGCACCTCCCGGCGCGCTGCGCTCGAGGAGGGCGAGGAACCGTTCAACGCGCAGGAATATTTCATGACCAATCCGAGTCTTTCCGGACGGGGTGACGCGCTGAAATCGCATGCGCCAAGGCGCATTGCACAGTTTAAGCGCCGCAAGAAGAACGCCGCCGCGTGATTTCAGTCTCCCAGGGCCGGCTCCAGGACCGGCGGCCGCTGTCGATCATCGACATCGGATCGAACTCGATCCGCCTCGTCGTCTATGAAGGGCTGGCCCGCTCGCCGACGATGCTGTTCAACGAAAAGATGCTGGCCGGCCTCGGCCGCGGCATCGTTTCGACGGGCAAGCTCGATCCCGAGGCGGTGACGCGCTCGATGGAGGAGTTCCGCCGTTTTCGCGCGCTTTCCGATCAAGCCGGCGCCGAGAACATCTATGTGCTGGCGACCGCGGCCGCGCGCGAGGCGGTCAACGGCCCGGACTTCATCCACCGCGCCGAGGATGTGCTGAAGACCGAGATCCGCGTGCTTTCAGGCCGCCAGGAAGCGCATTATTCGGCGCTTGGCATCATTTCCGGCTTCTATCCGGCCAACGGCATCGCCGGCGACCTTGGCGGCGGCAGCCTGGAACTCGTCGACATCAATGGCGAGGCGATCGGCGACGGTATCACGCTGCCGCTCGGCGGCCTGCGCCTGCAGGACATGGCGAAGAACTCTCTCGTCCAGGCGCAGAAGATCGCGCGCCAGGAACTGGCGCGGGCGAAGCTTTTGAAGGGCGGGCAGGGCAGCGTGTTCTACGCCGTCGGCGGAACCTGGCGAAACCTCGCCCGGCTCCATATGGAAATGACCAACTACCCGCTCGGCGTCATGCATCATTACGAGATCGCCGCCGACAGCGCCCTGAACTTCCTCAGGCAGGTGGCCAAGGGCGAGGTCGAAAAGGTCAAGGGCATCGAAGGCGTCTCCAAGAACCGCCGCTCGCTGCTGCCTTACGGTGCGGTCGTGCTGCAGGAAATCATGGCGGCAATGCAGCCCTCGAAGATCGTCGTCTCGGCGCAGGGCGTGCGCGAAGGCTTCCTCTATTCGCTGCTCGACGCCGCCGAGCAGAAGGCCGATCCGCTGATCTCCGCGGCGGAGGAACTGGCGCTGCTGCGCTCGCGCTCGGTCCATCACGCGCATGACCTCGTCGACTGGACGGACAAGGCTTTCAAGGCCTTCGGCATCGACGAGACGGTGGATGAGGCGCGCTACCGCCACGCCGCCTGCCTGCTTGCCGATATCGGCTGGCGGGCGCATCCCGAATATCGCGGCCGGCAGTCGCTCAACATCATCGCGCATGCGTCCTTTATCGGCGTCGACCATCCTGGCCGCGCCTATCTGGCCCTGACCAACGCCTATCGCCATGACGGCATCTTCAACGATGCGATCGCGCCCGAGATCAAGACCCTGGCGCCGCCGCGCATGCTCGAGCGCGCCCGCGTGCTGGCGGCAATGATGCGTGTCGTCTACCTGCTGACGGCGGCGATGCCCGGGGTCATGCCGCGGCTGAAATGGGAAAGCCGCGGCAACGGTGCGCTTGCGCTGGTGCTGCCTGCGTCGCTTGCCGACCTCTATGGCGAACGACCCGCCGGGCGTCTGGCGCAGCTGGCGCGCATCACCAACCGCCGGTTGGTGCTGGCGGTCGAAGGCGGGCCAAGCATTTCCGTCAAGTGACGGCTCAGGTGATCTCGGCACCGACGCCGAAGGGGCGGCCGTCGGCCGACCATGCGCCGGCGCCGGCCATGGCGAGCGCCAGGAAGCCCCCGGCAATGGCAATGTCCTTCATCAGCATCTGCCGGTGCATGAAGGCTAAGGTCGCATCCTCGCCGCCCTGGCCGAAATGGCCGATGAAGCCGGCCACGATAGTGAAGGCGGCAAGCAGCAGCGCCGCGATCCGCGTCTGAAAACCGACCAGGATCAAAAGTCCGGCGATCAGCTCGAACAGGCCGGTGCCCCAGGCCGCCAGGGTCGGTAGCGGCAGGCCGAGGCCGGCGAAATAATTGATCGCGCCGGATATATTGGTCAGCACCTGGAAGCCCGAGGGCACGAACAGCGCGGCAAGCAGGAGCCGCGAGGCGAGAAGCAACGCGTTGCGGTTCATGGCCCACCTCCCTTGCCGGTACCCGGGAATGCACCGGCTCTCGGTGCAGTGTACGCCTGCACTCGAGAAAACGAAAAAGCGGCGCGGAAAATTCCGCGCCGCCAAAGTTTCAGCTTGGGAGGGGAAGGAGATCAGCCGCGCTTGGCGTCGATCGAATAGGCGCCGGCGCCGGAGGAGGCGAGCAGGATGAAGCCGCCGGTGATGGCGAGGTTCTTGAGAAACTGGATCATCTGCATCTGGTCGGCCCAGCCGGTGTGAGCAACCAGGCCGGTAGCGATCGTGAAGATGGCGAGCAACCAGGCGGCGATCCGCGTCTGGAACCCGACAAGAATGGCAAGGCCGCCGAGCAGCTCGATGAGGCCGACCACGACGGCCGTCACGGTCGGAAGCGGCAGGCCGAGGGCGCCGAAATAGCCGGCGGTGCCGGAAATGGCGGTAAGCTTGCCGAAGCCGGAAAGCAGGAAGATGACGGCGAGCAGGATACGGCCGAGCAGGATGGTGGTGGCACTGTTGGACGCGATGCTGGTACCGGCGGCGGAAGTGTTGATGGACATTGGCGAGTCTCCGAATCGTGTTGGATGCCCAGTCAGATAGACGACGAAGACTGTTCACCAAAGCCGCCGATGCGGCGACACATTGTTCACAGGCAGTATGTTTCGGTGACCGGCGGATGCGCGCGAAAATCGTGTCGGCGGACTGGGATTAACGAGTAAATTGTGCCCCCGCAAAATAGCCAAGCCATCGGTGGGGCTGCAGTCGCAGACCTCGGAGGCTAGCCGAAACGCCCGATCGGGTCGTCAGGTACGGGCGGAGCAAGGAGCGAAGCGACGCGCGCAGACCCGAGGCTCCATTCCGTGACGTCAGAACAGCCGCTGCGGTGCAGATCTTGCGTCGCTGCCCCTTCGATCGAGGCTACGGCATGGTTTTTAGGGTCTCCGCGACGGAGCTTAGCTCCTGCTTCGCCCTCGAATGACGACCTCTTGGGACTGTCCGCGCCGCGAGAACTACCCCGGATGCGTCATGTCCTCGGGCCGCACCAGCCGGTCGTAGTCGGCCTCGCTGACCAGCCCGGTGGCGAGAGCTTCCTCGCGCAGCGTGGTGCCGTTCTTGTGCGCGGTCTTGGCAATCTTGGCGGCGTTGTCGTAGCCGATGGTGGGGGCGAGCGCCGTCACCAGCATCAGCGAGCGCTCCAGCGCCGCCTTGATGTTGTCTTCCCGCGCCTCGATGCCGACGACGCAATTGTCGGTGAAGGATACGGAAGCGTCGGCAAGCAGCTGCACCGACTGCAGGAAATTATAGGCCATCAGCGGGTTGTAGACGTTGAGCTCGAAATGGCCCTGGCTGCCGGCGAAGGTTAGCGCGGCATTGTTGCCGAACACCTGCACGCAGACCTGCGTCAGCGCCTCGCACTGCGTCGGGTTGACTTTGCCCGGCATGATCGACGAGCCCGGCTCGTTCTCCGGCAGCGACAGCTCGCCGAGGCCCGAGCGCGGGCCTGAACCGAGCAGGCGGATGTCGTTGGCGATCTTGAACAGCGCGGCGGCCGCCGCGCTGATCGCGCCATGCGAGAACACCATGGAATCGTGTGCTGCGAGCGCCTCGAACTTGTTCGGCGCCGTGACGAAGGCGATGCCGGTGATGGCGGCGATCCGGTCCGCCACCTTTTCCGCAAAGCCAACCGGCGCGTTGAGCCCGGTGCCGACCGCGGTGCCGCCCTGCGCCAGTTCCTGCAGGCCGGGCAGCGTCTGCTCGATGCGCTTGATCGACGACGCGACCTGCGCGGCGTAGCCGGAGAATTCCTGGCCGAGCGTAAGGGGTGTGGCGTCCTGCGTGTGGGTGCGGCCGATCTTGATGATGTGGTTGAAGGCGCGGGCCTTGGCGTCGAGCGCTTTGTGCAGATGGTGGAGCGCTGGGATCAGGTGATGCGCGACCCGCTCGGCGCAGGCGACATGCATGGCCGTCGGATAGGTGTCGTTTGACGACTGGCTCATATTGACGTGGTCATTCGGGTGCACGGGCTTCTTGGAGCCCATCACGCCGCCGAGCATCTCGATGGCCCGGTTGGAGATCACTTCATTGGCATTCATGTTGGACTGCGTGCCCGAACCGGTCTGCCAGACCACGAGCGGGAAATGGTCGTCGAGCTTGCCGTCGATCACTTCCTGCGCGGCGTCCACGATTGCCTTGCCGATGGCTGGGTCCAGCCGTTTCATCTCCATGTTCACTTCGGCCGCGGCGCGCTTGACGATGCCCAGCGCGCGCACGATCGAGGCCGGCTGCTTTTCCCAACCGATCTTGAAATTGCCGAGCGAACGCTGCGCCTGCGCGCCCCAGTAGCGGTCGGCCGCGACCTCGATGGGACCGAATGTATCGGTTTCGGTTCTGGTCTTCTCAGCGCTCACGGGAAATCTCCGGTCTGTCGATTTGCGCAAGGGCGTATCGCGTTGCACAAAACCCTTCAAGCGGAGATTGCGGCCGAGGAAGTGCAAATCGGTTGAAGGGGGCTGCCGATCTCCCCCCCCTTGTGGGCCAGATCAGCCCTCCATCGGCGGTCCAACAATGTCGATGCCGTTCTCGGCGCAGAGTCTCGTCAGCGTCGCCATCATCTCGGGCGTCGGCGCCCCCGGCTGCGGCAGGTCCGGCCGTTCGGCGGGGCGGCTCGCCAGGCGCACCATCGTCTCGAAATCCGAGCCGCGCGTGGCGGTGAGCGTATGCGCGCCTTGCGGAGATTCGACCCTGTATGTATGCGGCAGGCCCTTCGGCGCGATGACGGTTTCGCCCGCGCCCACGACCCGCTCATGGCCGTTGATCTGGAAACGCATTTGTCCTTCGAGGATGTGAAATACCTCGTCTTCGTTGCGGTGCATATGCAGCGGCGGGGAATCGCCATAGGGCAGGCGATGCTCGATGACGCAGATGCCGTCCTCTCCGTCGGCCGAAGAGACCTGGATGGCGACGAGCGTGTTGTTGAACCAAAGGAGTTCCTTGCCTGCGATGGTCCGGTTGATCATTGTCATGGTGTCTCTGCTTTGTGTTGGGCCGGCGAAGCGGCGTCGACGGCGAACTAACCAGCGACGCGTGGGCGATGGAAATCGAATGATCATATGGGCTGAATTGATGCGATGAATTTGAACGCGCTCGATCTCAACCTGGTGAGGGTGCTCGACGCGCTTTTGCGCGAGAAAAGCGTGACGCGCGCCGGCGAGCAGATCGGCCTCAGCCAGCCTGCGGTGAGTGCCGCGCTCAACCGCCTGCGGCATACGCTCAACGACCAGCTCTTCGTGCGGCGCGGCAACGACATGGTGCCGACGCCACGCGCCGAAAGCCTGGCCGGGACTGTGCGTGCCGCGCTGCGCGAGATCGAGCGTCCTTTCCAGCCGGCGAAGGACTTCGATCCGGCCAGGCTGGAGCGGACCTTCACCTTCATGGGCGCGGATTTCTTTTCCATGCTCCTGATGCCGCCCTTTGCCGCGCGCATCGCGGCGGTGGCGCCATCAGTGTCATTCCGCTTCCTCGATAGCGCCATCGGCGACGTCTCGAAACTGTTGCAGGAGGACCAAATCGACGTGGCGCTGGAGCGTCCCCTGGAAGTCGCCGAATGGGTTTCCAGCGTACCGCTGTTCGGCTCGCCCTTCGCCGTCATCGCGGCGAAGGGGAATGCAGAGCTCAATCGGGCCGGCATCGCCGAAGGCGAGCAGGTGCCGCTCGATCTCTTCTGCGAGCTGCCGCACGCGCTGCGCTCCATCGACGGCTCGATGTCGGGCTTCACCGATGACGCGCTGGGGAAGATGGGCCGGACGCGCCGGGTCACGCTTGCCTTGCCGCATTTCCAGGCGGTCGCGCTGGCCGTGGCGAGCGGACCCTATCTGGCGGCCGTTCCAATGCAGTTCGCGGCGGTGGCGGCGAAATCCTTGCCGCTCGGCATCTACCGGGCGCCGATCTCGATTCCCTCGCCGGCGGTCAGGATGTACTGGCACGCCCGCCATGACGACGAGGCGCCGCATCGCTGGATCCGCGAGCAGATCCTGGTGGAGGTCGAGGCGCTCGGTTTCCGCAACTTGGAGGATGAGGTCGGGGGAGTAGACTCTGTTATCCGACCGCCAGGCCGATGGCAGCGGGCTGGCGCAGCGCGAGCCGCCCCGCGACATAGTCCTTGACCTGGCGGACCGCCTGCGCGCGCGACACGCTGCCCGGCTGCAGGCCAAGCCTGAGCCACAGCCCGTCGATCAGAGCGGTGACGCCGAGTACGATCTCCGCGGCCAACTCCGGCGATGCGAGGCCGCGCAGGCCGGACAACAGGTTCGAGCGCATGCGCGCGTGGATCACTCGCTGGATGCGCGCCAGCTTCTCGTCGCGCGGCACCTCGGCGCACAGCGACAGCCAGGCGTGACAGAGCGGCGGCAGGAACAAATGCTCCTCGAAATTGCCCTCGATCACCGCGTCCAGCCGCTCCATCGGCGTTCGCGCGCGCTTGAGCCGCGCCACCACCGCGTTGCACAGCACGGCATTGGCCTCGCGCATCGCGTGCTCGAACAATTCCTGCTTGTTGCGGAAATAGTGCAGCACGATGCCCTTCGAGGCGCCGGCCTGGGCCGCGACCTTTTCCAAGGTGGCGCCGGCAATGCCCTCGCGCTCGAGCACCGCAAAGGCCGCTTGCCGCAACTCCTTGCGGCGTATGTCGCTGAGACGTGTGAGCTTCACCGGATCGATCCATGTTTGCGAATCCATGTTGACATTTTCGCCCGCTCAGATCAATCATTGACCACTGGGACAATAACATGACCAAATGGTCAACAGAGGAGAACCGGAATGGTGCGCTTGCTTGCGAATGGCGTCTGTCTCGCTGCCTTGATGGTGGCCGCTCAAACCGTTCAGGCGGCCGAAGTGGAGGAATGCAAGGTGGTGCGAATGGCCGAGCCCGGCTGGAACGATCTCGCCTTCACGACCGGCGTGGCCAAGGTCCTGCTCCAGGCGCTCGGCTATGAGCCGCAGAGCGACGTGCTTGGCATCAACGTGATCTACGAAGGCATGAAGAACAAAGACCTCGACCTGTTCCTCGGCTACTGGGACCCGGCCATGGTCACTTATTACGAGCCTTACAAGAAGGACGGCTCGATCGAGAATGTACGGGTCAATCTGGTCGGCGCCAAATACACCTTCGCCGTGCCGACCTATGTCTGGGAAGCCGGCGTCAAGGACCTCTCCGACCTGCACAAATTCGCCGACAAGTTCGGGAAGAAGATGTACGGCATCGAGCCCGGCTCGAACCAGCTGATGATGGATGCCATCGCCGATCCTCAGTTTCAGCTCGACGGCTGGCAGGTGGTCGAATCGAGCGAAGCCGGCATGCTCTCGGAGGTCGGCTACGAGATCAAGGAGAAGCAGTTCATCGTCTTCCAGGGCTGGGCGCCGCATCCGATGAACACGATGTACGACTTCAAGTACCTGACCGGCGGCGACAAGTTCTTCGGCCCGAATTTCGGCGCTGCGACCGTGACGACGCAGGTGCGCAAGGGATTCCTGCAGGAGTGCCCAAACGTGGCGCAGTTCCTGAAGAACCTTGCCTTCGACATCGATCTGGAAAGTGTCGGCATGGGCTACCTCATCAATGACGGCATGAAGCCGGAGGAAGCGGCGCTTAAGTCGATCACGCTCAACAAGGATCGGGTCGACGCCTGGCTCGCCGGCGTCACCACCTTCGACGGCAAGCCGGGCCTCGCCGCGGTCAAGGAAAAGCTTGGACTGTGAGGCCCGCGGCATTGGATCTGTCGGGACAGGGGGGCGAGCAGGACGCCTGGGCCGGCCGCAAGCGATTCGTCGATGTCGGTGGCCTCGACCTCGCCTATGTCGAGGTCGCCGGCTCGGAACCGCCGCTCGTCCTGGTGCACGGCTTCACCGACACCAGCCGCAGTTTCTCGTTGCTGGCGCCGCATCTTTCCGCGCGGCGGCTGGTCATGCCGGACCTGCGCGGCCATGGCGCCTCGCAGGCGGGCAGGGGCTTTGGCATCGCCGATTTCGCCGACGATGTCGCCGGGCTGATCCGCAACCTGCGGCTCGCCCGGCCGGTCGTTCTCGGCCATTCGCTGGGTGGCATGGTCGCCATGCAGGTGGCCGCGCGGCATCCGGAACTGGTCGGCGGGCTGGTCATCCTGGCCGGGGCGCTGAAGGCAGATTTCGCGCCGGACCATCCGTTGGTTGACGGCGTGGCGGAACTGCGCGACCCGATCTCGCCGACTGATCCGTTCTACGACTGGTGGCACGCCTGCGGGTCCGGCGTGCCGCGGGCCCTTCTTGCCGGCCTGGCGGCGGACGCTTCGGCGATGCCGGCGGCGCGCTGGCGCGCCATTCTCGAAGAAATCCGCCGGACGGATCTGACCGCGGCGGCGCGGGCCGTGCGGGTCCGGACGTTGATCATTGCCGGCGCCTGCGATCCGCTCTTCGGCCAAGCGCACCAGGAGGCTTTGGCCGAGGCGCTTGCCGGATCGCGTCTCGTCTGGGCGCAGGACTGCGGCCACAACCCGCATTGGGAAGACCCGGCCTTCGTCGCCAAGGCAATAGCCGACGTGCTGCCAGCCGAGTGACTACCGCAACAGCGATCGGGCCGTAGGCGTGAGGCGCAACATCTCTGCCGGCTTCGTCGAAGCAGCCTGCATGGTTTGGCGAACCGCCTGCCATGCCGGGGAAGCGCCAAGGTCGTTCCGATAGTTCGCATGGGCGTCGCCATCGTCGAAACCGATGACTGCGATGAAGACATTTTCGCCGGCTCGCACCGGCAGCCGCGAAAAAGTGTTTTCGGCATGCTCGCTGACGAAGGCGCCGAGCAGCCGGCCCCCGCTGGCCGTCAGTTGCGGAACCATTTCCGCCCGGAAACGCTCGGCAAAGCCGGTTTCCATGCCGTGGCGCAAATGATGAATCGAAATCTCAACAATACCGTCTAAGTGAGGCTGCGCACTTTTGTTTTCGCCTTCGCTCACGGTCGACCGCTCGCGCCTCGACAGGTCGAAGCCGGCGTCCGGCCACGCGGGCTTCAGCAACAGCACGTCGTCGGAATCGATCATCGTCGCATTGGCGGCGTTGCGATGCTCGGACCACACCGGGCCGCCATAGAAAGCGGTGAGCGCTTTCCTCCTGGCCTCCATGTCGGCGAAGCCGCGCAGCCAGACGAACATGTCGGGACGGTCGAGGTTGCGGAACTGGCCGATGATGGTCATGCCCGCGGCTTCCTGGCTCTCGATGAACTCCCGGTCGAACAGCGCGATAAGCGTTTCGCGCTGGCCGGGTTTCAATGTGTATTGCCTGAGCTCCACGATCGGCGACGCAAGGCGGGAAGGTCTGTTCATGGCTAGAATCTCGAAAACAGGGTGTTCATCCTGTTTATAAACAGACCGGTTGTCCTGTTTTGTCAATATGCTACGTTCTTCCCCTTCTCTCCCACGGGGAAAGGTGGAGGTGGCGATGCGCAAGAAGCGCACTAACGATCCGCAGGGCATGCGGCGGCGCGTGCTCGACGTGGCGGAAGATTGCTTC
The DNA here is from genome assembly GCF_001672435.1 of Mesorhizobium sp. AA23. Lineage (NCBI taxonomy): Bacteria > Pseudomonadati > Pseudomonadota > Alphaproteobacteria > Hyphomicrobiales > Phyllobacteriaceae > Mesorhizobium > Mesorhizobium sp. AA23. The sequence continues at coordinate 39,467 of NZ_LYTP01000013.1, forward strand.
CAGGCGCGCGGCTATCACGCCTCGAGCCTCGGCGACCTGATGGCGGCGGCCGGCGTCACCGGCGGCGCGCTGCACCATCATTTCCCGACCAAGAAGGCGCTGGCGCTGGCGGTGATCGAGGAGCGGGTGGCGGCCGCGGTTGAGGAGACCTGGATCGAGCCGGTGCGGGCGGCGCCTTCGGCGCGCAAGGGCGTGCGCGCCGTGTTTGAGGCGGTGGCGGCCGCGCTCGAGCAGCAGGGCTATGTGCGCGGCTGCCCGCTCAACAATCTGGCCCATGAGCTGTCGCTCGCCGATCCCGATTTCCGGATTGCGTTGGCCGATATCTTCGCCGGTTGGCGGCGGGCGATCTCCGACAAGGTGCGCGCCGATCAGGAGGCCGGCCGGGAAGGTGGGACCGATCCCGACCGCTTTGCCGCGCTGACGGTGGCGGCTTACTCCGGCGCCATGTCGATGGCCAAGGCCGAGCAGGATGCCGGTGTGTTGCGGCAGTGCCTGGAGGGTTTGGAGCGGGTCGAGCCCCCGCCATCACAGAACGGTTCGCCCGCCAGACGACGCCGCAGGGTGGTGCGGCAGCAGGCAATCCGCTGATGCCGGTATGAGGATCATCGTAAGTCCCTGACTGAAAGGCAGCCTTCACTCCCTCAGCGGCTTGATCGTCTCGAACCCCACTTCGCTCTGCGCGCTCGTCCCCTCGTCGTAGCGCCGCGCCAGCACCGCTTGCAGGTCGGGCGAATAGAGCGCGGTGAAGCTGTCGATCACCGTGCCGGAATCGCCGGTCAGCGTCTCTTTCACCGTCAGCACCGTGTATTTGCAGTCGCCCAGCTTGTAGGTGTCCTTGCCCTTGACGCTTAAAGCCAGTGTTTCGGTGCCCTTCGGCGCCTTCTTCGCCGAAAGCCGTACGAACTCGGTCTTGCTCTTGGCACCGGCCTTCAGCGGGAAGAGCTTTTTGAGGTCGCCGAGCGGGATCATTGACAGCCGGCCCGTGTCGCTATCGCGGAAAATCTCGATCAGCCCGGCGTAGAGATATTGCGTCTGCGGCGATTGCGACTGGTAGTTGTTGGCGACCGCGACCATGCCGCCCGGCGCCGGCCGGAACTCGCTGCGGATGCCGGGCTTCTCCAGCACGAAGCCGGCCTTGGCGGATTTGGCGTCCACGCAGTCGGCCGCCTCGGCGGTGCCGGTGAGGGCCAGCATGGAGAGGGCCACACAGGTCGTCACGGGTTTCATGCCTTCTCTCCTGGAAATGTGTTCTGGAAGGAATGACAGACCCTCTCTGCGCTGTCGACCCAAAGTGCCCTTCACGAATTCAACCAATGCTTGAAAAGAGCCGCCAATCTGGACGATCCGGCGCTGAAAATGTTCCAATGGCGCGATGATGAATCGCTTATCCTCAGCATTCTTGTCCCGGCGCGATTTCCTGGCCCGGGTGGCCGGCCTTGCCGCGACCTGCGCCCTGCCGGACACCACTTTCGCCCAGACCGGCCAGCCTATCCAGCCGATTGACGCCACCTTCCTGTTCATCGCCGATATCCATGCCTGCCGCATGGCGACCGGGCTCAGCCCGCATTGCGAGCAGGAGGGCAAGACCGACGCGGCATTGCTGCGCAATGTGGCCGTGCTCAACGCAATCGACGACAAAGAGTGGCCGGCCGAGATCAGCGGCGCTGCCACCGGCCTGCGCTCGGCCGGCACACGCATCGCCACGCCGCTCGGCCTCGTCACCGGCGGTGACATCACCGATGACGGCGGCGGCCAGATCACTGAGCCGAGCGAAGGCACGCAGCTTCTGCAGTTCAGCCAGCGCTACCAGCAAGGCATCGGCCCCGATCGCGTGCATGTTCCGGTCTATGTCGGGCTCGGCAATCACGACCTCGACCAGAATGGGCCGAAGCGCCATGTCGACTGGTACCGTCGCGAGATGCGCGACTATGTCGAGGTCAACCATCGCCCCGGCGTCTTCTTCAAGCCGCCGGTGCCGGCGACCAATTACGATGTCGACACCGACTGCTATTCCTGGGACTGGGGCGGCCTGCACCTCGTCCAGACGCATCGCTTCGCCGGCGACACCGGCCATGACGCGATAGGCAGCCTGCCATGGCTGAAGCAGGATCTGGCGACCTATGCCGGCGACGGCCGTCCGGTGATTCTCTTCCAGCACTATGGTTGGGACACCTTCTCGGTCGAGCGCTGGGATCCAGTGAAGCGCACCTATGGCGACGACGGCGCCGGCCGCCCGCATTGGTGGGGCGACGCCGACCGCCAGGCGCTTGTCGCCACGCTGAAGGGGTATAATGTGATCGCCATTTTCCACGGCCATCAGCACGCAGTGCCGATGATCTACCGGCGCGACGGGCTCGATCTCGTCAAGCCGAAGGCGGCTTTCATGGGCGGCTTCGCGCTGGCGCGGGTGACCGATGACCACATGGACGTGGTCTTGGGTGAGGCGGCCGGCGACCATGGCGAGGTCGTCTTCACCAACGCCTTCGCCAAAAGCTGGTCCACCTGAACGGAGAAAGCGCCGCCAGGTAGAGTTGCGCCAGGCCCGTTGTTCGAGCTGTTCTGCGGTCTTGGCGCGGTCGGCGCTAAAACGACGAACAGGCCGGCGCGCGGGTCGGCCATTGCCCTCGCGGCTATGGGTCAGAGCGCCTTGCGAGCCTTGTCCTTCACGTCGCCATAGGCCTTGCGAACCCTGCCGGCAATTCTTTCGGACATGCCTTCCACCTGCAGGCGCCGGCTGCCGGTGGCGTTGCCGGCCGCCTGCTTCAGCCTGCCTTTTACCTGCTTGGCGATGCCGGCAACTTGATGCCTGTTCACCATATCCGCATCTCCTGGGCCTGGAATAGGAGCGGGATGCGCCAACCGCATCCGCCACGACAACGAACGGGCAATGTTTGAGTTCCGTGCGGCCTGCCGCATCACGCCGCTGTCGGCATGACGGACAGCCCGTGCCGGGCGTTCGAGATCTGACCGCGGGGCCCGGTGGTCACATCGCCTTTTTGAGCATGGCTTTCATGTCGCCACAGGCCTTCTGCACCTGGCCTGCCGACTTGTCCGCCATGCCCCTGATTTCCATCGGCCGGTTGCCGGTGGCCTTGCCTATGGCTTGCCGGATCGAACCTTTGATCTGCTTCGCCAAGCCCACTATTTGGTCCATGTTCACCATCTCCGCATCTCCCGGAGATCCAATTCGCGAGGAGAAACGGGCCGGAGTGCTTCGCGGTTCCGTTGCGCCAAAGCACACCGGTCGAGGATAATTGACCGGCGACCGAATTCGGCATAATGTGTAACCAAATGGATACGCATTATGCCGCAGGCTGAGCACGACCGTTCCGTCTTCCACGCCATCGCCGATCCGACGCGGCGCGCCATCCTCGACCGGCTGCGGCAGGGCCCCGCGCCGGTCAACGAACTGGCGTCCGCCTTCTCGCAGAGTCGGCCGGCCATTTCCAAGCATCTGAGGATACTGCGCGAGCTCAACGTCGTTTCCGAGCAGCGGCAGGGCCGCGAGCGAGTCTACCGGCTGGAGCCGGCGGAATTGAAGGATGTCGCCGACTGGATCCTGCCTTACCGAGACTTCTGGCAGCACAGCCTCGGCAATCTCAAATCCTACCTGGAGAATGAATGATGGCCATCCAAGACAAGCCGCGCGCGATCGCCGACATTTCCGCCGGTACCATCCTTGCCACGGTGACGATCGCCGTGCCGCCAGAGCGCGTCTTCCGCGCCATTACCGCTGAGGACCAGATCCCGCTCTGGTGGGGCGCCGACAACATGTACCGGACGACGAAGCACACGGCCGATGTCCGGCCGGGCGGCGCCTGGCGCTCGGAAGGCAAGGGCGCGGACGGGCAGGACTTCCATGTCGCCGGCGAGTATCTCGAGGTCGAGCCGCCGCATCGTCTGGTGATGACCTGGAAGGCGCCCTGGGACGCCGATAACCTCACCACCGTCACCTATACGCTCGAAGCCGTCGAGAACGGCACCCGGCTGACGCTGCGCCATGACGGCTTCGGGTCGCGACGGGACTCCTGCCGCGATCACGGTTCCGGTTGGGAGCGCGTGCTGGGCTGGTTGGACGAATTCCTTGCCAAGGAGACGGCTGCCAGGTCGCCTTCGGTCTTCCATTGCCGGCTGATTCCGCCGCGTCCGGATTTCGCCTTCACCCTGACGGAGGAGGAGAGGGCGCTGATGAATGCGCATGCCGACTATCTGCGCGGCCTGCTTCGTGAAGGCAGAATGATGATTGCCGGCCCAGTCGCCGATCCAGTCGGACCGTGGGGGCTTCTGATCCTGCAGGTCAGCACCGAAGCCGAGGCCAGGGCCGTGACCGAGGGCGACCCTGTGGCGCGTTCCGGCCGCGGCTTCCGCTATGAAATCCTGCCGATGATGGGCACAATCATGTAAGGCCAATAGAAAACGCCTCTCGCGCTTTTTCAGGGCGCGGGAGGCGTCTTTTGTCATCAGTTTTTCTCGATTGCTCATGAATTGCTGACGACAGGCCCAAAACTGCCAGGCAGGAAAAAGGTTCCCGGCAAAACAAAAATTTTTTGCTCGGCCGGATGCGGCGCATCTCCCGGCTCCGTGCTAAGGGCACTGGCAGCATGAGGATAGCCTTGCCGCACGACCGACCCTTCCTGACCCTGCTTGACGCATCAGCCGCCTTCGACTGCCAGAGCTGCGGCGCCTGCTGCGCCTATTCGGCGGACTGGCCGCGCTTTTCGACCGAAGAGGATGCCGAGCTCGACCGCATCCCCGATGAGCTGGTCGCGACCGACCTGTCAGGCATGCGCTGCGAGGACGGCCGCTGCACCGCGCTTCGCGGCGAGGTGGGCAAGCAGACGGCCTGCGCGATTTACGAAGCCCGCCCGCATGTCTGCCGCGCCTGCATGCCCGGCGGCGACGACTGCCTAATGGCAAGGGCCGCCCATGGGCTGGCGGCGGAGAGCGTGATCTCCCCCCTCGAGGGGGAGATGGCCGCGAAGCGGTCAGAGGGGGTCGTCTCACATAAATCGCCAACGTGATCGCGTCGCGGAAAAGGCCGCGCTCTACACGAGGCGAGCCCCCTCTGTCGCCTTCGGCGACATCTCCTCGCGAGGGGACCACAAGGGGGAGATTACTTTCTTCCCCGCTTGCCCACGCTCGGACCTCCCGATACCTTCCGCGCCGTGCAGGCCATGGAGCAAACCGTGAGCATCGAATTCCTGTTGACGTCGCTGATTATCGTCGCTTCGCCCGGCACTGGCGTTCTCTACACGCTGAGCGCCGGCCTCTCGCGCGGCGCTCGCGCCGCGATCATCGCCGCTTTCGGCTGCACGCTGGGCATCATCCCGCACATGGCGGCGGCCATCACCGGCCTTGCGGCGGTGCTGCACACAAGCGCCGTCGCCTTCGAGACTCTGAAATATCTGGGCGTCGCCTATCTGCTCTACATGGCCTGGAACACGCTGAAGGAGAAGGGCGGCCTTGCTCTCGATCAGAACGCCGCGCCACGCTCTGCCCGAAAGGTGATCACCTCCGGCATCCTGGTCAACATCTTGAACCCAAAACTGTCGATCTTCTTCTTCGCCTTCCTGCCGCAATTCGTCAGCACCACGGAGCCGCACGCTTTCGCCAGGATGCTGGAACTGTCCGGCGTCTTCATGCTGATGACCTTCCTTGTCTTCGTCGTCTACGGCGTGTTCGCGGCTTCGGTGCGCAGCCATGTCGTGTCGCGGCCGATGGTGCTGACCTGGATGCGCCGCACCTTCGCCGGCGCCTTCGTCATGATGGGGGCCAAGCTGGCGCTGGCGGATAGATAAAGCGAACTGGTGTATCCCTTCACATAGCCCATCGCCTCGACTATCGCCCGTCCGCGGCGCGAATCAGGTTGGCGCAGGGATGGCCGAGCGCTGGCGCTGTCGCTGCTGATCTCCCTCCTTGAGGGGGAGATGTCGCCGAAGGCGACAGAGAGGATCGCCGCGCGTGGAGCGCCAGCGCCTCCCGTTGCAAGGGAGTCGTCGCCGGAGCCTTACGCGCGGCGACCCCCTCTGCCCTGCCGGGCATCTCCCCCTCAAGAGGGGAGATCGGCTGTTGCGCGGGCCTTCGCCAATCGCAACAGTTCGCAACAGTATAGAAGCCCGCCTTTGGACCGGCTGCCCGCATGCCAAACAAAAAGGGCGACATGTCTGCCGCCCTTTCCATATTCTCTGTGGGACCGGACTTTTTAGAAGTCATGCCGCCACTCAAGCCCGCTTGCGGGCTTGAGCAATGTTAGTCAAGGGCGTGCTTTATGGACTTCTTAGAAGTCCATGCCGCCCATGCCGCCCATGCCGCCGCCAGGCATACCGCCCGGCATACCGCCGGCGGCTTCCTTCTTCGGAGCCTCGGCGATCATGGCTTCGGTGGTGACCAGCAGGCCGGCGACCGAGGCCGCGTCCTGGAGAGCGGTGCGAACGACCTTAACTGGGTCGACGATGCCCATGCCAATCATGTCGCCATACTCGCCGGTCTGGGCGTTGAAGCCGTAGGTCGCAGCCTTGTTCTCGAGGATCTTGCCGGCAACGATCGAAGCCTCGGCACCGGCGTTGGCCGCGATCTGGCGGGCCGGAGCCTGCAGCGCGCGACGAACGATGGCGATGCCCGCGGCCTGGTCAGCATTGACGCCGGTCGCCTTGACGGCGTGCGAAGCGCGCAGCAGCGCGACGCCGCCGCCGGGGACGATGCCTTCTTCAACGGCCGCGCGGGTCGCGTTCAGAGCGTCGTCAACGCGGTCCTTCTTTTCCTTGACCTCGACCTCGGTCGCGCCGCCGACGCGGATCACCGCGACGCCGCCCGCGAGCTTGGCCAGACGCTCCTGCAGCTTCTCCTTGTCGTAGTCCGAGGTGGTCTCCTCGATCTGCTGCTTGATCTGGGCAACGCGGCCCTGGATCTCGGCCTTCTTGCCGGCGCCGTCGACGATGGTGGTGTTCTCCTTGGAGATCGACACCTTCTTGGCGCGGCCGAGCATGTTGAGGCCGACATTCTCGAGCTTGATGCCGAGGTCTTCCGAGATGACCTGGCCACCGGTCAGGATGGCGATGTCTTCCAGCATGGCCTTGCGGCGGTCGCCGAAGCCCGGAGCCTTGACGGCGGCGATCTTCAGGCCGCCGCGCAGCTTGTTGACGACCAGCGTGGCCAGAGCCTCGCCTTCGACGTCTTCCGAGATGATGAGCAGCGGCTTCGAGGTCTGAACGACGGCTTCCAGGACCGGCAGCATGGCCTGCAGGTTGGAGAGCTTCTTCTCGTGCAGCAGGATGTAGGCGTCTTCCAGATCGGCGACCATCTTGTCGGCGTTGGTGACGAAGTAGGGCGAGAGGTAGCCGCGGTCGAACTGCATGCCTTCGACGACTTCCAGCTCGGTCTCGGCGGTCTTGGCTTCCTCGACGGTGATGACGCCTTCGTTGCCGACCTTCTGCATCGCTTCCGCGATCATCTTGCCGACCGACTCGTCGCCATTGGCCGAGATCGTGCCGACCTGGGCGACTTCCTCGGAGGTCTTGATCTTCTTGGCAGCCTTGCCGAGAGCGGTAACGACTTCCGTGACGGCGAGGTCGATGCCGCGCTTCAGATCCATCGGGTTCATGCCGGCGGCAACGGCCTTGTTGCCTTCCTGGACGATGGCCTGGGCGAGAACGGTCGCGGTGGTCGTGCCGTCGCCGGCGATGTCGTTGGTCTTCGAAGCGACCTCACGCACCATCTGCGCGCCCATGTTCTCGAACTTGTCCTCGAGCTCGATCTCCTTGGCGACGGTGACGCCGTCCTTGGTGATGCGCGGGGCGCCGAACGACTTGTCGATGACGACGTTGCGGCCCTTCGGACCGAGGGTGACCTTCACCGCGTCGGCGAGGATGTTGACGCCGCGCAGCATGCGCTCGCGGGCATCACGGGAAAACTTTACGTCTTTTGCAGCCATTGTAAGCTCCTGGCAGGGGTTCGGGTCGAACCCGCAGATTCAAGATTCAGTTGACGGTGAGGCCGATGATCAGCCGATGATGCCCATGATGTCGGATTCCTTCATGATCAGAAGGTCCTCGCCATTGAGCTTGACTTCGGTGCCGGACCACTTGCCGAACAGGATGCGGTCGCCGGCCTTGACGTCCAGCGGCACGAGCTTGCCGCTTTCGTCGCGAGCGCCGGAGCCAACGGCGATGATCTCGCCTTCCTGCGGCTTCTCCTTCGCCGTATCCGGGATGATGATCCCGCCGGCGGTCTTGGATTCGGATTCGACCCGGCGAACGACCACGCGGTCATGAAGCGGGCGGAACTTGGACTTTGCCATGTTGTCTTCCTCGAATGAGAACGGTGAGAACTGTTCCTCCATCCGGCGAGGCCGGATATAAGTTAGCACTCACTTAGGGCGAGTGCTAACGTGGCGCTGAGATAGGCTGGTGGCTTGCGAGAGTCAAGGCGCGCGGGGAGGGGCAACAGCGCAATTTTTCTCAGGCGGAGCCCTGGGCGGAAATGCGGTCGCTGCGCGAAGCGTGGGCGAGCAATCCAGCCCGTTTAGTCCGGGCGCTTCGGCGAGCGCAACACCAGCAACGGGCAGCGTTCGGCCAGACCGTATGTGCCGCTAGAGGCCAGCCGGAGATCGTCGAAGAAGGTCCGGGCTTCCTCGATGAGCGCTGCCGCGGGGGCGAAACTGTAGACGGCGGACGAGTCCCGGTAGACATCTATGGTTCCGATGACCGGCAGTTCCCATCCGGTTCGGGCCGACAGCTCCTCGCGATCGGGAAACGCCCTGTCGAAGTGTTCGAGGATGGCTTTGACCGGGATCGTGTAATCCGGCGCGTCGCCGATCGCGGTCATGGCCACGCGCCATTTGAGCTCATGGAAAGTCGAGACGCCGCCGCTTAGTGCCAGAGCGCGGACATCCTTCGGGTCGTCCGGTGTTTCGGGAGAGGCGTAAAGCCTGATGCCGGCGCGGCCGTCGGACCTGAGCGCGCGCGCGATCGTCGCAAATAGGGTGCGCCTGAGGCCGGCGGCGCCGATGACCGAGAGACATCCGTCGCCGATCAGCGCCTCGACGCTTGCATCGGCGAACGGCAGATCGAACCAGTCGCCCTGCACCGCCTTGCGAGTATCGGTGTCCCCCGGCCAGATGCCGGCAATCATGTCCGAGGACTCGTCGACTGCCGTCAGCGTGGCGCCGAGCCCGGCGAGCTCGGGTGTCACGCCGAGCATCACGACATCCGACGGGGCAAGGCCGAGCTCGCGATCGTAGGTTTCGATAACCTCCGCCGGCGGCCGCAGGGGTGAGCCGAGCAACTGCCAATGTTTGCGAATTGCATTCCAATGCTCGGTCATGCAAACCCCAGCCCGGTAGCGCGTTGTATCCGATCGAATAGTGGACGACGCTTGATAGTCCAAGTGGGGAACAATGGCACGCATCGCCGTCATCACGCATGAGTTCGACCGCTTCCAAAGCCGGCGCGGGCTGCTATGGCGCCGGGACAGCCCGTACATGCTCTTCGATCTGCTGGAGGAACTGAAGCGCCGCGGCCATTCGGTGCAGGTCCTCAGCGGCACGTCGGCGAAGCCGGCCGCCGATATCGCGGTGCTGCATGTCGATGCGACCGTAACGTCGCCCGATTATGTCGAGTATGCCCGCGCCTTTCGCTTCTGCCTCAATCTCGGCGCCGCCGATATTTCCAAGCGCCGCATCAGCGGCGCCGTCGTCGGCAAGGACGACGGCTGGAAGGGGCAGGTTATCGTCAAGAGCAGCCTCAACCATCGGGGAACGCCGGAACAGCAACTGAATCGGCGCGCGCGGCGCGCCGGCAAGCCGATGCCGTTTCCCGGCGTCCAGTCTTTCGACAAATACGAGATCCATGCCTCGCTCGCCGACGTTCCGGCGGAGCTGTTCGGACGCGAGGACCTCATTGTGGAAAGATTCATTCCCGAGCCTGAGCCGGATGGCTTTGCCGCCCGTTTCTGGCTGTTCTGCGGTGAGCGCGAGCGCTGTACACGCCATGTCTCGCCGCAGAGCCTGGTCAAGGGCGACGACACGATCCGTCGCGAGGCGGTTCCGGTGCCGGACGAGCTTCGCGCGCTAAGGCGCAAGCTCGGCTTCGACTACGGAAAGTTCGATTTCGTCATGCATGAGGGCAGGGCGGTGCTGCTCGATGCCAACAAAACGCCTGGACGCGCCCGCAATCTGTCGAGCTTCATCGCCGCCGGCAATGCCAATCTTGCCGACGGCTTCGAAGGGTTGATCCGCCAACACGCTTAGATATTCATGCCGCCCGAGACCTCGATGCGCTGGGCGTTGACCCAGCGATTGTCCTCCGACAGCAGCGAGGCGATCATCGGCCCGATATCGTCGGCGACGCCGGCGCGGCCGAGCGCCGTCATGCCAGCCACGACGCGGTTGATCTCGGCGTCGTCGCGCACATGGCCGCCGTTGAAGTCGGTGGCGATGGCGCCGGGCGCCACGGTGTTGGCGGTGATCCGGCGCTGGCTGAGCTCCTTGGCGAGGTAGCGCGTGAACACCTCGATGCCGCCCTTCATCATCGCATAGGCGGCCGAGCCCGGAACCGAGAAGCGCGCCAGCCCGCTCGACACGTTGACGATGCGGCCGCCATCGTTGATCAGCGGCAGCAGCGCCTGGGTTAGGAAGAACACGCCTTTGAGATGGATGTTCATCAGCGTGTCGAATTCCTCTTCCGTGGTCTCGGCGATCGGCTTGCGCAGGCCGGTCCCGGCATTGTTGACGAGATAATCGAAGCGGTCGCGCTGCCAGGTTCCCTGAAGCGTCTTTCTCAATGCCGCGACGAAAGCCGGGAAGGTGGCAACGTCGCCGGCGTCGAGCTCGAGCGCGGCGGCGCGGCCGCCTGCGGCCTCGATCTCGGCGATCGCCGCCTTCGCCTCGTCGGCGCGCGAGCGGTAGGTGAGGATGACGTCGACGCCCTTGCGGGCGAGGTTGAGCGCTGTGTTACGGCCGAGGCCGCGGCTGCCGCCGGTGATGAGGGCAATGGCGCGAGTGGTCATGGTGAAAATCTCCGTCTTGGCGATGGTGATCCATATACTCGCGCGAATGACCGATATAATCTGGCATGGATTGCCAGCTCTATTCAAGATTTGCGAACAATCAGCGATGGACAGGTTCGACAGCATGCGGCTCTTCACCCGCGTCGTGGAACGGCGCAGCTTCACGGCGGCGGCTGCCGATCTCGGCCTGCCGCGCTCCAGCGCCACCGCCGCGATCAAGCAGTTGGAGGAGCGGTTGGGCGTGCAGTTGCTGCGTCGCACCACGCGCCACGTCACCACCACGCTCGACGGTGAAGCCTATTACCAGCGTTGCATCGGCATCCTCGCCGACATCGAGGATGCCGAGGGCGGCTTCGGCGCGCATGAGGTGCGTGGGCGCCTCAGCGTCGACGTCAACGGCCATATGGCGCGCACCTTCCTGCTGCCGGAACTGCCGGCGCTGCTCGCCCGATATCCGGGCCTGACCGTGCATATCGGCGAAGGCGACCGCCTCGTCGACCTCGTGCGTGAAGGCGTCGATTGCGTCATCCGGGCCGGCACGCTTCCCGACAGCGACATGATCGTGCGGCGTCTCGGCATCGCGCGCGAAATCACCGTGGCCAGCCCCGCCTATCTCGAACGCCACGGCGTGCCGCGCACGCCGGACGACTTGGCTGGGCACATGATGATCGGCTTCGTGTCGTCGCGCACGAGGCAGGTGATGCCGCTGGAATTCACCGTCGACGGCATGGTTCGCGAGATCGTCCTGCCGTCGCGGGTCACGGTCGCCAATTCGGACACGAGTGCTGCGCTGGTCCGGCTGGGCTTCGGGCTGTTCCAGGCGCCAAGGCTCCGATATGCGGACGACCTCGAGGCAGGCCGGCTGGTCGAAGTGCTTCCCGATTTTCCGCCGACGCCCACGCCGATCTCGGTGCTCTATCCGCCGAGCCGGCAGTTGTCGCCACGGGTCAGGGTGTTTGTCGATTGGCTGGTGGAGATCCTGGGGCCGAAGCTGGATGCGGGGTAAGTTGGCAATCGCGGAGGGGATCGTATCCAGCGGTCGTCATCCTAGGGCGGAGCAAGGAGCGAAGCGACGCGCGCAGACCCTAGGATCCATGCCGTGACGCTAAGGCGTTGCAAGGATTGCAGAATTCTCCGCCGTTGCGCTCTATGACGGAGTCGCGGCATGGATCCTCGGGTCAAGCCCGAGGATGACCACCGTTAGGCATGCCTACAAAAACAGCCGCAACTGCGCGTGGATGATCGACCGGTAATCCTCGACCGTGCGCCGGCCTTCCGCCTCGTCCTGCGTCAGCGCCAGCCGCACGACGCCGCCGGCGAGCTGGAAGATCAGGAACACCACGCGCCCGAACGCCTCGCGCTGTTTAGGCTTCAGCATCGGCGCCACACGGTCGCAGAACATCTGCGCCTGATGCCGCGTCTCGGCGATGTCGAGATGCTGCAGCGCCTTGTCGGCCTGGATCGCGTTCTGCAGATCCTGGATCGCCGGATCCGCCGCGACACGGCCGTAGTAATCGTCGAGCAGCCGATCGGCTGCAGCGGTCACGTCATCCACTCCCCGGATATCGGCGATGATCGCGCCGAAGCGAGCCCGGCTCTCCTCCGAGAAACGCTCGTAGAGCATCGCCAAGATCGCCGACTTGCTTGGAAAATAATGATAGACCGTGGCGATCGGCCCGCCCGCCAGCGCGCCGACTTCCTTCATCGTGACCGCGTCTATGCCCTTCTCGCCGATCAGCCGCATGGTCGTAGCGAGGATCGCGTCGATGCGCTCGCGGCTGCGCTCCTGCTTGGGCCTGCGTCTGGGTTCCGTCGCCGTTTGCCTAGTTTGCCTCATCTCGCGCGGGCAGTCGTTGATTCTCGGTTGACAGGAAACCGATCAAGTATCAGTTTCGTGAATGCTGACAACTTGTCAGCTTTTTCACCGGGCTGCAAGGGAGGGCGCCTCGTGACTGCAACCGATGCCGCGCATGCGGAAAATGGCGACTGGCTGGTCGGCAACCCGACCGGCCTGCAACTCGCCGCGGCGCTCTGGATCGGCTCGGTCGGCCTGCTCATCCTGGGCTTGCAGCCGGTGCTGCTCGGCGCGCTCTACAGCGAAGGTCATGTCACCGGTGACGAGCTGGCACTGGTCGCCACCGCCGAGATGATCGCGATCGCCATCGGCTCGGCGATCGTGGCGATGCTCCTCCCGGCGCGCAACATGCGCTGGAAGAGCGCCGCGCTTTTGGTGCTGCTGGCGCTCGCCAATTTCCGGACCGCCTATGCGATGAGTTCCAATGCGCTGATCGGGGCGCGCACGCTCGCCGGGCTTGCTGAGGGTGGCTTGGTCGCCGTGGCGACCGAATTGATCGCCCGCTCGCGCCGGGCCGAGCGCATCGGCGGCTATTTCGTCACGCTGCAGACCTTGGCGCAATGCGCGCTGGCGCTGCTGCTCGCGCTTTATGCGGTGCCTGCCGCGGGCGCGGCCGGCGGCTTCGTCGCGCTTGGCGTTGTCTGCCTGTTGTCGCTCGTCGTCGCGTGGATCGTGCCGGACGACTACGCCGACCTGCCGAAGGACGAGCATTTTGCCAATGTGCTCACCTTGCCGGCGATCACGGCGCTGCTGTCGATCTTCTGCTACTTCATGTTCTTCGGCGCCGTCTGGGCATTTCTGGAGCCGCTCGGCGCCGAGTTCGGCATAGACGGCCGCACCGTCGGCCTGATGGTCTCGGCAAGCCTCGCCGCGCAGGTCATGGGCGCCATGACCGCCACCGTCTTCGAAGCGCGCATCGACTACCGCTTCGCCATCACCGTCATCGGCGCCATCGCGACGATCAGCTCGGTGCTGCTCGCTTCCGGCCCTGGGCTTTCGGTCTTCTGGTCGGTGGCGCTGGTGATGGGCTTCATCCTGCTCTTCATCGTGCCCTACCAGATCCGGCTGGCGATCGCCGCCGACGAGACGCGCAACGCGGTACTGCTTGTGCCGGCGGCGCAGCTCTTCGGCCTCGCCATCGGCCCGGTGGCCGCCTCGCTGCTGATCGACGGCCAAAATTTCCGGCCGGTGCCGGAATTCGCCGCGGCAAGCGCGTTGGCCAGCGTGGCGCTGCTCGGCGTCTTCGTGTTGGTTGCGCGCCGCCGCGTTCCAGCCTGAGCGGGAGGTGACGATGGCAAACGCCTGGAGCAACTGGTCGGGTTTCGTGAACGCCGCGCCGAAGCTGATCGCCACGCCAGCCGATGTCGGCGAACTGGCCGATCTGGTGCGTTCCGCGCCCGGTCCGCTGCGCGTCGCCGGCGCCGGCCATTCCTTCACGCCGCTGGTGCAGTCCGACGGCACCATCATCTCGCTGGCGAAGATCGAGGGGCTGGTTTCGCATGACGCCGCAGCCAATCGGGCACGCCTGAGGGCGGGGACAAGGCTTGGCGCGCTGATGCACATCCTGCAGGACATCGGCCAGGGCCTGCCCAATATGGGCGACATCGACAAGCAAGCGATCGGCGGCGCGCTGGGCACCGCGACGCATGGTTCCGGCCCGACGCTCGGCGCCTATCATACGCAGCTCGAGACGGTGCAGTTCGTCGACGGGCAAGGCAAGCTGCGCGAATACCGCCGGGCGGGCGACCAGGATATGATCCATGCCACCGGCGTCGCGCTCGGCGCTTTCGGCGTGCTCACCGAAGTGACGATGAACAACATCCCGACCTACCGGCTGCGGCGCCGCAAATGGGTGTTGCCGATCGGCGAAATGCTGCGCGACTTCGAGACGATGATGGGCGCACACCGTTCGGCAGAGTTCTATTACATCCCGTTTTCCGGCTATGCGCAGTTCATCGCCAGCGATCTCAGCGACGCAACGCCGGCGTCGCGGCCGACCGAGGATGACGAGGAGGGCCTGGCGACGTTGCGCAAGCTGCGCACCGTGCTGCGCCGGCTGCCGGCGCTCCGCCGGGCGCTGATCAAGGGTGCGGTCAAGAAGGTGCCGGCCGAGGACTATGTGCAGGACTGGCTCAACGTCTACGCCAGCGACCGTCGCACCAAATTCAACGAGATGGAGTACCACCTGCCTTACGAGGACGGTCCCCGGGCGCTGGCCGAGATCATCGCGCTGACCGAAAAGCATTTCCCGGAAGTCTATTTCCCGATGGAGGTGCGTTCGGTCGCCCCGGACGAATTCTGGCTCTCGCCCTTCCACAGGAGGCTGACCTGCTCGATCGCCATCCATCACGACGCGGCGAACGATCCGCTGCCCTTCATGCGCGCGGCCGAGCCGATCTTCCGCAAATATGGCGGGCGGCCGCATTGGGGGAAGATGCACAGCTTGACGGCGGCGGATTTCAAGAAACTCTATCCGCGCTGGGATGACGCAATGGCGGTGCGCCGCGACATCGATCCTGGGAACCGCTTCGTGTCGCCCTATATGGCCGGCCTGTTCGGCATCCAACAATGAGCGCCTATTTCGCCGAGCTGTCGAAGGCGCTCAAGGCCGCCGAAATCTTTCGGCCCTGCCTGGTGCTCGACCGCGACCGGCTGGACGCCAACATCGCGCTGGTGAAGCAGAGGCTGGCGCCGGGTCTTGCCGTGCGCCTCGTCGACAAGTCGCTGCCTTGCCTGCCGCTGCTTTCGCATATCTCCAAGTCGCTCGAAACCGGCCGCTTCATGACCTTCCATCCGCCGGTGACGCAGGCGGTGCTCGACGCCTTTCCCGCGGGCGATCTCCTCTATGGCAAGCCGATGCCGGTAGGTGCGGCGAAAGCGGCGCTGGCTAGAGGCGACGCCGGCGGGTGGTCGCGCGTCTGCTGGCTGATCGACACGCCGGAGCGCCTGTCCGAATACGGTGCGCTCGCCGCAGCGTTCGGCACCGAACTCCGCTTCGCCTTCGAGGTCGATGTCGGCCTGCATCGCGGCGGCTTTTCCGGTCCTGCCGAGATCAGGGCGCTGGCCATACCGAAGGACCTGCGCTGCGAAGGCATCATGGCCTATGAAGCGCATGCGCCGGAAATTCCCGGGCTGTTCGGCGGCGCGGCCGGCGCGCTGAAAAAGGCCGCGGCGAAGGCTGCCGAGTTCGTCGCGGCCCTCGATGCGGACCAGCGCCGCATCCTCAACATCGGCGGTTCCAAGACGGCGCTGCTGCATGGCGGCGGCGTGGCCAACGAAGTGTCGATCGGCTCGGCCTTCGTGCTGCCCAGCGATTTCGATACGCCCGGCCTCGACGGCTTCCGGCCGGCCGCTCTCATTGCGACGCCGATTCTGAAGGCGCTCGATCCGGTGCTCCCCGGCCCGGCGGCTATCTCCCGCACGCTGCAGGCGCTCGGCCTCTTCCCGAAGAAGGCCTGCTATCTCTATGGCGGCAAGTGGATGGCCGAACCGGTGTTCCCCGAAGGCATGAAGCCGAACGGCCTGATCGGGCTGTCGTCCAACCAGCAATTCATGGGGCTGCCGGCGGGCGCGGAGGTGAAGCCCGGTGACTACGCCTTCCTGCGGCCGACGCAGAGCGAGGCGGTGCTGCAGCATTTCGGCTCGCTCGCGGTGTTTGCCGGTGGGCGCATCGTCGAGTTCTGGCCGGTACTGCCGAGGGGGTAACGGGCGCCCCAACTGTCTTCGACGCGATCCTTCGCGCCCCCTCTGTCCCGTCGGCCTAAATTTATTTGACTAAGTCAACTAATTGGTCGATCCTGTCCGCGACAGGAGGAACTCCCCATGACCATCCACGATCACCCCGGCAACAAGCGCATCGATGCCGTGCGCGCCTTCAACCGCTTCTACACCCGCCAGATCGGCCTGCTCGACGAAGGCCTCCTGAAGAGCCCGTTCTCGCTGACCGAGGCGCGCGTGCTTTACGAGCTTGCCCATCGCGACGGGCTGGTCGCCAGCGACCTGGTGCGCGACCTCGATCTCGACCCCGGCTATGTCAGCCGGCTGCTGAAAAAATTCGAGGAGCGCGGCCTGGTCGAGCGCGCCGCCACGGAGGCCGACGCGCGGCGGTCCTCGATCGCGCTGACGCCCGCGGGCAGGGAGGCGTTCGCGCCACTCAACCAGGATTCGCACGACCAGGTGCGCGCGCTGCTCGATCGCCTGGCGCCGACCGATCAGGAGCGGCTGGTCAAGGCGATGCGCACGGTGCAGGACCTGCTCGGCGACAAACCCCAACCCAAAGTGCCTTATATCCTGCGGCCGCTGCAGGTCGGCGACATCGGCTGGATCACGCATCGCCAGGGCCTCATCTACGCGCAGGACTATGGCTGGGACGAAACCTATGAGGCGCTGGTTGCCGAGATCCTCGGCGAGTTCGTCAAGAACTTCGTTCCGCAATGGGAGAGCAGCTGGATCGCCGAGCGCGAAGGCGAGGTGGTCGGCTCGGTTTTCGTCATGCGCAAGTCGCCCAAGGTGGCGAAGCTCAGGCTGCTCTATGTCGAGCCGTCGGCGCGCGGCCTCGGCATCGGCCGACGGCTGGTAGACGAGTGCATCGCGTTCTCGCGCGCCAAGGGCTACAAGACGCTGACGCTGTGGACGAACGACATTCTTGGCTCGGCCCGCCGCATCTACCAGGCGGCGGGCTTCAAGCTGGCCGAGGAAGAGCGCCACCATTCCTTCGGCAAGGATTTGGTCGGCCAGACGTGGAATTTGGAACTGTAGCGCCTTTTCCTTCTCCCCTTGTGGGAGAAGGTGGATCGGCGCGCAGCGCCGAGACGGATGAGGGGTGTTCCAGGGAACGCCGGCGTCTCACTCCGCTGGAACACTCCTCATCCATCGCCTTCGGCGAGACCTTCTCCCGCAAGGGGAGAAGGAGGAAGGCGTCTCAACCTTTGATCGGCACCCAGATCTCCAGCCCGCCATTGCCGCTGCGCGGATCGAATTCGGGGCCGTAACGCTCGAAGTCCGGGGCGTCGGCGATCTCATGCCCGGATGCAGGCAGCCACCTGTTCCAGATGGTATTGACCGTGCGTCGGATGGTCGAGATGTGCTCGCGATGCGCAAACACGGCGTATTTCTGCGCCGGCACTCGAACCCGGCAAAAATCCTTCGGCAGATCGGAGAACTCCGACACCTCGACGCCGGCGACATAGTCGAAATTGCCGGCATCGTCGGCATTGGTGCAAACGCCGTAGGCGACGCCGGGCACCTCGCCGGGAATGTTGCCGATATAGGGTCCGAAGCGCTGCCACAGCATTGGGATGCCGGCGCTGGTCTCGCAGCTGTAGCGCTCGCCGAGCCCGGCGATGAGAAACGCCCGGCTGGTCTCGAAGAGCGGCGGCTCGAGCGCGGTGAGAAGCGAACTGTCCATGAGGATGGGCTCCACGAGGTCGAGGTTTTGGGTCGAGCCTCCAGCGCGCACCAGTTCCGGCGTGGTGCCGAACTGGTCGCGGAAGGCCCGCGTGAAAGCCTCATGCGAGCCGTAGCCGGCATCGAGCGCGACCGCCAGGATATCGCTCGCGCCGCCCGCGAGCTTGCGCGCCGCTTCGCTGAGCCGCCGCGCCCGCATATAGCCCATGACCGACCGCCCGGTGGCGGCGCCGAAGGCGCGCGTCACATGGAAGCGCGACACGCCGCTGCTTGCCGCGACATCGTCGAGCGAAATCGCATCCGGCAGATGGCTTTCGACAAACCACAGCGCTTTCTCGGTCGGGTTCATACGGCTCCTCGCATTTGGCGCGGCCACACTAGTCGGCGCTCCGACAGGCAGTTTGATCGAAATTGCGCAGTGAGCAATAATAGCGACGCGCATGCCGGGTCGAGTGGAATCGACTTGGCATTAACGGCACGCGCGAAGGGGTGTCCCGATGACGACGGCGACGGCCGATCAGGTGTTCCGATTTGGCGGGTTCACGCTCGACCTCGCCAAGGGAACGCTGCGCGGCATCAACGAGCCGCTGTTCCTGCGGCCGAAAGCCTACGCGCTGCTTTCGCATCTCGCCCGCAATATGGGCCGCGTCGTGCCGAAGTCGGAGCTGATGGATGTCGTCTGGCCCGGCGTCTATGTCACCGAGGATTCGCTCACCCAGTCGGTGCGCGAGATCCGCAAGGTGCTGGGCGAGGACATGGTGCGCACCGTCTCCAAGCGCGGCTATATGCTTGCCGCGGAAGCCGAAGCGGCGCCCGAGATCAGCAGCCAGCCGATCGTGGCGGTGGTGCGCTTCCGCAACGAGAGCGGCGATCCGGCCGACGAGGCGATGGTCGACGGCTTTGCCGAGGATCTCATCAACGGCGTGGCGCGCTTTGGCACCGTGACGGTGCTGGCGCGCAATTCAAGTTTTTCCTTCGCCTCTTTCGGCCGCGCGGAGTGGCCGCAGATCCGCGCTCGCATCGGCGCCGATTATCTGGTGGAGGGCTCGCTGCGCCGCCAGGGCGAGCATGTCGTAGTGGCCGTCAGCCTCGTCGACATCGCGAGCGCCAGCCAGCTCTGGGGCGACCGCTACCAGTCACAGGGCGCCGGCCTGTTCGCGATCGAGCGCGACATCGTCGAGCAGATCGTCAGCCGCCTGGTCACGCGGGTCACCAACGCCGGCCTCGAGCAGGCCTCGCGCAAGCCGGTGACCAGCCTTGCCGCGTACGAGCTCCTGCTGCGCGGCTTCGCGCTGCTGCGCGATCCCGCTCAGACCGACCAGCGCGGCGCCGAGGCCTTGTTCGAGGCGGCGATCGCAAAAGATCCGAATTACGGGCTTGCCTATTCTTATCTCGCTTTGGCGCGCTCCCTGGACGGCGAGTTCGGGCGCGCCAGCGATGCTGTCCTGGAAAATGCGCGCGACCTTGCCGACAAAGGGCTGGCCCTGTCGCCCGACCAGCCGACCGGCCACCGCGTGCAGTCGCTGATCCGCCTCTATATGCGCGATCACGAGGCGGCCGAGCATCACATGCGCATCGCCTTGCAGCTCAACCCGTACGACGCCGACAGCATCGAGCAGATGGGCATGCTGCTCACCATGCGCGGCCGGCCGCTCGAAGCGCTGACCTGGCTGGCGCGCGGCATTCGCATCGATCCGCTGCATCCGCACTGGTACCAGTTCGACCGCGCCCTGGCGCTCTACATGATGGGCGAATATCGGCAGGCGGCGGAAGCGCTGGAGCTCGCGACGCGGCCGGCGCCCTGGATCAGGACGAGGCTGGCCGCCTGCTATGCCCAGATGGGCGACAGGGAAAAGGCGCGGCGGCAGATCGCCCTCATCGAGGACGGCCCGTCCTTCTCGCCGCTCGACTATGCGCTGCACGGCGTGCCGTTCGAAAATCCGGCCGATGCCGAGCATCTCTGCGAAGGCGTCAGGCTTGCCCTCGGCTAAATGCATGTCGCCCCGGAAGTGTGCAGCGGTTCTGGGATATCAAAACAAAAACTTAAAGCGCGTCGCCCGAATCCGTTTCAGCGCGACGCGCTTTGGGCTGTGCCCGAGCCGCCTCAATCGACGACGACCACGATGTAGCGGCCTTGATAGGGCCGGTAGTAGGTCCGGCCGCAGCGCCAGACGTCGAAGCCGTTGACCTTGGTGCGAACGCAGCCTGCCGGCAGCGTGGCGACCCAGGCGGTGGTGTGCCTCAGCACACGCCATGTCGTGGCGCGCCGAGCGACGCCCGCGGCGCTGTGCGGTGTCCAGGGCGCCCCGATGCGGGCTTCGGCGGTACCGACCAGCGACAGGGCCGGCACGGCCATGCCGACAATCTCGACGGCGGCGAGGCCGATGGCGAGCAACGCAGCGGCCGAGCGCATTTTCCTGAAAGATTTCACAGGCATTTTCGTTTCTCCTGAGGTTGGTGTTCAGTTCTAGTGGGAGGATGAAGCGGCCAGCCGGGTCGAACCCGTCAGCGCCGCCAGGTGAGCAACCACGAACAGCCAGTGCGCCGCGGTTGTTACGTAGCCGACGACAAGCACGTCGGCGGCGATGAAGAACTGCCAGAACAGAAGGTTGGCCGTTCCGAGCAGCACATGCACGGCAGCCAGCACGGCGTGCCAGTTGCGGGAGTAGGCGATGCGCCAGAGCGTCACGCCGATGATCAGGGCCAGCCCGTGCGCCTCGATGAAGCCGATGCCGGTGCCGGGTGCGTTGTTGAGCAGCACGGCTTCAGCCCCGCGCCCGAAGAACGAGCCGGCAATGTCGGTGGCGAGCCCGCCTGCGGAAGCAAGGACCAGGAAGCCGGCATTCACGCGAACGAGAAGATTTCCAAAGAAGGGTGTCATGATCGTTCCTTTCCGTTTTGGGTGATAAAGGTCGCCACGGCGGCGTTGGCCGCCGTGGCTGCTGGGAGGAGGCAACGCTCAGGCCACCAGCGGCCGGGGCTCGGCTGCGGCCGCGGTCGGTTCTGCCGCGGGGGTGCTCTCAGCCGGCGCCTTGATCCCGAACCAGGTGACGTAGAGCGTCGGCAGGAAGACCAGCGTCAGCACGGTCGCGACCAAGAGGCCGCCCATCACCGCATAGGCCATCGGCCCCCAGAACACCGTCGGCGCGATCGGGATCATGCCGAGGATGGCGGCCGCCGCCGTCAGCAGGATCGGCCGCAACCGATGCGTGGTGGCGCTGATCACCGCGGCCCATGGTTCCTCGCCGGCGGCGATGTGCTGGTCGATCTGCGCGATCAGGATCACCGAGTTGCGGATCACCATGCCGATCAGCGACATCACGCCGAGGATCGCGACGAAGCCCATCGGCGCCCCCGAGAGGAGCAGCGCGCCGGCGACGCCGATGATCGCAAGCGGAGCGGTGAGCAGCACCAGCACCAGGCGCTGGAAGCTCATCAGCTGCACCATCAGCACGGTGGCCATGATGAACAGCATCAGCGGGAACACCACGAAGATGCTGGCCTGCGCCTTGGCGCTGTCCTCGATCACGCCGCCCTGTTCGACGCTGTAGCGCGCCGGCAGTTCCGCCTTGAACGCGGCGATGGCGCTCTCCAGCCGCCGCGTGACCAGCGTGGCATTTTCGCCGGGCGCGACATCGGCCTGCACGGTCACGGTCGGCAGCCGGCCGCGGCGCCAGATCAGCGGCGGCTCGGTCTGGTAGGTGAGCTTCGCCACCTGTTCCAGCGGCACCCGCCGTCCGCCGGACGCGCTGATCGTCAGGCCGCGCAGCGTGTCGATGCTGGCGCGTTCGGTTTCCACCGCGCGGGCAACGATGTCGACGAGGTAGATGTCGTCGCGCATCTGCGTGATCTTCGAGCCGGAGAGCACCGCGTTGATCGTCTCCGACAGCTGCTGCGAGGAGATGCCCAGCGCGCGCGCCCGGTCCTGGTCGACATCGACCTTGATGACCTTGGCCGGCTCGTTCCAGTCGTAGTTGATGTTGCGCACCGAGGCGTCGCTGCCCAGCACCTGCGCGAACTGCTGCGCGAGGCTCCGCGTCTTGTCCGGATCCGGACCGCTGACGCGGAACTTCAGCGGCCAGCCGACCGGCGGGCCGAGCTCCAGCGGCGTGACGCGGGCCATGACGTCGTCGAAGCCGGTCGACAGCTGCTTCTCCAGCCGGTCGATCACCGCCTGGCGCACGGCGTGGCCCTTGGTCACGACCACCGCCTGGGCGAAGAAGTCGTTGGCGAGCTGCGCGTCGAGCGGCAGGTAGAAGCGCACCGCGCCCTGGCCGACATAGAAGCTCCAGTGGTCGATATCAGGATCGGCGGCGAGCAGCTTCTCGACGCGCTCGACCACGGCGTCCGTCGACTTGATCGAAGCGGTGCGCGGCAAGGTGAGGTCGAGCATGACCTCGGGCCGGTCGGACTTCGGGAAGAACTCCTGGCCGACGAAGCCCATCGCCACGACGGAGAGCGCGAACAGTCCGGCCGTCGCCGACAGCACCAGCCACTTCGCCCGCATCGCCATCTCGAGCAGCGCCTGGAAACCGCGGCCGACGCGCGAGGGCTGATGGCTGCCGCCATGCCCCTTGATGCGATCGGGCAGCAGGAAGACGCCGGTGAGCGGCGTGAACAGCACCGCGACCACCCAGGAGACGACGAGCGCGATCGCCACGACAGCGAACAGCGAGAAGCAGTATTCCCCGGCGCCGCTCTTGGCGAAGCCGACCGGCACGAAGCCGGCGATCGTCACCAGCGTGCCGGTGAGCATCGGGAAGGCGGTGGAGGTATATGCATAAGTGGCGGCCGAGATCTTGTCGTAGCCTTCCTCCATGCGCGAGATCATCATCTCGACCGCGATCATGGCATCGTCGACCAGCAGGCCGAGCGCGATGATCAGCGCGCCGAGCGAGATGCGCTGCAGCGAGATGCCGAAATACTCCATGGTGACGAAGGTGATCGCCAGCACCAGCGGGATGGCGACCGCCACGACGACGCCGGGACGCCAGCCGAGCGCCAGCAGCGAGACGGCGAGCACGATGGCGATCGCCTCGCCGAGGCTCTTGGTGAACTCGCCGACGGATTCTTCCACCACATGCGACTGGTCGGCGACCAGGCCGAGCTCGGCGCCGAGCGGCAGCTCGGCCTGCATCTCATGCATCTTCTCCTTGACGGTCTCGCCCAGCGCCAGCGCGTCGCCGCCCGAAGTCATCGAGATGGCGATGCCGACCGCAGGCTTGCCGTTGAAGCGGAACATCGGCTGCGGCGGGTCGGAATAGGCGCGCTTGACCTCGGCGACGTCGCCCAGCCGGAAGTAATGGCCGTTGGCGTAGAAGTTGATCTCCTTGAGGCTTTCCTCGGAGGTGAAGCTGCCGGAGACGCGGATGGCGATGCGCTCGGGACCGGCATCGACCGTGCCGCTCGGCGTCAGCGCGTTCTGCGCCTGCAGCGCCTGCGACAGCGTGCCGACATCGAGGCCGAGCGCCGCCACCTTCTGCGTCGAGAATTCGAGATAGATCTTCTCGTCCTGCTGGCCGATGAGGTCGACCTTGGCGACGTCCTTCACCGTCAGCAGCCCGGCGCGCAGGCTGGTGCCGAGATCCTTCAACTCGCGATGGCTGAGGCTGTCGGAGGTGAGCGCGTAGATGAGCGAATAGGTGTCGCCGAACTCGTCATTGTAGAACGGGCCCTGCACGCCGGACGGCAGCGTCGGCTTGATGTCGTCGAGCTTCTTGCGCACCTGGTACCAGAGCGGCTGCACCTGGTCGGCGGCCACCGTGTCCTTGAGGTTGACGAAGACGACGGATTCGCCGGGCTTGGTGTAGCTCTTGACGTAGTCGAGGTCCGGCAGCTCTTCGAGCTTCTTCTCGATGCGATCGGTGATCTGCTCCACCGTGTCGCTGGTGCTGGCGCCCGGCCACATCGTCTTCACCACCATGGTCTTGATGGTGAAGGGCGGGTCCTCCTCGCGGCCGAGACCGCCATAGGCGTAGAGGCCGGCAAGTGCGGCCGCGATCATCAGGTAGACGATGAAGCTGCGGTGCCGCAGCGCCCACTCGGAAAGATTGAAGCTGGTCATGATGCGGTTCCTTTTCAGGGCGCGCGCAAGCGCGCTCCGCCGGCGCCTGCCGGCTGGCCAAAACAAATGACGGTTTGGGTTCGGTCAGCGCCCGCCGCTTGGCGGGCGCGCCATAGCAATTCAGGCCAGGCTGTGCATGGTGCCCGGCACACGGTAAGGCGCGCGCTCGGCGGTTCTCGGCCTGATGGCGAGGCCCGCGAGATAGCGCTGGAAGGCGGCTGCCTCCTGGACCGGCGAGGCGAGCGCGACATGGCCGTCCGGCCTCACCAGATAGGCTGCGTCGCGCTGCAGGCCGGCCCTCCCGGCTGCGTCTGTCCAGGCGAAGCCATGCACTGCAATTCCTGTCGGTGCGAGCATCGCCCGGAAATCGCAATTGACCTCGCCATAGACATGGACCTGCCAGTCGAGCGACCGCAGCGGCTCGAAATTGTCGCCGCCCGCGCCCATGACGTTGCCGGCGACATAGGGCAGGCGGTCGCCGCCGCTGACCCTGCCCGCCATGCCCGAGCTGATCGGCCCGGCGCGGTACTCGATCGCCGTCTGCGAGATCACGCCGAAGAATGCGCGCGACCCGAACGATGTGTGGAGCCCGATGTTCATGACCTTCGGCATCACGTAACGCCGGAACAGGCCGACCAGCCGCGAGCGGTTGGTGATGAAGCGGAACACCTTGTCGGTGCTTTCGATCAGCTTGTGGGCAAAGGCGATGCGCTCCGGCTCGTAGCTGTCGAGCAGGCGAGGATCGGCTCGGCCCTGCACCACGGCGCCTAGCTTCCAGGCGAGGTTCACAGCATCGCCCATGCCGGTGTTCATGCCCTGGCCGCCGGCCGGGCTATGGATGTGTCCGGCATCGCCGACGAGGAACACGCGGCCGGCGCGGAAGCGCTCGGCGACGCGATGATGGACGCGATACGTCGAGAACCAGTTGACCTCCTCGACCGTGACGCCGGTGTCGCGCTCGACATCGGCGCGGATCGCCTCGAAGCTGATCGTCTCGTCGGCCTCATGCGCCTTCGGCACGATGCCAATGAGGCGCAGCGAGCCCGACTGCCGGACGGGCATCACGATAGCGAAGCCATAGGTGCTGATGGTCGTGTCCATGCCATTGCGGGTGACGTTGCCCGTGCCCTTCACGTCGGCGACGTAGAAGGCCTGCTCGTAGGTACCGCCCGGGAAACCGATGTTCAGCCCATGGCGTACCGTGCTGCGGGCGCCGTCGCAGCCGGCGAGATAGGCTGCGCTGACGGTCTCCGTCTTGCCGTTCCGCGAAAGAGTCGCGATGACCGCGTCACCCTTGTCCTGGAAAGCAACGAGCTCCGTACCGCGCTCGACCTCGACGCCGGCGCGTTCCAGATGCGTGATCAGCACGCGTTCATGGATATCCTGCGGCAGCGCGAAGGCGAAGGAGTAGGGGCTGATGCCGCGGCCGAAATCGGAAAGCGGCAGCCGCGCTGCGACGCCGGCCGGCGTATGTAACGTAAGCCGTTCCAGCCGGATGCCCTCGGCAAGGATGTCCTCGACGATGCCGATCTGGCGATGGAACTCCAGCGTGCGCGCCTGGACGGCGAGCGCGCGCGAGGTTTCGCCCGGACCGGTGGCCTTGTCGAAGATGCGGACCGGGACCCCGAGCCTGGTCAGCCAGAGAGCGAGCGTCAGCCCGGTCGGGCCGGCGCCGGCGATCAGGACCTTTGTCTTGGACATGGTCATTTTTCCTCTCCTTCAACGATACGCACTTTTTCGCGTTCCCGCAGCCGGTTCACGCCGGCGGTGACGACCAGATCGCCCTTGGCGAGGCCGCCGCTGACCACGACACGGTCGGTCTCGTAGCGGGCAACCGTGACCGGCTTGAGCTCCACCGCCGACGAGGCGGACACGACCCACACGGCCGGCTTGCCGTCCTTGTCGAACAGCGCGCTGCCCGGCAGCACCATGACCGGCGCGCCGCCCATCTCGGCGCGGCCGGAAACACTTGCGCCGAAGCGCATCTCGTTGGGCGCATTCTCGATCGAGACCTTTACCTGGAAGGTGCGGGTCGCGGCGTCGGCCATAGGCGCGATCTCGCGGATGCTGCCGACCGCGGTGATCGCCGGATTGCTGAGCAGCGAGACAGTCACTTTTGGCGGGTGCTTCGTATCGGGCGCGTTGGCGAAGACAGCTTCGGCGATCGAGAACACCGCGTCGCGGCTCTCCGGATCGGCAACCCGCACCACCATCTGTCCGACATTGACGGACTGGCCGGCTTCGGCACCGGTGGCGGTGACGATGCCGTCGAATTCCGCATGCAGCTCGGTATAGCCGAGTTGGTCCTTGGCCATCTCGAAGGCGATGTTCGCCGACTTGAGCTTGGCCTGCGCCGAACGCAGATTCTTCAGTGTCGCGTCATAATTGGCTCGGGTGGTAAAACCCTTGCCGAGCAGCGCACCGATCCGGGCCTCCGCAGCTTTTGCTTCGACAAGCACGGCCTGTGCCGCCGCGACATCGGCCTCGGCGCTGGCGAGCCGGTTGCGATAGTCCTGGTCTTCGATGCGGGCCAGCACCTCGCCTTTCTTCACCGTCGAACCGATCTCGGCGACGCGTTCGAGCAGCTTGCCCGATACGCGGAAGCTGAGGTCGCTTTCGAGCCTCGGCCGTATCTCGCCGATGGCGATACGGGTATCCGCGCTGAGCATCGGGACGGCCGCGATGGCCTTGACAAGCTTTGTCTCGGCTGCGGCGGGCTTCACGTTCGAGGCCTCGCTTCTGGCGCCGTGCCAGACCATGGCGCCGCCGCAGGCAAGAACGGCGATCGATCCGGCGACAAGGCGGCGCCGCAGCGGCCTGTTATGAAAAAGTGCAATCATGTTGTCTCCATGACCAAGGTTGCGGCCGCGCGGGGGAGGATGCGGCGACCGGGAAATCAGTTGGCTGGAGAGGGAGATCGGGCTTTGCGGCCTGTCTTTTCGCCAGCCCGATCTTTTTGGCGCTTCCGGCTCCGGAAATCCCGAACGGTTTCTGAAAATTTTCCGATGTTTGGGTGAGGCGGCCTTGGAATTGCGCAGGGAGACGCCGATGCCGACGCTCAAACCGTCCAGAAATAGCGCACCAGGTGGAAGAAGATCGGCGCGGCGAAGACCAGGCTGTCGGTGCGGTCGAGCATGCCGCCATGGCCCTCGATCAGATGCCCCCAATCCTTCACGCCCTGGTCGCGCTTGATGGCGGAAGCGACCAACCCGCCGAGGAACCCCATCGTGCAGGCGACGAAGGCGACGGCCGAGGCCTGCAATGGCGAGAAGGGCGTGATGAAGGCGAGCAGCGCGCCGAGCAGGCTCGAGGCGACGAGCCCGCCGATCAGCCCCTCCCAGGTCTTCGACGGCGAGACCTTTGGCGAGAAGCGGTGCTTTCCGAACAGCTTGCCGAAGATGTACTGCAGCACGTCGCTGCCCTGCACGACGATGATCAGGAAGGCGACGAGCAGCAGGTTGCGGCCCTCGAAGCCGGGCACGTTCAGCGTCAGCAGAGCAGGGACGTGGCTGACGCAATAGACCGCGATCATGATAGCCCATTGCTGCGCCGACACGCGCTCCAGGAAGCGCTCGGTATCGCCGTGCAGCGCCGTGATCGCCGGCATCAGCAGGAAGCAGTAGACCGGGATGAAGATCACGAACAGCCCGTACCAGGCCGTCCACACCAGCCAGTACTGGAACGGAATGACGATGCCGAACATGCCGAGCAGAACCCAATGGTCGCTGCGGCGGCTGTGCGTCAAGGTCACGAACTCGCGCAGCGCCGCGAACGAGATCAGCGCGAACAGGATAGTCATGCCGTAGCGGCCGAAGAAGAAGGCGACCGTCATCAGCGCCACCATCACCCACCAGGCATTGATGCGCTGGGTGAGGTTGGTGAGCGTCGCGCTGAGCGGCTTCGGCGCGCGCGCCGACAGCACGGCGGCGGTGGCGCTGGCGGTGGTCAGCACCACGAAAAGGCCGATGATCAGGATGCTGATTTCGTGGCGCATCATTCGTCTCGATCAGGTCGGGGATTGAGCGCCAGAAGTTCGGCCCGGGCGCGTTCTAGGAAGGCGCGGCGTTCCTCGCCCGGCGCTACCGCCACCGGCGCGCCGAAGACCACGCGGCAAAGCAGCGGCACCGGCAGGAACTGGCCCTTGGGCAACACGCGCGACATGTTCTCGATCCAGCACGGGATCAGCTCCACTTCCGGCCGCGCCATCGACAGATTGTAGAGCCCGGAGCGGAACGGCAGCAGCTCGTCGCTCATGTTGCGCGTGCCTTCCGGGAAGATGATCAACGAATGACCCCGGTCGAGGACGGAAAGCATGACGGAGATCGGGTTCTCTTCCGGGCTCGTCCATTGCCGGCTGATCAGCACGGAGGACAGCATGTCCTCGGCGATGAAGCGGCGCAGCCGCGACTTTCGCCAATATTCGGCGGCGGCGATCGCATGTGTGGTGGCGCGTTCTCTTTCGCTGAGGCAGGCCGACAAAAGGATGAAATCGCCATGGCTGGTGTGGTTGGCGAAATAGATGCGCTGCCGGTCCGATGGCTGGCAGCCGCTCCAGATCGGACGCACGCCGGTCACCGCCCGGGCCAGCGCCGACAGGCCGACCGAAGTCGCCGTCTGCAGCAGCGTGAAGGTCCGGAGCGACAGCTTGTTCATCCCGGCATCCAGAATCCGGCTGTCAGGAACGCGATGACGAAGATCGCGAAGGCGATGCGCTGCCGGGCAAGCAGGCGGCGCGTTCCGGCGATGCGGTCCTCGAGCGGGCGCGGAGACGAGGAGACAGGCTTGAGCCGCATGCGCGCCAGCACGTCGTCGACCGCGGCGCATCCCGAACGCTCATTGTCATGGCTCGCCATCAGCCGGAACAACAGCGCGTCGAAGGCGAGAAGCGCCGAAAACCCAAGCACCACGACGGCGCTTACCGCGGCGACCAGCAGCGCCAGCACCGCGATCGGCGCCTGGAGCGCGCCGCGCGCCGAAGCCACCAAAGGCGCGAAGCCGTCGCAGACGAGCACGATCGCGGCCGGCCATGCGGCGTGCTTGATCAGCATCGCGGCAAAGGCGGCTGTCCGCTGCTGATAGGCTTCGTCCGTCATGCCGGCTCGTCCAGTCCGATCTGAAGATGCACTGGTCGTCCGGACGCGGCGAGCTGCTTGCGCGCGTGGGACGGCGTTTGCGAGCGGCCGGTCGCGACGAGCCATCCGGCGATGACGGTGGCGCTGCGCTGGAAGCCGAGCGCGCAGCAGACCAGCACCGTGCCTTGCCGGCGCGCCGGCTCGATCGCCGCCACCGCTTGGTCGAGCGTGTCCGCCGGCGGCGGCAGCAGATCGAGCACGCCGAAGCTTTGCCAGCGGCCCGGCGCGTCGCGCGGCCGCTCAAGCTCGGCGGCGAGATCGATCACCGTGCCGAAGCCGTCAGCCTCGGCGGCGTTCGGGAACCGCCCAAGGAAGATGCCGTCGCTGACCGGCACGACCGGCGGCAGCTTGCGCGTCCAGGTCCAGACATTGACCCTGGCGCCTAGACGATAAGGCCAAAGCAGGATGCGGCTCGCCAGCGACACACGGCCATCCGCCGCCTTCTGGAACACTTTCGCGCCGGCCCCGGCATAGGCCAAGGCGACGATGGCCAGCGCCAGCGAAGGCCATAGAAGCAACAAGGCGAGGGCGGAGAAGAAGGCGCCGACCACAGCGCCCGTTAGCGCCAGAGCGGCGCCCAGCGCGTAGCATAGCGCAAGCCGCCATGCCCTGCCGTCGGCAGCCGGGCGGAAACCGGCGAACGGCAGCTCGCCCCGTGCCGGAAAGAGCCACAGGGCAAAGAAGCCGAGCAGCGCGCCGGTCGGGATGTCGATGAAATGATGCTGCCAGGTGGTCAGCACCGAGGCGCCGATCAGAAAGCACCAGCCGTGCCAGAGCCCCAGCAAAGGACCGGCGAGGCGCTGGCGCCAATGATCCCAGATGATCACCAACAGCGCGATATGCAGCGACGGCGCCTGGTTGAACGGCTTGTCGAAGCCGCCGAGGACCGCAAACAGGAAACCCGGCAGGCCGCTCGTTTCCGGCCGCACGAATGTGGCGGTCAGCGGAAACAGGATGAAGCAGGCGACGGCGACGATCTGCGCGGTGAGGTATCGGCCGGCCAGCCGGTCGACGCCCTGGCGGCTGTCGTTGAGCAGGAGCGACAGTCCGTAGAACAGGTTGATCGACCAGTAGGGCACGATGGTCCAGGCGACGAACGGAACATGGTGTTCCCAGGAGAACACGATGCTGCCGACATGGTCGCGCGTCGAGGCGAGCCAATTGGCGAAGCCGTAGGTCGAATAGAAGAAAGGCGCGAGGAAAGCGAGCCACAGCGCTGCGCGCAGGACGACACGCCCATAGGGCTCGGCGCTGGGTGAAAGTGGCGGGGGCTCGGCACTGGAAGGCATGCGGCGGTGGTCCTAAAGCCGCCTTGCCAGCGAGACGGTGAAGATGCCCCATTGGTCGATGCGCTGGTCGAGCTTCTCGAAGCCTGCCGCCTCGACCAGCTGATCCATCTCGCCTTGCGTGCGCCGCCGCATCACCCAGGCCTGGCCGCCGCGATGCGAGGTCAGGCTGCGCGCGATCATTTCGAGCTGCGGGTGCCAGGGCTGGTTGGTGTAAACGAGCAGGCTGCCCGGCTGCATGGCGCGGGCAAGGCCGCCGAGCGAGCGCGCAATCAGCGCATTGTCGGAGAAGAGCTCGTAAAGGCCGGAGACGATGGCGAGGTCCGGCGCCGGATCGAGCGCGGCGAGCCCATCGCCGTCGAAGGCGTCGGCGCGCTGGAACGACACGCTGGCCGGCAATTGCCGCTCGGCGATCAGCTTGCGGCCGAGCTCGACATTGAGGTCGGAATAGTCGCGCAGCCGAACGCTGGTCGGTTGCTCCCGGCTCATGTCGATCGCATCGAGGACGTAGCGGCCGTGACCAGATGCAATGTCCACGATGTTGGTGTGCCGCCCAGTGGCCTTCAGCATTGCCAGCGCCGAGCCGATCAGCTCTTCGATGTGAAGCTTGCGCTGGCGGATGCCGCGCCAGCCGATGGCGTCGAGGAAGGTCCGGTCGACCATGCGGCCGATCGGCCCCAGGCCGCGCGGCTCGTTCTCATAGACATAGTCGAGCGTCGAACCGGAATCGAAGCCGGTGGTAACGCCGACCTTCATGCCTTGCGAGAACCAACTGCCGATGCGGATGAAGGCGCGGCTCGTCGCCCAGTAGAGGCCCCTGGGCGAAAGCAGATCGAGCGGCGAGGCGAGGCGGTCGGCCTCGTCGCGCGTGTAGCCGGCGATGTCCGCCTGCTTCAGGTCTACAGCTTCCGCGGGTGCCGCGAACTGCGCTTCGAGGAACGGCCGGATCAGGTCGAGCGCCTTGGCGCGGTCGCGCTCGCCCAGCGTATCGTGGAAGAAGCCCGGCAGCACGTGGCGCTCCTTCGCGCGGCTGCCGAGATTGACGAAGAACTCGTGCTGCGGCGCGTGCCGCACCACCCAGTCGCTGCCCGACAGAAGAAGCTGCGTCGGCACGGTGATGGCGCGCGCATCGGCAACGATGCGCGCCGCGTGCTGATAGAGCTCGACCAGGATGTTCGAGGCGATCGGCCTTGTGATCAGCTTGTCGTTTTCGAAGGAAGCAATGCGCACAGGGTCATGAGTGAGAAGGTTCGCCTTGACGTAGGAATTGACGAAGAAGCGCCCCTTGATCTTCTGCCACAGCGCGATGCCTTCCTTGGCGAAAGGGACATAGAGTTTCACCGAGAAGGCGGGCGAGGCGAGCACCATGGCGCGCAGCTTGGGCGCATAGTCGTGCACCCACGCGGCCGCCAGCACCGCGCCGAAGGACTGCGCGATCAACGCGATGTCCTGCGCGGCAAAGCCGTCCCTGGCGGCGATCTCGCGAATGAAACAGTCGATATCGCGCACCAGCGCGGCGAAAGACGGAGCATAGCCGCGCTCGCCGGCGGAGCGGCCGTTGCCGCGCGCATCCCAGGCATAGAAGGCGTAGTCGGGCAGGCTGAGTTCGTCGACGAGATGCGCCATGCGGCCGCCATGCTCGTGTCCGCGATGGAAGAGCACGACCGCGCCCTTGGCCGTGGCCTGCATCGCCGGCCAGTAGCGGTAAAAGATCTGCGTGCCGTCATGGCTGCGGAAGGTGCGTTCCTGCGCCTGCCGCGCAAGGCTTTGCGCCGGCGCGCTGGCGACCTGTTCGTGAAGCATGGTGGTTCCCCCGGGCGGCATGGCGAGTCTCGGTGCTCAGCCGGTGCTGCCAATAAGACCGGCGCGTATCCGGTTTATGGCGGTCAGCAGCGAAAGCGTAGCCATGGCCGGAAACACAAACGGCGCGATTGCCTCCGGCCAGAGCCCGGCCGCGGCGAGCACGGCGACCACGCCGAGCGCCAGCGCCCTGTCGCTCTTTCCGAACGGCCCGGCATAGTTTCGCCCGATCCCGGCGGCGATGCCGAGCACGCCGGCGAACTCGGTGAGCGCCGCGGCGATGGCAAAGGCGACGACGCCCCAGGCGCCGAATTGGGGGAGGGCGGCAAACGGCAGGATCAGCGCAAGGTCGGAGACGACATCGCAGATCTCGTTGAGGTACATGCCGAGCGTCGAGGCCTGGCCATGTTCCCGCGCCAGCATGCCGTCAATGGCGTTGAGCGCCATGCGCAGGAAAAGCCCCAGGGGGATGAGGAAGAGCAGCGGGCTCCAATCGGGGAGGATCGCGATCGCCGATCCAGCTGCGATGGACAGCAGCGCAGCCGCGACCGTTATGCCGTTGGCCATCACACCCATCGCCGCCAGCCTGTTGACCAGCGGCCGCAGCCTGTCCTGGAAAGCCGGCTTCAGCGCATAGAGCGTCGGCATTGCGATGATCCCCCGATCCTCGCCGCCAGATGTATCACAAACATGCCGAACGGCACCAGCACAGCTGCTAAAACACTGTGAATCCCAGACAGTTGGCACCCTGCCATGCACCCATCGCCTGAAGACGACGCCGGAACCGGCGCTCTGTGGCGCTCTCATGCCCGCCTTGGCGAGCTTCGACCATGCAGCCCTGGCATGGCCGCATGCGGTTGCCGGCTTCTGGAACAACGCATGCCACTTGAATAGTAAGCACGCTTATTATATATGCCGCTCATGGTTTCAGACGGCATCGACAGATTGGGATTTTTGATCCACGACGTGCAGCGCCTCATGCGCAAGCGCTTCGAGGCGCGCGCCAGCGGGTTGGGCCTTTCCTCGGCGCAGTGGCGGCTTCTCGTCCGCGTCGCCAAGGAGGCCGGTGTCGCGCAGGCGCGGCTCGCCGAGCTGCTCGAGATCGAGCCGATCAGCGTTTCTCGCCTCTGCGACCGGATGGAGGAGGGCGGCTGGATCGAGCGTCGCGCCGATGCGGCCGACCGGCGTGTGCGCATGATCTTCCCGACCGAAAAGGCCAACGCGGCCTACGCCGATGTCAAAAGCCTCGCCGGCGAGGTCTATGAGGAATCGCTCACCGGCGTATCGCTGGAGGACCGTCGCATCCTGATCCGGGTGCTCGACACCATCGTGCAGAATTTGACCGACGGCGAGACGTCGTCCCTCGAAAAGATCAAGAATACGGAAGGGCGGGCAGCATGAACGCGGCAGCCAAGAAAGCAGACGACAACGTCACCAAGCTCGAGATCGAGGCGCCGGCGAAGCCGGAGGCTGCGCCGGTCTCCGCGGCAGCGGAGCCGCAGCCCGCACCGGCAGCACCGAGGAAGAAGCGCCGCACCGGCCGCTTCCTTTTGATGGTCGCCCTGCCGCTGGCGCTGCTCGCCGGCGGCGCCTATGTCTGGGTCACCGGCGGTCGCTACCAGGAGACCGAGAACGCCAACCTGCAGCAGGCCAGGATTTCGATTGCCTCGGATACGGCCGGCCGCATCGTCCAGGTCGGCATTGCCGACAACCAGACGGTCAACGCGGGCGACCTTCTCTTCGTCATCGACCCCGAGCCTTACAAGATCGCGCTGGCCCAGGCCGACGCGGCTGTCGCCGCCGCGCGGCTCAATGTCGAGCAACTGCGCGCCGCCTACAGCCAGGCGATGGCGCAGCAGAAGTCGGCCAAGAGCGAGGTCGACTATGCGCAGTCGCAATATGACCGCGCCGCCGATCTCGCTGAGAAAGGCATCAATGCCAAGTCGTCGCTGGACGAGGCCCGCAACGACCTCGACAAGGCCAAGCAGCAGCTTGCGGTCGCCGAGCAGGGCATCATCAGCGCCAAGGCGGCGCTTGGCGGCAACCCCGACATCGAGACCGACAAGCATCCGAGTGTGATGTCGGCGCTCGCCGCGCGCGACAAGGCCGCCTACAACCTCTCGCAGACCACGGTGAAGGCGCCGTCCGATGGCATCGTCTACCAGGCCTCGTCCTTCAAGGTCGGCCAGTATGTCTCCGTCGGCACGCCGCTGTTCGCGCTGGTCGAGACGGATGACACCTGGATCGACGCCAATTTCAAGGAAACCCAGCTGACCCATATGAAGCCGGGCCAGAAGGCCGAGATCGTGGTCGACACCTATCCGGGCCGGACCTTCGAGGCGACCGTCAAGGCGATCGGCGCCGGCACCGGCGCCGAGTTCTCGCTGCTGCCCGCCCAGAACGCCACCGGCAACTGGGTCAAGGTCACCCAGCGCATTCCCGTGCGCCTGGAACTGACCGACCCCGACGCCAAGATGGCGCTGCGCACCGGCATGAGCGCGACGGTCACCGTCGATACCGGCGTCGCGCGCGGCCTGCCGTCGATCTTCGGTCACGCCACGGCCGGCGAGCACGCGCAATAAAGCAAAGTGAAGCCCGAGGCATGAGCCTCCGCAAGGGAATGGTCTGAAGGGTTGGAGGGAAAGCCAAGCGTTTGAGGCGAGCCGCGTCGCGGCTTTGATCGAAGTTGAAGCTTTCGACACCGACCTGTCGGTCCTCAGGTTTCCGGGCGGCAGGCATCCGCTCCAACAGAGACTTCCGGTCGATGTAACCCCCACATCGGTCCTCGCGTCCCACCGCGACGAGGGTCTCAAAGGAAGGCCTCGCCGCCCGGAAACCCAATGTACCCGTTTTTATTACCTGCTGGAAGTTCAGCACCATGAGCACGCCCGAACCCTTCAAGGAAGTACCGCACCGCGGCCTGATCACGGTCGCGCTGATGCTGGCGACGGTCATGCAGGCGCTCGACACCACGATCGCCAATGTCGCGCTGCCGACCATGACCGGCGACCTCGGCGCCTCGCCCGACAACATCAACTGGGTGCTGACCTCCTATATCGTCGCCGCCGCCATCATGACGCCGGTCACCGGCTGGCTCGCCGACCGCCTCGGCCGCAAGGAGCTGTTCCTGGCGTCCGTCGTCGGCTTCACCATCTTCTCCATGCTTTGCGGCATGGCGTGGAGCCTCGAGACGATGGTGCTCTTCCGCCTGCTGCAGGGTGTGTTCGGCGCGGCGATCGTGCCGCTGTCGCAGACCTTCCTGCTCGATATCAATCCCCGCGAACGCCATGGCCAGGCCATGGCCATCTGGGGCGCCGGCATCATGCTGGGGCCGATCCTCGGCCCGACGCTCGGCGGCTGGCTGACCGAGAATTTCAACTGGCGCTGGGTGTTCTTCATCAACCTGCCGGTCGGCATCCTCGCCTTCATCGGCATGGCCGCCTACCTGCCTGTCGTCGCCAAGCGCGTGCGCAGCTTCGATTTCTTCGGCTTCGCCATGATCTCGCTCGGCGTCGGCGCGCTGCAGCTGATGCTCGACCGCGGCGGCGAGGTCGACTGGTTCTCCTCGACAGAGATCTGGATCGAGCTTGCGCTGTCGATCACCGGCTTCTGGGTGTTCATCATCCACACGGTGACGTCCGAACGTCCCTTCATCGATCCGAAAATCTTCCTCGACCGCAATTTCGTGACCGGGCTCGGTTTCATCTTCGTCATGGGCGTGCTGATCCTGGCTTCGATGTCGCTGCTGCCGCCGATGCTTGCCAACATCTTCGGCTACCCGACCGTCACCATCGGTGTCGTGCTCGGCCCGCGCGGTATCGGCACGATGATTTCGATGCTGTTCGTCGGCCGCATCATGCACAGGATCGACGCGCGTATTCTGGTCGCGATCGGCTTCCTGCTCACCGCGCAGTCGCTTTACACCATGGCGAGCTTCACGCCGCAGATGGACAACTGGCTGATCATCTCTTCGGGCGTCATCCAGGGCCTCGGCATGGGCATGGTGTTCGTGCCGCTCTCGGCGGTGGCCTTCGCCACGCTCGACGCGCGCTACCGCACCGACGCCACCTCGCTGTTCAGCCTTGTGCGCAATCTCGGCTCATCGATCGGCGTCTCGGTGGTTGCGGCGCTGATGGTGCAGAACACGCAGGTCAACCACAGCGAGCTCGGGGCGTTCATCAACCCCTACAACCCCAACCTGTGGGCAACCTCGCCCGCGGCGGCGAGCGGTGATCCCATGGCGCTTTCGCAAGTCGACAGGCTGGTCAACGTCCAGGCGATGATGATCTCCTACATCAACGACTTCAAACTCCTGATGGTGATGACGCTGCTTGCCGTCCCGTTCGTCATCCTGCTGCGCAAGCCGAAGGCCGCGCCCGCGGGCGGCGCGCCGGCCGCTCATATGGATTGATGTTTTGGTGGCGGTCTCCGTGCCAGTCCCAATCACGCTGACATTGCGGCCATAAATGCAGCTCGGTTATGTCCGCCGAATTGACCGCTAAGCGGGCGGCGGCGAACGCAACTGGTTGTCGCTGAGTGTGCAATCGCTACATGCATTGCGGTCCGCAGAGGAGCGTTCCGCTCCTGGTGAAGCCGCTCTGAGGCCACGCCAACGATCGCCCGGCGACGCGCGCCGGCTGGTCAGAATGGATAGCCGCCGGGGTAACGTCCGGCCTGCGGATCAGTGTCCCTGGATGCAAAGAGCACGCGGGCTTTTCCGAAGGCGGCGCTTCAGTTTAACGGCCCAGCACCAGTGCCCAGTAGCGCAGGCTGGGATCGCGGCCGTCGCGCACGTAAGCCAACCCGAAGCGGCTGAAGTCCGGGTCGAGCATGTTGCGCCGGTGGCCGTCCGAATGCATCCAGATGTCGAACAGCTTTTGCAGGTCGAAACGTCCCTCGGCGATGTTTTCGCCCGCGGCGCCGCGCACGCCGTTGCCCTTCATGCGCGAGGCGAAATCCTTGCCCCAGCCGGTCGTGTGGCTCATACGGGCGCGCGACGCCATATAGCCGGCCTGCTGCAGCGCCGCCTGTTCGAGCTGCGTGTCCGGGATGAGCGCCGGCAGTCCGGCCGATGTGCGGATTGTCCTCAACGTGCCTGTGGCGGAGGACGACACGACGGCGGCTTCGCCGGTCGGCAGCTGGACGCTGTTGCAGGCGGCAATGCCGCCGAGCGCCGCAAGGCCGACGGTCTTGAGCAATGTGCGTCTGTCGAGATGGGGGGAATCGGTGGTCAGGCTGGTCATCCGGCCTCTGATACCGGCGATCGTGGCTTTTGCCGGGCAGCCGATGAAAATCGCGTTATGCGGCGACATCGTCCGGGAGATCGGTTATCATCCCGGCGTTCTAGAAGTGGCAGCCACGGGCGGGCCACCCAGGCGGTGACCGCCCCCCGAGCGATACGGAGGACGGTTATGGCTGGTTTTCATGTCATGGCGGACGCGCAAGGGCTGCATGTGCAGCCCACGGTGCGCCACATCACCACGTCGGATCTATGGGACGCGCTAAGGCTCGGCGCCGAGGATTTCTGGGCCAAGCCTTCGCACTACGTGTTCCTGTGCCTGATCTATCCGGTCGTCGGCCTTATCCTGACGCGGTGGACCTCCGGCTCGAGTGCAATCCAGCTCGTCTATCCGCTGATGTCGGGCTTTGCATTGATCGGGCCCTTTGCGGCGATCGGCCTCTACGAGATCAGCCGCCGGCGCGAGCTCGGCATGAGCAGCCGCTGGCACCACGCGCTCGACGTGCGCCGTTCGCCGGCGCTGCCCTCGATCGCGGCGATCGGCGTCCTGCTTTTCGCGCTCTTCCTTCTGTGGCTGTTCACCGCGCAGTCGATCTACAGCAGCCTGTTCGGCGCGGAGCCGCCGGCCTCCGTCGGAACCTTCCTGCGCGACGTGCTGACGACCGGCAAGGGCTGGACGCTGATCATGCTCGGCAACGCTGCCGGCCTCGTCTTCGCGATCGTGGTGCTCGCCACCACCGTGATTGCCTTCCCGCTGCTGCTCGACCGCGATGTCGGCGCCGTCTCGGCGATCGAGACTTCGGCGCGCGCCGTAATAGTCAACCCGCTGCAGATGGCGCTCTGGGGCCTGACGGTCGCGGTGCTGCTGGTGATCGGCTCGATCCCGCTGTTTGCCGGCCTGGCCGTCGTCATGCCGGTCCTCGGCCACGCGACCTGGCATCTCTATCGCAAGGTGGTGGAGCCGCAGGATATCCGGCCCATCCGCCGGCCGATGTAGGCCGCGCCGGCTCGAACAAAGCAGACGGCCCGAAGCGGTTTGCCGAGCCTGGTTCATGAAGATGTTCTTGAGGTCGCTCAAGGGGGCGGCATTCGTGGCCGGGCTTTGGGCTGTCGGCTGCATTGATACTATGCGTGCCAACGCTGACGAGTTGGTGCACTTTGAAAGCGCGGCCGTGAAGCCGACGCCGTTTCAGCAGCGCATTGCGCAACAAAACGGGCGAGCGCTCCAGGCCATTCCTGGCACGCCATTGAATGGGTATCTGACGCGACCGCCGGGTGAGGGGCCGTTCCCGGCGGTCGTCGTTCTCCATGGATGTTCGGGCCTATTCCCAACTGTAGAGAAAACCTGGTCGCAGCGGCTGTCTTCCTGGGGTTACGTCGTACTCGTTGTCGACAGCTTCAGCACGCGCGGTATTCGCGAGACGTGTGATCACGGCCTGCTCGCTGATGGCAGCCTGTTTGCTGATCGCGTTTATGACGCCTACGGCGCCTTGGAGTTCCTGTCCAAATTGAGTTTCGTCGACCCGCAGCGCACAGCGTTGATGGGGTTCTCCGCCGGTGGGATCGCAACGCTCGAGGCCGTGCAACTTGGCGGCGCCGAGCGGCTGATGGATCGCAAGTTCAAGGCGGCTGTCGCTTACTATCCGAATTGTTCGGCTACGAATGGCGACGTGGCGGTGCCGACCTTGATCCTGATCGGCGAGCTCGACGATTGGACCCCTGCCAAAAATTGCCGGGAAATGATGGCGGAGCGCAGCGGCAAGGGCAGCGCCGTGCAGCTTGATGTCTTCAAGGGCGCTCGCCACGCCTTTGCCTCCCCGTCATTCAAGACGGGCACCGAGCAGTACGGCCACCGGGTGGAGTACAACGCAGCTGCGGCCGAAAAATCGGCAAGCGACGTCCACACGTTTTTGAAGCAGGCCTTCATCGGATAACAGCCATGGCCCTGATCATCCGATCTCAGCGCTGCGCCTCGGTCGCCATCTTCAAAGCCAGCGCCGTCAGCACCGTGCCCATCATCCAGCGCTGGACGACCAGCCAGAACGGCCGTCCGGCGAGGAAGGTGGCGATCGAGCCCGCCGTCACCGCGATCATGGCGTTGACGGTCAGGCTGATCGAGATCTGCGTCACGCCGAGTACCAGAAGCTGCGACAGCACATGGCCCGTGGCCGGGTTGATGAACTGCGGCAAGAGCGACAGATAGAGCACCGCCACCTTCGGATTGAGCAGGTTGGTCATCAGCCCCATGACGAACAGCTTGCGCGGCCTGTCCTTCGGCAGCTCGCGCACCTGGAATGGCGAGCGGCCGCCGGGCCTTAGCGCCTGCCAGGCGAGCCACAGCAAATAAAGCGCGCCGGCAAAGCGCAGCGCGTCATAGGCATAAGGCACGGCGAAGATGAGCGCGGTGATGCCAAAGGCCGCGGACACCACATAGAACAGGAAGCCCAGCGCCACGCCGCCCAGCGAGATCAGCCCGGCCCTCGGCCCTTGCGACAGCGAGCGGGAGATCAGATATCTCGCTTTCAATTTTCAGGAAAGTATAGAGATTTCAATAGGGTAGGTGAGAATCTGCCCTGTTTTCATGTTGCACCGTGTTGCGAGCCAATCTCGTTGATTTCCAACGATTACAAACCGCTTGCGGCAACTCCATGCAACATGGAATGCGACATGAAAATGGCCCGGAAGCCGAAGAAGGCCGCCGGGCCAAGAGAGAGCCCCAAAGAAAGCTCAGGTGTGACGTATTTCAACTGTATCCTGGGATCCGGTTGAGCGCCACAAACGTGAGGTTGCCATCCCGACAGCCGAAAACGGCGCCGCCGCATAGATGGCAAAGAAAAGGTCCGGAAGCCGAAGCCACCGGACCAGTTAGAGAAAGTGAGTGCGATGCGCACTCTAGCCCGGAATCCGGTTCGAGCGTCATCACACATTCGCGATTGCTAAGGCTTCTTCCAAGGTGGAAGAAGCTCAGAACCCCTTCGCCGCCCAGTAATGCGCCCGGAGGTCCATTGCGTCGGGATCGAGCGGCGGGACCGACGACGGGTGCAATTTCAGCCTCTCCGGCGCGGCGGGCGCCCGCGCCTTCTTAAGCAGCTTTTCAGCGATGGCGCGGCCGGAGCCGTCACCGTAGGTGATGGGATCGTCTTCACCTGTCGGCTCCCGCTCGTCGTCATCGTGAGGCATGTCCTGAATGTCTTCCTCTAGATCCCCTTCGCTGCCGTAGCAGCCCAGGTTGCCGGTTTGCGAGGCGACTTCCGTCCAGCCGAGCGAGTGCTCGTCGTCGCTACCATCGGCCTGCGGCTCGTCGTTGATGTCGCCGCCGTGCTCGTCCTCGGCCTCTCGATCTTCGTAGGCGCTACCACGTCCATCCATGAACATGTTGCTGCTGGCTTGCGGCCCGCGATCGGTCCAGCCCAGCCACGGCTCGGCGTCGGCGCCGTCTTCCAGGTCTTCCCTGTCGGCCTCCATGATGTCGAGCGCGGTGATCAGCGCCATGGACTGGTCCAGCAACTCGTCCACCCGCTGCTGAACGGCAATCCGCCATTCGCGAGGATCTAGGCCATCCGGAATACCGAAGGGCTGCAGGCTTGTGATGAGGGCGTTCATGCTGCACCGCCTTCCACCATCCGCCTGATGTCGTCTGCTACCGAGGCGAACGCATCGTCATGGTCTTCCAACCGATCGCCCGCGCGCAGCTTGATCATCATGCCGGCCAGGATGTTGGCCGGTGTGTCGAAGATTCGCTTGCCGATCTCCCATACCTCGTCGAGGCGCGCTTCGTAGGCCCGTTCTGCATCGCAGAAGCCGCCCCGGCGGTTTATGGCCTGAACCTCTTCGAGCCAGGCATCCCGCAAAGCGTTATGGGCCGCCTTGCTCTCCTTGATCGCGTCGAAGTATGCGCGGACTTCCGGAGGATCGTCCTTCGGCCGGTTAAAGGGATGGGCGATGATATAGGCCAGTACGTCGTCTGGCATTTCCGAATTGTCCTTCCATTCCCCAGGATGAGGCGGATGCAGTTCGGCGCACCTGTCGTAAGTCTCCTTTTCAAGCTTGCAGGCCGCTTCCTTCCACGCGTTGGCTTCTGCCATTTCCGCGTCGAGCCGGAAGAGTAAGGCATCGGGATGCACGGCTGGCGCCGCTACAGCGCCCGCTATGGCCGGAATAGAGGCTACTGCGCCGACGAGCATGGCGCGGCGGGAAAAGCGTCCGGTGATGATGGCAGCGGGCATAGCTTCGCCGGCTGCCGGAACATGGGTGTTCGGCATTGGATTTCTCCAGTCAGTTGTGATATTTACACTTGTGAAATTAGCACAAGGAAATTCAGTTGTGAAGTCTGCACAAGTGAGAATGGCCAGGGCGGCCCTGAACTGGTCTCTGGCTGATCTCTCAAAGGCTGCTGGCGTTCACCGAAACACCATTTCCAATTTCGAGACTGGTAAGTTTGCCGGGTCGCCAGAGGCAATCGAGGCGATCCGCACCGCCCTCGAATCGGCCGGCGTGGAGTTCATCCCCGAGAACGGCGGCGGCGCTGGCGTGAGGCTCAGGAAGCAATGAAGGCAGCCTTTCGTTTTGAGTGATCCCGCCCCGCCGGGCGCGGTCGGAACTGAGGAGAAAGGGCGTGTCCTTCAAAATCACCTATGAGCCTTTGAACCGGATTGCCGGTGTTCAGCCACAAATGGTCGAAAAAGAATCGGCCCGCGATGCGTGGATCGCCGTTGATGCGCTGATGAAAAGCGACGAGCGCGTCACTATTTCCGAAGATGGCCAGCCTATATCGTGGCAAGAGCTTCGAGACCGGGCACGGGGATCTGCGAACTAAGGGCCAGATCACGAACCAGCCGTCTTACGGTTGAGATCCTTCGGGCTGGTGTCTGGGGAATAGGTCAGCGTGAT
This sequence comes from Mesorhizobium sp. AA23, assembly GCF_001672435.1. Classification (NCBI taxonomy): domain Bacteria; kingdom Pseudomonadati; phylum Pseudomonadota; class Alphaproteobacteria; order Hyphomicrobiales; family Phyllobacteriaceae; genus Mesorhizobium; species Mesorhizobium sp. AA23. The sequence goes on from NZ_LYTP01000013.1 coordinate 82,143, forward strand.
ACGCTTGCCGCCGCACACCGCGCATTTCATTTTCGGCCGAAGATCCCACTCCATTGCCGGAGCATCGGCGCCAAAGCGGTCGCGTAGCGCCGGCAGATCGAGCTTCTGATGGCGATGGCAATCGAGGCAGCCGCCTGTGACGGACATGCCCGCGTCGATCAGCGCTTGGAGTGTCCAGTCGCTCATGTCGCCGATATAGGCAGCGAAATGAGAGAACGCCAGAAAGGCAGAGCCCACTCGCTTTGAGGGGGGACGAGCGGGCTCCGGGGGGTGGACCCTACGGCGCGGGTCTCGGCAACGAGTCGCGCCGTGAAACCTAACCTGCCGGCTGGTGGAATGTTCCGATCCTTGTGATAGACTGCCACTTTCTGGAGAAAGCAGATGAGACCGTACGGCGAAGTGCTTCGGGAAGCAGTCGAGATGATGACTGACTTTGAGGTCGTCTATCAGGACGGTTCGACTGGTCCGATCACGACTGACAACCTGTCAATTCGCAACGGTTCGACGCTACGTGAGGCAGTCGAGGAGTCGTTTCCGAACTGCCACATCCGCGTGAAGTCGGAATTTGCGTCCGCCTAGGGCCTTCAAGGGCTGCCTTAGGTTCCCTCCTCGAAATCCAGCAGTGTCGCATGGCGAAGCGTGTGCTCGCCGCGAAGGAATCTTACCCGGCCGGTGAGGCCTGGCTTCAGCCATTCGACATCATCGGCGAACGCGCTGGGGACACGCTGGGAAGGCTTCGATGCCCTGGCCTCCTCGACACGCTTCCACAATCGCTCTCTGATACCCTGGGGCAGCGTTATGAACGCCGTGCCGGCATATCTTCCACCGCGCGCCATGATCGCCGCAGCGGGTTTGCCCGGCTCGCGCCTGATGCCTAGAAGCTCGAAGTCGCCGACATCCCAACATTTGCATTTGACCCAGAAATCCTGCTTGCCGCTGCGATAGCTGCTGGTGCGCCGCTTCGAGACCATGCCTTCGAGGCCCATCTTCTCGACGGCTTCGAAGAAGGCGGCGCCGTTGCCCTCGACATGGTCGGAATACTGGATGATGCCTGTGGCCGGCTTGATCAGGTTCCAGAGCCTCGCCTTGCGCTCGATCAGCGGGAGAACACGGATGTGCTCGCCGTCGAGGTAGAGAAGGTCAAAGGCGACGAATGCGAGTTGTTCGGCATTCCACACCATCCGCGAATGCATCTGGTGAAAGTTCGGCCGGCCGTCCGGCTCGGGCGCGATCATCTCGCCATCTAGGATGAAGGACTTCGCTGGCAGCTTCTCGGCCGCCTGAACAATGGGCCAGTATCGCTGTGACCAATCGTGCCCATTTCGGGAGAAGGCACGGGCGCCGGCCCAATCGAGGATCATTTGGGTTCGAAAGCCGTCGTATTTGATCTCGTGCAGCCAGTCGTCGCTGATCGGTGGCGTTTCAACCTGGAAAGGCTCAAGCGGCCGGATGAATTTCAGCCGCTCTCTATGTTCACTCATGCACTCGAACTCCGAAACCGGGACTCAAGCCGTTGAACGCCTTAGAGTTCCTCGTATTTTAGCCAAATTGTATGAGAGATTGCTAATGGAGGTTTGAGAGGAGAACAAAAGGGGGATTCACAGATTCGCGGTTTCGATCTAGGATTCAACCCATGGACGCGATCTTCGATGACCTTGCAATCGCCCTCAGGAAGCCCCAAAGCGACGTTTGGGCCAGGCCCCGCGCTATCGCCCTAGATGCTGCCGGCAAGTTCTTTACCGGCATTGCTATCGGGGTTGGCTTCGCGATCGTTCACGCTGTCGCGGGCTGACAATTGCCATCGGCTGCCGTGCGCCTTTCAGGGTGTCTTGGCACATCTAGCTCCCCGGACTTTGGAGAAACTTTACCGTTCCCGGGCATCATCAGCCGATGAGCCACACCCGGGAACTTCTGTTCATGCTTCTGGTCGGCGCCATCGTCGGCGCGCTAGGCGTCGCGATCATCCACGATTACCGGGCGAGGGCTAATGCCTTCACCAAAGAGCAGCCAATCAGCCCGTGGTACGGACGACGCGCCTAGGCGATCCTAAACTCAATCTCCATCAGCCAAGGCGTAGAACTGGTCGTGCCGGATGTCTGGCGCAGCTTGTAGTACCTATAGCTCGTTGAATTGCTGAAGGTCACCGTCTCGACGCACAGTCCACCAAGCGTGAAGCTGCTGCCGATGCCGGTATAGCTGGAGTCGTCGTTGGAACCTTCGAGAACCCACGTTCCATGCGAGTTGTCGGTGTCCTGCAGCCAGGTAAATGCAGTGATGATCTTGCCCGACCCGAGGTCAAATTTTACCTCCTTCGATGATTGACCGCTGCTGAAGAAGCAGG
>NZ_LYTP01000014.1:0-63837 GCF_001672435.1 Mesorhizobium sp. AA23
GCCAGAGGGGGGTGGGACGGAGTGCCTTCATTGGCCTTTTGCTGAGCATCTTCTGCCTCCTCCTCCCCATCGCCGCCCTTGCCGCCGACCTACCCCCGCTTAGCGGCCGTGTCGTCGACAATGCCGGCATTGTCGATGCCGGCACGCGCGCGGCGCTGACCCAGAAACTCGCCGATTTCGAGAAGAAAGGCTCCGATCAGATCGTCGTCGCGACCATCCCCACCCTCGGCGGCGAGGAGATCGAGCCCTACGCCAACCGGCTGTTCCGCTTCTGGAAGCTCGGCCAGGCCAAGGAGAACAATGGTGTTCTTCTCCTGGTTGCGCCGAACGATCGCAAGATGCGCATCGAGGTCGGCTATGGGCTGGAAGGCACGCTGACCGACCTGCACACCAAACTGATCATCGAGAACGACATGGTGCCGGCCTTCCGCGCCGGGGACTTCTCCGGCGGCATCAGCAAGGCCGTCGACGACATCATCATGGTGCTGGAGGGCAATCCGGAGGAGCTGGAGGCGCGCGGCAAGCGCAACGAGCAGGCGCCGTTCAACTCCGACGACCTGTTCTTCGCCATCTTCATCACCCTCTGGGCGCTGATCTTCTTCGGCAGCATCGCGCTGACGGTGTTGCCGCCGATCTTCGGCCAGAGGATCGGGCCCGGCCGCTACCGCTGGCTCGGCATGACCTTCGAACCCAGCCGGCGATCCTCCGGCGGATGGTCGTCCGGTGGCGGCGGCTGGTCGTCGGGCGGTGGAGGTTGGTCCTCCGGTGGCGGCGGTGGCGGGTTTTCCGGCGGCGGCGGTTCGTCGGGCGGCGGCGGCTCCTCTGGAAGCTGGTGAGAAACCATGGCAACGCGACCGATCAGCCCCGAGGACCATGACCGCATCGCCGAGACCATCCGTGCCGCGGAAGCAAGGACCGACGGCGAGATATACTGCGTCGTGGCGGGGTCCAGCGACGGCTATTTCTTCCCGGCCGCGTTCGCGGCGGCGCTCGCCACGATTGTCGTCAGCCTCGCAGTGGCCTACGGGCTGGAAGCCTTGTGGCTGACCATCCGTTTGCCGCATTTCGTGCTTGCTCAGCTTCTGGCGTTTGGCTGCATGCTTGCGCTCCTCTGGGCGCTGCCCGGCTTGCGAATTCACCTCGTGCCGAAACGGCTGCGCTACCAGGCGGCGCATGCCAATGCGATGAAGCAATTTCTCGCGCGCAACGTCCACCGCACCCAGGCGAGGACGGGCGTGCTGATCTTCGTCTCCATCGCCGAGCGCTATGCCGAGGTCGTTGCCGACAGCGGCATCGATGCTAAGGTCGGCCAGCATGTCTGGGATGGCGTGGTGCGGGACCTGACACAGCACGCGGGCGACGACCGACTCGCCGACGGCTTCGCCAAGGCGATCGAATCGGTCGGCGCGGTGCTGGCCGAGCATTTCCCGGTTACCGCCGGCGACACCAATGAATTGGATGACCATCTCGTCGAGATCTGACGGAACTGACTGAAAATCTGCTCTGCCGGGGCCGGGTGAGGGCTGGTTTTCGGCGCCTCCGACGCCGCCAAGCTCGTTTGTGAGAAAGCGCGGGCGCGACAGCGCGGACTCTTTGCAGTCGGGCCAAGCGGGTTTATGATTAACAAATCATGAACACGCTGACGATCGACATCCGGAAAGCCGACCCTCGCGATGCAATGGCTATCGCGGACGTGCACCAGGAGGCATGGCGCGGCGCCTATTCCGGCATCATCCCGCATCGCACGCTGACGGCCATGATCAATCGCCGCGGCCCCGATTGGTGGGCGAACGCAATTCGCAAGGCAGCGACCGTGCTGGTGGTCGAGATCGGGGGCACGATCGCCGGCTATGCCACGATCGGCAGGAACCGCGCCCGCGAGCTCAGGCAGCAAGGCGAGATCTACGAGCTTTACCTGCGTCCGGAATATCAGGGCATCGGCCTCGGCAGCAGGCTGTTCAAGGCGGCGCGGACGCGCCTTGCCGACCACGGCCTCAGAGGCCTGGTGGTGTGGGCGCTGGAGGACAATTACAACGCGCTGGCCTTCTATGCCGGCAATGGCGGCCGCGACGTCGCCGAAGGCGTCGAGGTCTTCGAGCAGAAGGCGCTGAAGAAGGTTGCCTTCGTCTGGGAATGATGGCCGCCACTTAAAGCGCGTAGCGGTGACGTGCTTCAAGTCTTCGTTTGATGCATATCGTTCGCCCAAAACCGCTGCGCAGTCTTGGGCGACATGCATTGGGTTACAATCCATCACAAACTGTGCGCTTCCATTAGCGTCCAGTGCTATTCGCCGCATTGCACCATGAAGCGCCGCCCGCTATCGATCTCACAAATCGAGAGAGGGATTTGAGCATGCGCATCGAAGCCGTACCAACGGGGAAGAATCCGCCCGAGGACATCAACGTCATCATCGAGGTGCCGATCGGCGGCGAGCCGATCAAGTACGAGATGGACAAGGAGGCCGGCACGCTGTTCGTCGACCGCTTCCTGCACACCTCGATGCGCTATCCCGGCAATTACGGCTTCGTGCCGCACACTTTGTCGGGGGACGGCGACCCAATCGACGTGCTCGTCTGCAACACGCGCGCGCTGGTGCCGGGCTGCGTCATCAATGTGCGGCCGATCGGCGTCTTGATCATGGAAGACAATGCCGGCCAGGACGAGAAGGTGATCGCGGTTCCCTCGCCGAAGCTGACGCTGCGCTACGAGAATGTCACCGAATACACGCACCTGCCGGAAATCACCCGCCAGCAGGTGCAGCACTTCTTCGAGCACTACAAGGATCTCGAGCCCGGCAAATGGGTCAAGATCGAGGGCTGGCACGATTCCAACTATGCCAAGAAGATGATCGTCGAGGCGATCGAACGGGCGAAGGCGGTCAAGTAGGTAAGCGGCAGCCAACGGCTGGGCGATGGGGCTTGGGCGAGCCCTCAACGTCGTCATCCCAGGGCGAAGCAGGAGCGCAGCTCCGTCGCGGAGACCCTGGGATCCATGCCGTGAGGTCGCGCGAAGATCGTTACGGAACAGAATTACTGCACCGTGGCAACGCCTTGATGTAACGGCATGGATCCTTGGGTCTGCGCCGCGTCGCTTCGCTCCTTGCTCCGCCCAAGGATGACGGATGCGCAACCTTCGCCGTCTCGCATTCGTCGAACACCCTCTGATTTCTAGTTATCTACTCGCCCGAAGTCCGGCACGTTGCCGATCACCTCGCGCTTGTCCTTGCCGCAAGCAAAACCCTTCGCCTTTTGGTCGGCGAGCTTGCGGGCCTGATCGTTGGCCTGAGGGTTGCCGGTAGCGAGCACGAGGCCGATTGTGCAGCCCTCATGCTCCTCCGGCTGCGCGACCTTGGCGACGACCAGCACCTCGGTCGGCTTGTTTTCGTTTTCGGGATTGCTGATCTCGCGACGATGAATGACGGCGAAGGGCACCGCCTTGTCGCCATTGGTTTCGATGCGCCACTCGACCTTCGCCCCAGCGGTGTTGAACCCGGAGAAACTCTCCCAGATGGCGGTCATGTCGTCGGAGGGAAAACCGTAGTAGACGGACTCGCGCGCGTCGTCATAGCCGATCAGCACCGGATAGCCGCGATAGCCGGCGCAGGCGAGGTTCGCCCAGTCGCCGTCGCCTTCTTCCGATTGCGCGTAGGTCACGCAGTCCTTCTTCCAGTCGAGGTCGGTATAGTCGCTGGAAATGTCGCCGGCATGGGCCGAGCCACCAAGGATGACAAAGGCAGTAAGAGCAAGCCAGGCGCGCATCCGAAGACCTCCGTTTGGTGCAGCAGCGTAGCGTTAAAACCCGCGTGAGCCTAGGAAGCTGGGTTGGCGCGAAGGGTCAATTGTCTAGGCCGGTGCTGCTCCTCACCTGCCTGCCGGCATCCTCTCCCTGTATAGCGACGGGGAGAGGGGCGCTCTCCTCGATGGTTTCGCCAACAGCCGACGTTGCAGGAAAAGCGCCGAAGCAGCGGACACTAGTTCTTCAAGCTGGCTTCAATCAGCAGATCGGCGTTACGGGCGACTGATGCCGCCGGTCCGCCGAGGCCGAACAATTGGCCGCTGATATAGGCGCCCTCGATCAGCAGCAGCAGCCCATCGCCCAGCGTGTCGGAATCACTCGCACCCATCGCGGCCGCCATGGCGCGCAGGCGCCGGCGCAATTCCTGCTTGTTGTTCTCGCTCACCACCCGCGCAGGATGGCCGTGCTCGGGATATTCGACCGCCGCATTGGTCATGCCGCAACCGCGATAGTCCGGCCTCTGCGTGCGTTTGCCGACGCGAGTGAGGAAAGCGATGATCTGCGCGCGCGGGTTGCCAGGATGCGCGTCCACGGCGTCGTCGAACCGCTGCCAGAATTCGAGGTCGTACTTGCGCAGATAGGAAGCGGCGAGTTCGTCCTTGGACGGGAAGGTCCGGTACAGGCTGGGCTTGGTGACGCCGGCGCGCCTGACGATCTCGTCGACGCCGATCGCCCGGATGCCTTCGCGATAGAACAGGTCGCGCGCCACGTCGAGGATCTTGTCGGCAGCCTTCGGCGCCGGTGCCGTGCCGGCTCCGCTGATCGACGCTTCAATTTTTTTGTCCGATGGCATTCAACAAACTCGCTTGACAATGTTACTGACCGGTACGTATGAATGGCGCCGCTCCACTGCAACGTACCGGTCAGTAACATGATAGCTCATTCCCGCCCCTTTGGCCAGCGCTACGCCTTCGTCGTCGTCGCAGTCATCTTCTTCTGCCTGCTGATCGCCGCCGGACTCCGTTCCGCGCCGGCGGTCATGATGCTGCCGCTGGAAGAGAGCTTCGGCTGGCGGCGCGATGTCGTCTCGCTTGCCGCCGCGGTCGGCATCTTCCTCTATGGCCTCACCGGGCCATTTGCCGCGGCGTTGATGGAGCGGATCGGGCTACGCCGCACACTGCTTGCCGCGCTGCTGATCATGTCGGGCTCCACAGCGCTCAGCCTGCTGATGACCAAGCCGTGGCATCTGCTGATCACATGGGGGGTATTTTCGGGCATCGGCTCGGGCGCGGTCGCGACCGTGCTCGGCGCCACCATCGTCAATCGCTGGTTCAAGACCAATCGCGGCCTGGTGATGGGGCTGATGTCCGCCTCCAGCGCGACCGGCCTGCTGGTGTTCCTGCCGCTGCTCGCCTCGCTGGCTCAGTCGGGAGGTTGGAAGCCGGTCGCCGTTGCCATCGCCATTGCCACGGCGGCTCTCGTGCCGCTGGTCTTTCTGCTGGTGCCGGAGCGCCCGGCTTCCATCGGCCAGGTGCGTTATGGGGCCGATGCCGACGACGTGCCGCCGGTGTCGCCGGCCGCGCAAGGCAATTTCCTGGCGCATACGCTGAACACGTTGCGCCGTGCCGCGGGAACCAGGGTGTTCTGGTACCTGTTCGCCACATTCTTCGTCTGCGGTTTCACCACAAACGGCCTCGTCGGCACGCACCTCATCGCCTTTTGCGGCGACATGGGCATCGGCGAGGTGCAGGCAGCCGGGCTGTTGTCGATGATGGGCATCTTCGACCTGATCGGCACGACGCTGTCCGGCTGGCTCACCGACCGTTTCGATCCGCGCAAGCTGCTTGGCGTCTATTATGCCGTGCGCGGCCTGTCGCTGATCTATCTGCCCTATTCCGGCTTCTCGGCCGTCAGCCTGATCATCTTCGCCGTGCTCTATGGGCTCGACTGGATCGCCACAGTGCCGCCGACGCTCAGGCTCGCCAACGAAGCTTTCGGCGACCGCAGCGGCCCGATCGTGTTCGGCTGGATCGTCGCTGGCCACCAGGTGGGCGCCGCGGCGGCGGCGGCCTTCGGCGGCACGATGCGCGAATTGCAGGGCAATTACGAGCTTGCCTTCCTGATCGCCGGCATGACCGGCATAGCCGCGGCCTGTATTTCGCTCTTGATCAACACGAGCAAGCCGGCTTTTGAGCCGGAACCGCAGGCGGCCTAAAGCGCGACTTCCCTTCTCCCGCAAGGGGAGAAGGGAAGAGCTGTGACCTGTTATCAAAATTTCATGGTTCCGATATGCGCCTGAAACATTGAGGCCGGAGGTTGGCGGTCCCGTTGAACGCCATCCGGAGACAGCCATGAACAAGCTCTCGTTAACCCGCCGCGCTTTCGTCACCTCGGCCAGCGCCTTTGCCCTAGTCGGCGCCTCCGGACTCGCGTTGCCTTACTATTCGCGCGCCAATCAGCGCCCGGCCTTCACCCACGGCGTCCAGTCCGGCGATATCGACGCCACCTCCGGCATGGTCTGGACCCGCACCGACCGGCCGGCGCGCGTGATGTACGAAGTGTCGACCACCGAAGGCTTCGCCGACGCCGTCAGGCTGGCGCCGCTCGATACCTCGCCCGCCAGCGACTATACGGTGAAGCGGCTGCTCACCGACCTCGCCGCCGACCAGGACATTTTCTACCGGATGACGGCCGCCGATCTTTCCGACATCAACGCCGTCTCCGAGCCGATCGTCGGCCGTTTCCGCACCGCGCCGGCGTCGAAGCGCGACGTGCGCTTCGCGTGGTCGGGCGACACCGCCGGCCAGGGCTGGGGCATCGACGAGACCGGCATGAAGACCTACTCCACCATCGCCAAGCACACGCCTGACTTCTTCCTCCATTCCGGCGACACGATCTATGCCGACGGCGCCATGAAGGACGAGGTCGACCTGCCCGGCGGCGGCAAGTGGAAGAACGTCGTCATGATCGACGGCAAGCGCAAGGTTGCCGAAACGCTGGACGAGTATCGCGACCAGTGGAAGTACAACATGATGGACAAGCACGTGCTCGCGCTTAGCGCCATCTGCCCGACCTTCTACCAGTGGGACGACCACGAGGTGGTGAACAACTGGTCGGATTCGAAGGACCTGACGACCGACAACCGCTACACGGAAAAATCCATCCCTGTGCTGGCGGCCCGCGCGGCGCGCGCCTTCCATGAGATGACGACCATCCGCTACGAACCTTCGGAACCGGGACGCGTCTATCGCAAGATCGCCCACGGGCCGCTGCTCGACGTGTTCTTCCTCGACATGCGCTCCTATCGCGGCCCGAACGGCCCCGACATGGAGGACACGCTGACGCCGAAGTCGCGCATGCTCGGCGAGCAGCAGACGCAGTGGCTGAAGCGCGAGCTGGCGAATTCCAAGGCGACCTGGAAGATCATCGCCGCCGACATGCCGCTCGGCCTCGTCGTCTGGAACGACGCGGCCAAAAAGGCCGGAGCCGAGGCGGTCAGCAACGGCGACAATGGCACGCCAAAAGGCCGCGAGCTCGAGTTCGCCGACCTGCTGCGCTACATCAAGAACGCCGGCATCACCAACACGGTGTGGCTGACCGCCGACGTCCACTATACGGCGGCGCATTACTACAATCCGGACAAGGCGCAGTTCCAGGATTTCAACCCGTTCTGGGAATTCGTCTCCGGCCCGATCCACGCCGGCACCTTCGGTCCCAACGATCTCGACATGACCTTCGGGCCCGAGCTGAAGTTCATCAAGGCGCCGAGCGCCGAGCAGGGCCAGAACCTGCCGCCATCAGCGGGCCTGCAGTTCTTCGGCCTGGTCGACATTTCCGGCGCCACCGAGCAGCTAACGGTGCGGCTGATGGATCGCGACGACAACGAGCTCTACAAGGTCACGCTCGATCCGGTGCGGTCGGCTTAGGGTCGGCGCCAGGCACCCCCCTGTGCCCTGCCGGACAGTCCGGCAGGGCACAGGGGGGTGTCCCGGAGTGCCACCTTTGTCAGGTAGCCGTCGCAATATTAATCCGGATAGCAGGTCGCGGGAATGTTCGGCCAGACGGCGGTGTCGCAGTTGGCTGCCTTCTGGCGCTGCTTGAAGGCGGCGCTGACCGGGCCGGTGACGATCGGGTCGACCCCGTCCGGGGCGTCGGCAAACATCTGCTGCGCGGTTTTGGCATCACGGGGCGAGGGGTCAGCTTCTCTCAGGGCAGCCGCCGACTGTGCGGCGCCAGCCGCAACAAGCACGCCAAGCGCTGCCCACGCGAAAACCGGACGCAATCTGGACATCTGATCGGTCATGAACATGAAATTGCCCGGCCCCTCAAAGGTTCCCCCTTGGTTAACAGAATCATTTCACACCAAGACGTTTAAGAATCAGTGACCATTTATTTGGGGCGGGGCCTCCCCTTTCGCAATTGCGAAAAACCTTGTATGAGCCGCCCAACCGAAAAAGGCGGCGCTTTCGGGCCTGCTGCCTGCAACGCTCCCGAGACCAGACAATGAACCTCCGCAATATCGCGATCATCGCGCATGTCGACCATGGAAAAACCACGCTCGTCGACCAACTCCTGAAACAGTCCGGCGCCTTCCGCGAAAACCAGCGCGTCGCCGAGCGCGCCATGGACTCCAACGACCTCGAAAAAGAACGCGGCATCACCATCCTGGCCAAGGCGACCTCGGTCGACTGGAAGGGCACCCGCATCAATATCGTCGACACGCCCGGACACGCCGACTTCGGCGGCGAGGTCGAGCGCATCCTGTCGATGGTGGATTCGGCGATCGTGCTCGTCGACGCCGCCGAAGGGCCGATGCCGCAGACCAAGTTCGTCGTCGGCAAGGCGCTGAAGGTAGGTCTGCGGCCGATCGTCGTCATCAACAAGATCGACCGGCCGGACGCTCGTCACATCGAGGTGGTGAACGAGGTGTTCGACCTCTTCGCAGCGCTCGATGCGACCGACGAGCAGCTCGACTTCCCCATCCGCTACGGCTCGGGCCGCGACGGCTGGGTGTCGGAAAATCCGGAAGGCCCGAAGGACCATGGCCTTGCGCCGCTGTTCGATCTCGTCGTCAAGCATGTGCCGGCGCCGACGGTGCATCCCGGTCCGTTCCGCATGATCGGCACCATCCTCGAGGCCAATCCGTTCCTCGGCCGCATCATCACCGGCCGCATCGAGTCCGGTTCGCTGAAGCCCAACCAGGCGGTCAAGGTGCTGCACCATGCCGGCACGCAGATCGAGACCGGACGAATCTCGAAAATCCTCGCCTTCCGCGGGCTCGAGCGCCAGCCGATCGAGGAAGCCCAGGCGGGCGACATCGTCGCCATCGCCGGCCTGTCGAAGGGCACCGTCGCCGACACCTTCTGCGATCCGAGCGTGAGCGAGCCGCTGCATGCGCAGCCGATCGACCCGCCGACGGTGACCATGTCCTTCCTGGTCAACGACAGTCCGCTTGCCGGCACCGAGGGCGACAAGGTGACCAGCCGCGTCATTCGCGACAGGCTGCTGCGCGAGGCCGAAGGCAATGTGGCGCTCAAGATCGAGGAATCGCCGGAGAAGGATTCCTTCTTCGTCTCCGGTCGCGGCGAGTTGCAGCTTGCCGTGCTGATCGAGACGATGCGCCGCGAAGGCTTCGAGATCGCCGTGTCGCGCCCGCGGGTCGTCATGCAGAAGGGCGATGACGGCCAGTTGCTGGAGCCGGTCGAGGAAGTCGTCATCGACGTCGACGAGGAGCACGCCGGCGTGGTCGTGCAGAAGATGTCGGAACGCAAGGCCGAGATGGTCGAGCTGCGCCCCTCCGGCGGCAACCGCCAGCGCCTTGTCTTCCATGCGCCGACCCGCGGCCTGATCGGCTATCAGTCGGAACTGTTGACCGACACGCGCGGCACCGCCGTGATGAACCGGCTGTTTCATGCCTACGAGCCCTACAAGGGCGAGCTGCCCGGCCGCACCAATGGCGTGCTGATCTCCAACGAACAGGGTGAGTCGGTCGCCTATGCGATGTGGAACCTGGAGGATCGCGGCCCGATGATCATCGATCCGGGCGTCAAGGTTTACCAGGGCATGATCATCGGCATCCATTCCCGCGACAACGACCTGGAAGTGAACGTGCTGAAGGGCAAGAAGCTCACCAACATCCGCGCCGCCGGCAAGGACGAGGCGGTGAAGCTGACGCCGCCGGTCCGCATGACGCTGGAACGCGCGCTGGCCTGGATCCAGGACGACGAGCTGGTCGAGGTGACGCCGAAGACCATTCGGCTCAGGAAGCTCTATCTCGACCCGAACGAGCGCAAGCGCTTCGAGAAGTCGGCCAAGGTGATGGGCGCGGCGTAGGGTTTTAGCCCAGGCAGTTACTCAAGGGAGGGGGCATCGCTCCCTCTCTTTTCACTTCATGCACATGCGGCCGAAACGACAGCGTCACGGCCGGTCTCGCCGGAGAGGTCGACGCGTACGACCATGCCGTCGCGCACCGGCCTGCGCAGGGCTTTGGCGCCGCACGGTTCGATGGCGAGCAACCGCCGCGCTTCCCAGGCCTGCAGCCTCGACCGGGAGATGCCGAGCTCGCCGGCGAGCAAGCGGTCAAGCCGCAAGGGCGTTGCGGCATCGAGCCGAAGCTCAAGCCAAAGCGCCGTCGCGCCTTCCGGCCTGCCATCCAGCGGCTCCTTTCGCACCGTGACTTCGGGAGATTCTTCGATCCGCCCGACCCGATTTCTGAGCGCCACGGCATCGAAGCCATAGTGTCGGACCAGCGTCGGATCGTTGCGCTCCAGTGCAGCCATCAGCGCCGGTGCGATGTCGCGACGGTTGCATCGCTCGAAAATGGTTCGGTTCCAGGAATTGTCGCAGTCGGTGCAGCGATAGATCAGCCAGGCATCGATGCGCTTGCCGTTGGCGTTGACGCGGAACTTTCCGCTGCATTGGTAAGGTTTGACGCCGCCGCAGCGATTGCAGTTGATGAGAGGTCGAGGCGCGACTGCGGGCGCGACCACCCAGCGAATGCGCAAAGTTCGAGACATGCCGATAGGCCCTTCCCGTCGGGAAGTCCGTCAGCGCGGCAATGTCCGAGATGCCCATGCGGGCACGGTGTGGCGAAAGGCTGTAGTGGTTGAAAATCAGACGCCCGCGCAATTGCGCGACGGCGGCTCAGCAATGCCAAACCGGTCTCGAGCCGCCGCCTGAAGAACACATGAAATGATGCAGGCGCCGCCAAAGCGCGCCTGCGCGTGCTTTCGGGGAGTAGACGAGACCGGCGTTTACTGAGGCAAAGTGAAACTCGAAATCGGGAAGGATCGGCTCTTCTAGCCGTGCGACGGCGGGCGGGCAAGAGTATGCCGCCCGCCGTGTTTCACTCTGACGACCTTCGGGCGCTTTGGCGCTACATCATCTCGATGATCGGCGCGACCTCGACGCTGAAGGCCGGGTTCATCAGGATCGGACAATCCCTGGCCTTGGCGACGGCATCGTCGATATCCTTCGCTTCGACGATCGTGTAGCCGGCGGTTGGATTGCTGCCGCCATTGTTCTCGACCGCGCCGCCGGGCAGCACCGTTCTCGACATGCCGACAGGATTGCCGCCGTCGATCACGGCCGAACCCAGCTTGTCGTACCAGCCGGTCCAGGCATCCATCGCAGCTTTGCGCTCGGCCTCCTCGGTCGGCATCTTGCCGGAGCCGTGATAGACATAGAGAAATTTCGCCATGTTCTCCTCCCTTTCGGCGGCGTCGAGCCGGGATGCGGCAGCGCCGCCTGGCGGTATGCGGCTATGCCGCAATCCGATATGCGGCTACGCCGCAATCGTTGATATGCGAGCTAGCCGCAATCATCGCGGGCTAACCGCAATCGTTGATCATCGACCCAAACGGCGGGGCGGGCAACGAGAAATTCGACGTTGCTAATGTGAGGCCGGTGAGCCTCACCTTGCCATGGCGTGGTATTCGGGGTTCGGTCGCATGTCGACCGCGGCGGCCACCCGGTTCGACATGTTGAAGAAGGCGGCAGTCGAGGCGATGTCCCAGATGTCGCGATCACTGAAGCCCACCTGTCGCAACGCGGCGCGGTCGCCCTCGACGATCTTGGCTGGCTCCTCCGTCAGCTTGACCGCGAATTCCAGCATCGCCGTCTCCCTTTCGGGCAAGCCGGCGGCGCGGAAATTCATCACCATCATCTCGCCAAGAGCGGGCTCACCGGAAAGCTGGCGCACCGCCGCGCCATGCGCGGTCAGGCAGTAGTAGCACTGGTTGATCGAGGAAACGGCGACCGCGATCATCTCGCGCTCCAGCTTCGACAGGCCGGACTCGCCCAGCATCAGCTCGTTGTACATGTCGGTGAAGGCGCGCAGCTTCTTCTCGTCGAAGGCGTAGGCCAGAAGCACGTTGGGCACGAGGCCGAGCTTTTCCTCGCATTTGGCCAAATAAGCCTTCGTCGCTTCGCTCAGCTCCGCCCGGGCCAGGTCGAGCGCCGTAATCCTGTCGGTCATATCCGTTCTCCTCGCAGGGTGAGCGTCGGTTCGATTTTCTTAAAGCGTCGTCAAACCTTTGTCGCCAAATAGCGCTCATCTGCTACCATAGACCCAAAAGCATGTGACGGGAGGGACTTCACATCATGGCCAGCCTGAAAACCGCAAGCCAGCCGAAAAAAACCAGTCCGGCAAAAGGAGGCGCGGCAAGGGCAGGCGAAAAGCCCGGCAGGCTCGCCGACTATCTCCTCGCCCGCACGCCGGCCGAAGACATCGCCGCCTATGACGTCGCCGACCTCGAACGCGCCGCCGATCTCGCCGGCCGGGCGGTCGCCAGGCACAGAAAGGGCGATTGCATCATTGCCATAGACGTGGATTCCGGCGTGACGCGCCAGGGCCGGCCGATGACGGTCATCACCGTCGTCAACGACAACATGCCGTTCCTGTTCGATTCCATCCTCGGCGAGATCACCGAGAGCGCCGGCGAGCCGCTTTTGGTCACCCATCCCGTTATCGTCGTCCGGCACGGCAAGAGCGGCATCGAGGAGATCCTCGGAGACGGCGGCTCCGTCAAGGGCGAAACCAGCCATGACCGGCTGAGCGTCGTCCACGTCCATATCGGCCGCCTTTCGGCGGATCAGGCCGAAGCCCTGGCCGGCCGCCTGAAGAAGCTGCTGGACCAGGTGCGCGCCGCCGTCGCCGATTGGAAGCCGATGCTTGCCCGGCTCGATCAGGCCATCTCGGAATTCCGCTACGCGCCGGTGCCGCTCGACAAGGCGCATGTCACCGAGGCGATCGCCTTCCTCGAATGGCTGCGAGACGACAATTTCACCTTCCTCGGCATGCGCGAGTTCAACTACACCGGCGGCGAGAAGAGCGGCATGCTGGAGCGCGCCGACAAACCCGGCCTCGGCATCCTCGCGGATCCCGACGTCCTGGTTCTCAGGCGCGGCACCGAGGCGGTGTCGACAACGCCGGAGATCCGCGCCTTCCTGCATGGGCCGGAACCGCTGATCGTCACCAAGGCCAATGCCAAGTCCCTGGTGCACCGGCGCATCTATCTCGACTATATCGGCGTCAAAACCTACACCGCCAAGGGCGTGCTTTCAGGCGAGCTGCGCATCGTAGGCCTGTTCACCTCGACCGCCTACACGCGTTCGGTGATGAAGATCCCCTATCTGCGCTCGAAGGCCGAGACGGTCATCGCCAAGTCCGGCTTCAATCCGCATGACCATTCCGGCAAGGCGCTGATCAACGTGCTGGAGAGCTATCCGCGCGACGAGCTGTTTCAGGTTCCGGTGCCGATCCTCAGGAAGCACGCCGAAGCCATCCTCGGACTGATCGAACGGCCGCGCGTCAGGGCGCTGGTGCGGGTCGACCAGTTCGACCGGTTCGTCTCGATTCTCGTCTTCGTGCCGCGCGACCGCTACGACAGCGTCGTGCGCGAGAAGATCGGCACCTACCTGAAGACAGTATTTCAGGGCCGGCTGTCGGCATATTATCCGGCCTTCCCAGAAGGCGGGCTGGCGCGTGTGCATTTCATCATCGGCCGTTCCGGCGGCAAGACGCCGAAGGTCGAGCCGGCAACGATAGAGGCAGCGATCCGCGACATCGTGCGCACCTGGGACGATGCGCTGCGCGAAGCAGTGTCGGAATCGGGCGCCGATGCAACGCTTACGGCAATTGCCTCGCGCTTTTCGGAAAGCTATCGCGATTCGTTCTCGCCGGCCGTGGCGCTGGCCGATGCAGGACGCATCGCCAGGATCGATGCGGCCAATCCAATCGCCATTGACTATTACCGCCATGCCGACCAGAAGCCGCACCAGGCGGCGCTGAAGATCTATCACCACGGCAGTCCGGTGGCGCTGTCGCGGCGCGTGCCGGTGCTGGAGAATATCGGCTTCCGCGTCATCAGCGAGCGCACCTTCGAGGTTGGCGACGAAGCCTCCGGCATGGTGTTCATCCACGACATGGAGCTGGAGAACAGCTACGGCAAGCCGATCGACCTCGGCGACGGCGCGCTGTTCGAGGATGCCTTCCTGTCGGTCTGGCGCGGCGACGTCGACAATGACGGCTATAACGGCCTTGCCCAGACCGCGGGTCTCTGGTCGGGCGAAATCACGATCCTGCGCGCCTACGGCCGCTATTTGCAGCAGGCCGGTATCCCGCAGAGCCAGGATTTCATCGCCGCCGCGCTCAACCGCTATCCGGAGATCGCGCGCGGCCTGCATCAGCTGTTCGTTGCCCGCCTTGGCCCTACGGCCGAGACCGAGGGCGTGGTCGCCGCCAAGCACCTCAAGGCCAAGATCAAGGACGCGCTGGAAGAGGTGCCCAACATCGATGACGACACCATCATTCGTCGTTATCTCAACCTGATCGAAGCCTCGCTGCGCACCAATCATTTCGTTGCCGATACGAAAGACAAAGGACAGTCGCTGGCGATCAAGCTGGATTCGCAGGCGGTCGACGGGCTGCCGGCGCCCCGCCCCTGGCGCGAGATCTTCGTCTACGGCTCGGAGGTCGAGGGCGTTCATCTGCGCTTCGGCCCGGTGGCGCGCGGCGGCCTGCGCTGGTCTGACCGCGCCCAGGACTACCGCACCGAGGTGCTGGGTCTGGTCAAGGCGCAGCAGGTCAAGAACGCGGTCATCGTGCCGGTCGGCGCGAAGGGCGGCTTCTATCCGAAGAAACTGCCGATGAGCGCCGGCCGCGACGCGATCTTCGAGGCCGGCACTTCGGCCTACAAGAATTTCGTCTCCAGCCTGCTTTCGATCACCGACAATATCGGTGTCGACGGCATCATCCCGCCGGCCGGCGTGGTGCGGCGCGACCAGGATGATCCCTATTTCGTCGTTGCCGCCGACAAGGGCACGGCGACCTTCTCCGATACGGCCAACGCCATTTCGGAGACGCACAATTTCTGGCTGGACGACGCCTTCGCCAGCGGCGGCTCGGCCGGCTACGACCACAAGAAGATGGGCATCACCGCCAAGGGCGCCTGGGAAGCGGTGAAGCGGCATTTCCGCGAGATGAACCGCGACATCCAGACCGAGCCCTTCACGGTCGTGGGCGTCGGCGACATGTCGGGCGACGTGTTTGGCAACGGCATGCTCCTGTCACCGGCAACCAAGCTGATCGCCGCCTTCGACCACCGCGACATCTTCATCGACCCCGACCCGGACATGGCGGCCTCGCTGGCCGAGCGCCAGCGCATTTTCGCGCTGCCGCGCTCGTCGTGGCAGGACTATAACAAGTCAAAGCTGTCGGAAGGCGGCGTCATCGTCTCGCGCAGCCTGAAGTCGATAACGCTGCCGCAGGCGGCGGCCGCTGCGATCGGCCTCGCCAAGACCACGGCAACGCCGGTCGAGATCATGAACGCCATCCTCAAGGCGCCCGTCGATCTTTTGTGGTTCGGCGGCATCGGCACCTATGTCCGGGGCTCCGGCGAGACCAATGCCGATGTCGGCGACCGCGCCAACGACGCCATCCGAGTCACCGCGCTCGACGTGCGCGCCAAGGTCATCGGCGAGGGCGCCAATCTCGGCGTCACGCAGCGGGCGCGAATCGAGTTCGGCATGAAGGGCGGCCGCTGCAATTCCGACGCCATCGACAATTCGGGCGGCGTCAACTGCTCGGACGTCGAGGTCAACATCAAGATCGCGCTGGCGTCCGCCATGCGCAAAGGCTCGCTGGCGCGGCCGGCGCGCAACAAGCTGCTTGCCGAGATGACCGACGAGGTGAGCACGCTGGTGCTTTCCAACAACTACCAGCAGACGCTGGCGCTGTCGCTGGCGCGCAAGCGCGGGCTGGCCGACATCGCGCACCAGGCGCGCTTCATGACGGCGCTCGAAGCGCGCGGCCTGCTCGACCGCGCCGTCGAGACGCTGCCTTCGCCGGCGGCGCTTGCCGAGCGCGAGGCTCGCGGCGAGCCGTTGACCAGGGCCGAGCTCGGCGTGCTGCTTGCCTATGCCAAGATCGTGCTCTTCTCCGACATCGTCGCCAGCGACGTGCCGGACGATCCGCATTTCGACCGCGATCTGATGGGCTATTTCCCGGAGCGGATGGCGAAGAAATTCGCCGGCGAGATCCGTGCCCACCGGCTGCGGCGCGAGATCATCGCGCGCGTCGTCGCCAACGATCTCGTCAACCGCGGCGGGCCGTCTTTCGTCAACCGGCTGCAGGAAGCGACGGGCCGCACAGCGGGCGCCGTCGTGCGCACTTTCGCCCTGGTGCGCGACGGTTTCGCGCTGCCTTCGCTCTACAAGGAGATCGATGCCCTCGACAACCAGATCGACGGCCAGACGCAGCTCGATCTCTACCAGGCAGTCAGCCGGCTCATCTTCATGACCAGCGGCTGGTACCTGAAGAACGACCTATCCTCCGCGCCGCTGGGCCAGCGCATCGCCGACTTGCAGGAAGCGCGCATGGCTTTGGAGCCGAAGCTCATCTCGCTGCTGCCGGCCTTCTCACGCGAGCGGATCGAGGCGCGGCGGCACGACCTGACTGAGGGCGGCGCGCCCGACAAACTTGCCGAAAAGCTGGCGCTGGCCGAGGTGAGCGACCTGATCCCGGACATCGCGCTCACCGCACGCACGGCCAATGCCGATATCGTCAGCGCCGCCAGGGCCTTCTTCGCCGTCAGCGACGCTTTTCGCATTCCACGCGTCGAGGAGGCCGCGCGCTCGATCATGCCGCCGGACTATTACGACCAGCTGGCGCTGTCGCGCGCGACCGACACGATCGGCGCCGCAAGGCGCGGCATCGCGGTCGCGGCGCTCACCGCCCACGGCCAGGCGGTGGATCCGGTGGCGGCCTGGCTGGAAGCCGGCGGCGAGCAGGTCGGGCGCATCCGCGAGCGGCTGCAGGCGCTGACCGAAGGCGGCGACATCACCGTGTCTCGGCTGTCGGTGGCGTCCGGCCTGATGAGCGACCTGACGGGGATGTAGGTTTACCCTGCCCCTTGCGGGGAGGGTCGCTGCGAAGCAGCGGGGCGGGGCTCGGCGCCACCCCCATCCGGACCTGAGGTCCGACCTCCCCAGAAGGAAGAGGTCGCGGCCGGCGCTCTTGTTCCCGCTGACGCGGAGTGGAAACGCGCAAGCCACCGAGCGGCGGCGCCGTGCTTGTTCATTTGCATCGCCGCCCGAAAACATGCAGACATGCGCGGGTCGCGGGCGGACGATGCCGGAGGGGACATGGCCGAAGTAGCAGTGCAGCGGGCAACGGGGCGCGGCATCTGGGGCTGGATGTTCTTCGACTGGGCGGCGCAACCCTTCTTCACCGTCGTCACTACCTTCATCTTCGGGCCATACTTCGTCTCGCGCATGGCGAGCGACGCCACAACCGGGCAGGCTGCCTGGGGTTACGGCATCGCTGCCGCGGGTCTTGTCATCGCGGTGCTTTCGCCGGTGCTCGGCTCGATTGCCGACCAGACCGGGCCGCGCAAGCCATGGATCGCCTCCTTCGCAGCGATCAAGATCATCAGCCTTACTCTGCTTTGGTTCGCCGCGCCCGGCTCCAGCCTGTTCCTGATCGTGCTGCTCTTCTCGCTCGCCTCTGTGGCCGCGGAATTCTCCACCGTCTTCAATGATTCCATGATGCCGCGCCTGGTGCCCAAGGAGGATATCGGCAAGATCTCCAACATCGCCTGGGGACTCGGCTATCTCGGCGGCATGGTGGCCTTGATCTTCGTGGTGCTGTTCCTGGCCGGCAATCTGGAAACCGGCAAGACGATCATCGGCCTCGACCCGCTGTTCGGGCTCGATCCTAAGCTCGGCGAGGACGCGCGCTTCACCGGGCCGATGTCGGCCGGATGGTACTTCCTGTTCATCCTGCCGATGTTCATCTTCACGCCGGACGCCATCAAGGGGCTTTCAATGGGCCCGGCGGTGCGGGAGGGCCTGTCGGAATTGAAGTCCACGCTCTTCGAGGTGCGCAAGCGCGTCGGCATTTTCCGCTTCCTCGTCGCCCGCATGATCTATCAGGACGGCGTCAACGCGCTCCTGGCGCTCGGCGGCACCTTTGCCGCCGGCATGTTCAACTGGTCGATCACCGAGATCGGCATGTTCGGCATCATCCTCAACGTCGTCGCGATCTTCGGCTGCTGGATCGCCGCGCGCCTCGACACCGCGCTCGGATCGAAGGCAGTGGTGATGATTGCGCTGATGCTGCTTTTGCTGGCTACGATCGGCGTCGTGTCGACCGGGCCAGGCTTCACGCTGCTCGGCCTAATACAGCTGCCCACCACCGATTCCGGCGGCCTCTTCGGCACCGCGGCCGAAAAGGCCTACATCCTCTACGGCCTGCTGATCGGACTCGCCTTCGGGCCGGTCCAGGCCTCCTCGCGCTCCTACATGGCGCGCAGCGTCACGGCCGCCGAGTCCGGCCGCTATTTCGGCATCTACGCGCTGGCCGGCAGGGCAACGAGCTTCCTGGCGCCGTTCCTGGTGTCGACGATCACGCTGGCCAGCGGCTCGGCACGGCTCGGCATGGCGGTGATCGCGCTGTTCCTCGGCCTCGGCATGGCAATCCTGGTCAGGACGCCATATCCGGCGGACAAGCCGGTGGAATAGCGCTCTCCTTCTCCCCTTGTGGGAGAAGGTGTCGCCGAAGGCGACGGATGAGGGGTGCTGGACGGAATGAGGCGGCGGCAATTTCAAGCGCATTGCCAAGCTGGAACACCCCTCATCCGTCTCGGCGCTAAGCGCCGATCCACCTTCTCCCACAAGGGGAGAAGGGAAGAAGGGCCCTCAATGCCTGAAGTGCCGCACGCCGGTGAACACCATGGCGATGCCGTGCTCGTCGGCGGCGGCGATCACGTCCTCGTCGCGCATCGAGCCGCCGGGCTGGATCACGGCCGTGGCGCCGGCCTCGATGGCCGACAGCAGGCCGTCGGCGAAGGGGAAGAAGGCGTCGGAAGCGACGACCGAACCCCTGGTCAGCGGCTCGGCCAGGCCAGCCGCCTCGGCAGCGTCGAGCGCCTTGCGGGCGGCGATACGCGAGGAATCGACGCGGCTCATCTGGCCGGCGCCGATGCCGACGGTCGAGCCGTCCTTGACGTAGACGATGGCATTCGACTTGACGTGCTTGGCGACGCGGAAGGCAAATTTAAGGTCGGCCATCTCGGCCGGAGTCGGCGCGCGTTTCGTCACCACCCTGAGCTCGAGGTCGTCGACCACCGCATTGTCCCGGCTTTGCACCAACAGCCCGCCGGCGACCGATTTGGCGACCGTGCCGTCGGCGCGCGGGTCGGGCAGACCGCCGGTGACCAGAAGGCGCAAGTTCTTCTTCGCCGCTATGATCGCCGCGGCCTCATCGGTGGCATCGGGCGCGATGATGACCTCGGTGAAGGTCTTCACGATCTCTTCCGCTGCCTCGGCGTCGAGCATGCGGTTCATGGCGACGATGCCGCCATAGGCCGAGACCGGATCGCAGGCCAGCGCCTTGGCGTAAGCCGCCTTCAGCGTCGCGCCCTCGGCGACGCCACACGGGTTGGCGTGCTTGATGATGGCTATCGCCGCTGACCGGGTCGGATCGAATTCACCGACCAGCTCGAAGGCGGCGTCGGTATCGTTGATGTTGTTGTAGGAAAGCTGCTTGCCCTGCAGCTGCCTGGCGGTCGCGACGCCCGGGCGCTTGTCGCCGGAGAGATAGAAGCCGGCGCCCTGATGCGGGTTCTCGCCATAGCGCATCACCTGGTCCAGACGGCCGCCAAAGGCCCGCCAGGTCGGATGCTCGATTTCGAGCGTGTCGGCAAACCAGCCGGAGATCGCCGCATCGTAGGTCGCGGTGCGGGCAAAGGCCTTCGCCGCCAGCTTCTTGCGGAAATCGAGCGACAGCGAGCCGAGATTCATCTCGAGCGCGTTGAGCACCGAGGCATAGTCGGCAGGGTCGGTGACGATGGCGACATAGGCGTGGTTCTTGGCCGAGGCGCGGATCATCGCCGGGCCGCCGATGTCGATGTTTTCCACGATCGAGGCGTAGCCGGCGCCAGAGCGGCGGACCTCCTCGAACGGGTAGAGGTTGGACACGACGAGGTCGATCGGCTGGATGTGGTGGTCGTGCATCGCTTTCGCGTGCTCTGGGTCGTCGCGCACGCCGAGCAGGGCGCCATGCACTGAGGGATGCAAGGTCTTGACGCGGCCGTCCATGATCTCGGGAAAGCCGGTCAGCTCCGAAACATCGCGTACGGCCAGGCCGGCCGCGGCGATCTCCTTCGCGGTGCCGCCGGTGGAGACCAGCTCGACGCCGGCGGCGGCAAGGGCTTTGGCAAAGTCGATCAAACCGGTCTTGTCGAAAACAGAAAGCAGCGCGCGGCGAATCGGAACGAGGTCGGGCGCCGGAATGTTCTTGGCGGGGACGGCCATGGCTGGCGGCCTTTCAAGGCTGGTTGGGAACGTTCGCGGGCCGTAGCATATGAGGCTCGGAAATCAAGCGCGCAACTCGGGTTCCTTGGCCGCGAATCAGTTGTTCTCGGGATAGCCGGCGACGGCGGCGCGCGTCAGCTGCCAGTGCACCTCGGCGATCTCCGAGGCCTTGAAGGCAAGCACGATCTGCCGGCTGCGGCGCGGTCCGCCGAGCCCGGCGAAATAGATCGATTCCTCGATTTCCGGCGCCACTTCGGCACAAGTGAACACCCAGGTGTCGCCCTGGGAGGCCGCCAGGGTCAGGCGGCCCTGCTCGTCGTGCAGCAGGCCGATGTCGGGATGGATATGGAAGCGCACGGTGACGAAATCGCGGCCATTGTTGCGGATCGCCGCACCTCCGGGGCGAAGGAAGCGGTCGCGGCCGGTCAGCACATTGCCGTTCTCCGCCAGCTTCACCTCCCGCTCGTGCAGCAAGCCGAAGCGCGCGGCATAGCCGTCGTGGCGCGCGACAAAGCCCTGCACACCCTTCTGGTCGATGCGCTTGCAGGGCACGTGCTGCGGGCCGCCGATCAGCGGCGAGCCGAGTAGGTCGCTGACCCGCAACGAGTGACTGAAGCGCGCCGAGGACGTGTCGTTGACGGTGGCGGTCGAATGCGCGGCGGTGGCGCGGGCGAGCGGCCGGAATTCGGCGGCGCCATAAGTGTCGATGCCTGCGTTGACGATGAAATGCTGGCGCCCGGAGGAAAGCTCGAAGGCGAGGCAGCCGGCATGCGCCGCGTTGGAGATGTCGACAGGCGGCGGCAGGCCGGTGTCGGCAATCACCGTGACGCCGCCCATCGACAGGCGCTCATAGCCGGAATGGGGCGCGTGCAGCAGCGGCGCGCCGACCGTGTCGTCATGACGCAGGATGGTGGCAATGCGATCGTGGATGGTGGCGCCCATGCCGTTGAAGCGGGCAAGGCTGCCGTCCTGGTGGCGGAAGAAGCGCAGCGCCGGCAGCATGCGGTCGATGGCATTGATCAGCGCCGGCGGCGGCGCCTCGGCCTGGTTGGCATAGGTCTGGCGCAACGGCAGAAGGTCGGCCAGCAATTCCAGCACCGTCATCGGGTTGCGCGAGATGTGACCGCCGTCCGGCAGGATCTGGTGGTCGAGCTCCTCGGCCAGGTTGCGCGTGGCGGCGCGCAGCGCCGAGGCCGGCGCGGGTAGCGACAGGGTGGAGAAGGCGAGCGCGATGCGAGCGCGCAGCCTGTCCTTGCCGTCCGGCATCTCGCGCGCCATCGATCTGAGATAACGGATCTGCATGGCGAGCGATTTGAGGAAGGCGCGGTAGAACGGGAATTCGGCGCCTTGCAGCACGACCGAGGAATGCTGCAGCCAGGCAATCACCCGCTTGGCTGTCGTGCCAGGCTCCCAGGCGACGCCCGATATCTGGTTGCCGTGCATGACGATCCAGTCCGAGACCAGGGCGCGAGCATTGGCGGCGGCGAGCTCGGTGCCGGCAGCGCGCATATGGCGCAGCCAGCGGAAGCCGTGCAGCGACTTTTGCCAGCCGCGATTGGGCACATTGATCTGGAAAGGCGATTTGCCGCCGGTCTCGACCATGTGGCCGGACAGCGGATAGCGGCCATAGTAGATTTCGAGCGCGATCTGCGGGTCGGCGAGCCTCAGATCCGGCGGCGCGATGAGGACGCGCTCGGGCGTGCGGCCGGAATAACGCCAGCGATAGATAGGACCGGCACGAAGGCGCCGGCGCGTTTTGCGCCAGAACTCCCTCGCGACAAGCGTCCAAAGACGCGTCGTGCTGCCGGCAGCAAGTGCCAAAACCCCTCCTGATAGTCGTCAGCCCCTAAGCACAAGCTTATATGATTCAAGAACTTATGCGAAGGCGGATTCCACGAAGTGAACCCCTTCACGCGGCCATGACCTGGGCATCGCTAAAAAAGTCGGCAAGATTTATGCAATAACGTCCTAAATCGTCCTTCTCATCCGGGCGGCAAAGAAGCCGTCGAGCCCCGAAACCCCCGGTGAATTCAGCACCAAATCGGCGGGGGTGGTGCGCAGCGTGCCATCGGGCGTGAGGAAGGGATCGAGGCCGGCGAATTCACCCGCTTGGATCGGATCGGCGATCACGCCGCGAGTTCCGGCAAGGAAGACGCGATAAAGCTCCTCGCCCTCGATCGGGTCGAGCGAGCAATTGGAAAAGACGAGCCGTCCGCCCGGTTTGACGAGAGTGACGGCGTGAGCGAGCAGGCGCCGCTGCAGCGTGGCGAGCTTCTCGACATCGGCCATGGTTTTGGTCCACGGCACGTCGGGATGCCGGCGCACGGTGCCGGTCGAGGAGCAGGGCGCGTCGAGCAGCACGGCGTCGAACGGCTCCGCCGGCCGGTAGTCGAGCAGGTCGGTGTGCGCCAGTTCGGCCGAAAGGCCGAGGCGTTTTAGGTTCTCACCCAGCCTGGCCAGCCGGTTCTTTGAACTGTCGACGGCGGTGACGTTCGCGCCGGCGAGGATCAGCTGGGCCGTCTTGCCGCCGGGCGCGGCGCAAAGATCGGCGATGCGTTGTCCCTCGATGGCGCCGAAAAGGCGCGCGGGCAGGGCTGCCGCCGCATCCTGCACCCACCAGGCGCCGTCGGCGAAGCCGGGCAGATCGGTGACGCCGGTCTGCAGCTTCTCGACGCGCACCGTGCCGGTCGGCAGCACGATACCGCCCAGCTTCTCCGCCCAGAGCGAAGGGTCGGTTTTAACGGTGAAATCGACCGGAGCCTCATGGCGATGGGCAGCAAGAATGGCCTCCGCCCTGGCGGCGCCATAGGCTGTGGCCAGTCGGTCTGCGAACCACTGGGGCGCCTCGGTCGTCGCGGCGAGCGTCGGCGCCAGCTCGGCGCCCTTGGCACGCGCCAGCGAGCGCAGCACGCCGTTGACGAGACCGGAGAAACGCAGCGTGCGTGGGTCGGACTTGGCGTGGGTGACGGCGAGGTCGACGGCGGCGCTGTCGGGGATGTCGAGAAACAGGATCTGCGCGGCGGCCACGTGCAGGATGTGCGAGAGCACGGTGGCGTTGGCCGGCAACGGCCTTTCCAGACGCCTTGCAAGCAGTCCGGCAATGGTCATGCGGTGGCGCAGCGCCGTGACCAGAATGGCGCGCACCAATGCGCGGTCGCGCTGGTCGAGCGCCTTGTATTGCGGGTGGCCGTGCTCGTTGTCGGTCAGGCCGTCGAGCGGGGTATGGGCATCGATGACGGCGGCAAGCAGGCGGGCGGCCGCCTTGCGCGCCGCGAGGCCGGCGACCGTTTCGCTCGCACTTGCGTCACCTCTGCCTTGGGTTTGCGGTCGGCGCTTCGCTCCGCTCACGACCACGGACCTTTGGATCCTGTGCCGCGGGGGCCGGTCGGGTTGCGACCCCAGGGATTGCGCTTCGGCCGCTCCGGCTCGGCCGGCTGGCTCCATGGTCCTGCCTGCGGGTCGTCCGGCTGGCCTGGCGCAGGGGCTTCGCGCCGCGCGGCTTGGGCGGCACCGCTCATCTCGCGCGCCATCTGCTGCAGGGCGGCGATGCGGTTCTCTGTGCTCGGGTGGGTTGAGAACAGATTGTCCATGCGCTCACCGTGCAACGGATTGATGATGAACAGATGTGCCATCGCCGGATTTCGCTCGGCATCCGGATTGGGAATGCGCTCGGCGCCGCGCGCGATCTTGTCGAGCGCCGAGGCGAGCCACAACGGATTTCCGCAAATTTCGGCGCCGCGCCGGTCGGCCTCGTATTCGCGGGTGCGGCTCACCGCCATTTGCACGATCATGGCGGCAAAGGGCGCAACGAGCATGGCGACAAGCACGCCGACGAAGCCCAGCGGATTGTTGTTTTCGCGGCTGCCGCCGAAGAAGAAGGCGAAATTGCCGAGCATCGAGATCGCGCCGGCAAGCGTCGCGACAATCGTCATGGTAAGCGTGTCGCGATGCTGCACATGGGCGAGTTCATGCGCCATCACCGCCGCGACCTCTTCGTGGCTGAGCCGCTCCAGCAGGCCGGTCGATGCGGCTACAGCGGCGTTTTCGGGATTGCGGCCAGTGGCGAAGGCGTTCGGCTGCGGACTGTCGATCAGATAGGTCTTCGGCATCGGCAGGCCGGCCTGCTTGGCCAGCGCCTCAACGATCGCATAATATTCGGGAGCGTTCCTCTCGTCGACCTCGATGGCGCGGTTCATCGACAGCACCATCTTGTCGGCATTCCAGTAGCTGAACAGGTTCATGCCGGCGGCCAACAGCAAGGCGATCACCATGCCGCCGGTGCCGCCGATCAGAAAGCCGACGCCCATGAACAGCGCGGTCATCGCAGCAAGGAGCATGGCGGTGCGAAGCGTATTCATCGTCTCTTCCGTCTGGCGTGGTGGCGAATAGGGGTCGATCCTGCCATTGTCATGGCTATATGATGGGAAAGGCCGGTCCCCGTTTCAATCGGCAGGAAGCATCGCATGACCGATCAACCCAACAAAACCGAAGGCGCCAAGCCGCAAAGGACGCTGTCGCCTGAGGCGCAACGCGCATTGGCGGAAGCGGAAGCCAGGCGGAAGGCATACCGCGAGGCGGAAGCCCGCCTGCCGAAAGAGTTCGGCGGACGCGGCGGCAAGGAACCCGGGCGCTACGGCGACTGGGAGGTGAAGGGTCTGGCCACTGATTTTTAATGACACTCAAGGCGCGTCGCGCTGAAGCGGATTCAGGCGACGCGCTTTAAGTCATTGTTCGTGCTGTCGTCTTCGCAAAACCGCTGCACACCGCGACATGCATCAGGCCGCGTCGCGCTGCGGCTCGATGATCATCCAGCCATCGTCGTCAGTGGCGACGCCGAGCGCATCGTAGGTGGCGATGCTGGCGTGCTGCGTCACGACCGGATGGACATGCGTGGCGCTGATCACCATCACCGAGGCGCCGGAGGCTTCGCCCGCGGCGATGCCGGCCGGGGCATCCTCGAAGACGAGGCAATCGCGCGCCTCGACGCCGAGACGCTTTGCCGCCAAAAGAAAACAGTCGGGCGCCGGCTTGCCGCGGGTGACGTCCTCGGCCGAGACCATGATGGCGGGCACCGGAATGCCGGCCGCCGCCATACGCAGCAGCGCGAGTTCCCGCGGCGCCGAGGTGACGACCGCCCAGCGCTCCGGCGGCAGCGACTTGAGAAACGCCACAGCACCCGGAATGGGAACGATGCCCTCGAGGTCGGCCGCCTCGGCCTCGAGCAGCGCATCGGCTTCCACGACGGGATCGACGCCGGGAAGCTTCAGCGCGGCGATGGTCTCGATCGCGCGCTTGCCGTGGATAGTCGGCAGGAAGCTCGCGACGTCGAGGCCGTGACGGCGAGCCCACTTGGTCCACACGCGTTCCGCCGCGGCGATCGAATTGAGGACCGTGCCGTCCATGTCGAAAAGGAAAGCGGCGAACTTTCTGCCTGGGAACATCGGATATCCTGGGGGAATCGTTTTCGGGGAGCGCGAAACGCACCGCTATCCTAACCTCCGAAGCGGAGCCTGCAAAGGCGCATGCCGGCATTTCGACTCGCCGCCGGAACAACGCTCCTCATTGCGGCGTTCTCCAACCAGTCTTGCAAGACCACCAACAAGGGCAAGACCACCAACAAGGGCAAGACCACCAACAAGGGGAAGTGATGCTGATCAGGCTCGGCTACGAAATCGCCATCGAATGCGATGCCGCGACGCCGATCATCGCGCTTCTCGACATCCACCCGGATCGCCATGCCGACATCAAGCGGCAGACTCGCTTTCTCACCTCGCCTTCGGTGCCGACGACCACCTATCGCGACAGCCATGGCAATATCTGCCGCCGCTTCACGGCGCCGGCCGGCGGTTTCCGCATCCTCTTTGATGGGGTGGTCGAGGACAGCGGCGAGGCCGACGAGATCAACACGCTGGCGCGCGAAATGCCGGTGGCGGACCTCCCGGACGAGGTGCTCGTCTACCTGCTCGGCAGCCGCTATTGCGAAACCGATCACCTCAGCAACCTCGCCTGGGAGCTGTTCGGCCACTTGCCGCCCGGCTGGGCGCGCGCGCAGGCGATCGTTGACTATGTCCATAGCCGGCTTTCGTTCGGCTACGGCTATGCCCGCGCCACCCGCACGGCGGCGCAGGCGCATGAGGAGCGCGTCGGCGTTTGCCGCGACTTCGCGCATCTCGCGATAGCGCTCTGCCGCGCGATGAACATTCCAGCGCGCTATGTGAACGGCTATCTCGGCGACATCGGCGTGCCGGCCGATCCGGCGCCGATGGATTTCTCAGCCTGGATGGAAGTGTTCCTTGACGGGAAATGGTACGCGTTCGATCCGCGCCACAATCGTCCAAGGATCGGCCGCGTCGTGATCGCGCGCGGCCGCGACGCCACCGACGTGCCGCTGCTGCACAGCTTCGGCCCGCATCGGCTTACCCTGTTCAAGGTGTGGACCTATGAGCAGCAAGGCAACCTGTTCAAGCCGCCGCATCACGGCATCGACAGGACCGCGAGCGCCCAGATGCTCGCGTAAGCCAGGCGGCTGTTTCACTGCGGCGCCAGCACCAGCGCTGACCCGCTTTGGCACAGGGCGCACTGTGCCGAAGCGGGAAGGGCCGCAATCGCTCCGCCACTCATGGTAAGCGCTTTATGAACGGCATTTCCCTATTGTGTTTCCATTTACCCGCCATTCACCTTCCTGTCTGCCGTGTTCCAGCAAAAACAATGAGTTAACTGTCGCTCCGCGCCTTCGAACAGAAGGGTGGCCGTGTCTGGCCGAAATCCTGCAGCGCTTCCGTTGAGCGGCACCGAAGCCGCAGCAGGCGAGGGTGACGATGCGGCAGTTGAAAGGTCTCGCTCGTGGGGTGGACGGCTTTGCGCGGGATCGCGGAGGCAATTTCGCGGTTCTGTTTGGGGCTGCCGCATCGGTGCTGGCGCTGGGGGTGGGATTCGCAGTCAATATCGCGCAGGTCTACAATGCGAGATCGAGTCTGCAGAGCGTCGTCGATGCCGCTGTGACTTCGACGGCACGCGATCTCACCCTAGGCATCATCAAGGAAGCCGATGCCAACGCATCGGTACAGGCATTTCTCGACGCGAACAGCGCGGCCGGCATCCTGCAGGCCGACCAGATCGTGCTCGACAAGCTCACCATCGACAGGACATCGAAGACCGTGCAGGTGAATGCGCATGCCGATGTCGGCCTCTATTTTCCGCTGTTCAGCGTTGGCGATATGCAGCGTGTCGGCGCCTCGACTACCGCGCTCTATTCCGACAAGAAGATCGAGGTGGCGATGATGCTCGACATCACCGGCTCCATGGCGGCCAACAAGCGCGCCAAGACCAATAAGATCGGCGACCTGCAGGCAGCCGCGTCGCAGACGGTCAAGGATCTCTTGGGACAGAACCGGGATCCCGGCGAGCCCCGGGTCCGGGTGGCGATCGTCCCCTATGCCGAGGCCCTCAACACTGGCGGCCTCGCCGACACCGTCTTCGTCGAGACGTCGACCGGACCGAAGCTGCCGCCGCCGATCGATGCGCCGCTTTCCATTTCCGTGACGACCGCGCCTGACAAATGCGCCACCGAGCGCAAGGACAAGGACGGCTATGCCGATTATTCGTCCGATGGCCCGTATACGCTGAGGCAGGACAACAATGGCAGGACCTATCAGGCCAAGGTCAACCGCGACTACCGCATGAAAGTGTGTCCATCCGCGGCTCTGGTTCCGCTGACGGCCGATCAGAACACGCTGCTCACGGCCATCGGTCATTTCCAAGCTGCGGGCGTGACGGCAGGTGGGGTTGCCGCGCAATGGGGCTATTACATGCTTTCTCCGTCCTGGCGTTCGGCCATCGCCGATGCCCGCCTGGGCACGGGTCCGGCGAATTTCGATCCGAAGAAAGTGGCAAAGATCGCCATCCTGATGACGGATGGCCAGTTCAACACCGCCTTTGCCCGCGGGCGCGGCACGTCCGCGTCCGACGACGAGGGCCGGAGGTCGCGCGCCAATGCCGAAGCCATTTGCGAGAATATGAAGCACGACGGCATAGAGGTTTTCACCATCGGCTTCGATCTCAACGATCCGTCGATGACGACGACCGAGAGGGATCAAGCGAGATCCGTATTGAAGGACTGTGCGACCGACGACACGTCGTCGCTCAAGCATTTTTACGAGGCCGCCACGGGCGCCGAACTGTCAGATGCCTTCGATCAGATCACCCGCAATATCGAGAAGCTCACCATCAATCGCTGACCCACAGGGCAGGCCGCGAGAAAAGGAAAAGGCCGCCGCTTCTTGACGAAGCAGGCGGCCTTCCGTGTTTCCGTCCATGACGCGGCTCCTGGCGGCGACCCCTTCGGGTCACCTGCCGCGCGTCTCGCGCCTTAACGGGAAGACTGCTTCCCGGAAGTGCAATCCGCTGAGCTCACGTTATGGAAAACGAAATCACTCGACATCGGATCACCTCCTTTCGGTTTGTTGAACACAGCCAAATGATGGGGTGCGTCGCGGCAAAACACAAGATGACGCTACGGAATGGCCGTGCATCGGGCGAGGATCATCCTCGCGCGATGCTTTTTCGCAACAGATCGGGATTGCGGTCGACAGGCCGGTAGACGACAGTGGCGCTCGAGGGCGGTGTTTCGCCTATCGGGAGGTGGGAATGGACGCCGCCGACAGAGCCGCGCGGATCGTACGCAGGGTCGTCGAGACGTTGAAGCCGGGTTTTGCGGTCAGGCTTTGGACCGGCGAGCGGATCGGGCCCGCCGACGGTCCGGTGCTTGCCATCAACGATCAGGACATCGTCTGGCAACTGCTGCGGCGTCCTGCCTTCTCGACGCTTGTCGAGATGTGGATTTCCAAGACCGTCGACATCGAAGAGGGCACGCTGTTCGACTTCTACGCCGTGCCCTCGCAGGGCAGGCTCAAGACGAAGCTCAGATCATTGCCCAAGCTGGAGATCCTGCGCGACCTCCCGGTAGTGCTGTTCTCGCGAAAACAGATGACGGCGCGCAGCGACCTCTCCGGCCGCAACCCTTATGTCAGCGGGTCGAACAAGGAAGCGATCCAGCATCACTACGACATCTCGAATGCCTTCTACCGGCTCTTCCTTGACGAGCGCATGGTCTATAGCTGCGGCTATTTCAAGGATTTCGCCAACGGCATCGACCAGGCGCAAGTCGACAAGCTCGACCATATCTGCCGCAAGCTCAGGCTGAAGCCCGGCGAAAGGCTGCTCGACATCGGCTGCGGCTGGGGCGCGATGCTGATCCATGCGGCGAAGCATTACGGCGTCGTCGGCCATGGCGTCTCGCTGTCGCGGGCCCAGACGGAGCTTGCCCGCGAGCGCATCCGCGCCGAGGGTCTCGAGGACCGTATCACCATCGAGATCAAATCCTACGCCGAGCTCTCCGGCACGTTCGACAAGATATCGTCCATCGGCATGTTCGAGCATCTGGGTATTGCCAATCACGACGCCTACTTTTCGGCCGTCCATCGTCTGCTCAAGCCCGGCGGAATCTATCTGCACCACGCCATCACCAGGCGCAGCAAGGGCGACATCCGCAAGACGTTGCGCAAGGGCCCGGAATACAAGGCGCTGATCAAATACATCTTCCCAGGTGGAGAGCTCGACACGATCGGCATGACGCTCGGCAATCTCGAGGCGCGTGGCTTCCTCGTCCATGATGTCGAGAACCTTCGCGAGCATTATCAGCGCACCTGCCGGCTGTGGGCCGAGCGTCTCCATGCGCGCTTCGACGAGGCGATCGCCGAGGTCGGCGAGGCGAAAGCGCGGCTATGGCTGCTCTATCTCACCGGCTGCTCGATCGCCTTCGAACGCGCCTC
Source organism: Mesorhizobium sp. AA23 (assembly GCF_001672435.1). Classification (NCBI taxonomy): domain Bacteria; kingdom Pseudomonadati; phylum Pseudomonadota; class Alphaproteobacteria; order Hyphomicrobiales; family Phyllobacteriaceae; genus Mesorhizobium; species Mesorhizobium sp. AA23. The sequence goes on from NZ_LYTP01000014.1 coordinate 30,381, forward strand.
GGCGCAGATTTTCCAGACCGTCGCCACCAAGCGCGCGCGGGGACCAAGCGTCCTGCCGCCGACGCGTGAAGATTTGTACCGGTAGGGACAAGGCAGGTCAGGCGAACCGCACTTCCGCGCCGATCTCGACGCGTGCCGGCCGGTCGACGGTGCAATAAACGCCGATATTGTGGGCGTTATAGCGGACCAGGTTGCGCAGGATGCCGGGGTCGTTGTCGAAGCCGTCCTGGGCGATGATGGTGAAGCCGCAGCGGCGGCAGGGCTCGGAGATCGTGAGCAACAGATCGCCGATCGCGAGCTTGCGGCCGAGCCATTCCGTCTCCGGGAAGGAGCCTTCGACCGGCTCCATGTCGACGACGATGTTGGGGCGAAAGCGGCGCGAATCTGGCACGCCTTGCGGATGCAGCGCCTTCAGCCGCGCCAGCGAGGCGGTGGTGAGCAGATGGATCGGCGTCCTGCTGTATCGCTCGGCCGTGAGCGGGCCGGCATAGCCCGGCGCGTGCTCGCGGAAGTAAGGCCGGATCGAGGCGTCGAAGCCAAGAAATCCGGAAAGAACCCGGTCGCTTTCCGGGTCGGGCGCCGGCAGCCAGTCGCCGCCGGGCACGGCCACTTCGAGCCGGCGGTCTTCGGTCAGCCGGGTGCGAATCAGCGGCACCTTGTGCCATTTCGGTCCGCGGTCCGGCCTGGCGATCTCGCCATCCGACGCATCGACCAGGCCGAACAGCCGGTCGCCGTCGACAGTCGACGTGCCGACGGAGATGGCGTCCAGCCGCTCGCCGGCAAGCGAGCTCGCCGGATAGCGCCATAGCTGGCTGACGGTGCCGAGTGCGGCCTGCGCGTTCATCAGGCCCTTTTATTCTGCCGGTTGGCAACGAGATCGTCGACCACGGCGGGATCGGCGAGCGTCGAGGTGTCGCCCAGCGCGCCGTAATCGTCCTCGGCGATCTTGCGCAGGATGCGCCGCATGATCTTGCCTGAACGGGTCTTGGGCAGGCCCGGCGCGAACTGGATCTTGTCGGGCGTTGCGATGGCGCCGATCTCCTTGCGGACATGGGCGACAAGCTCCTTGCGCAGATCCTCGCTCGACGTCGTGCCGGACATCAGCGTGACGTAGCAGTAGATTCCCTGACCCTTGATATCGTGCGGATAGCCGACGACGGCGGCTTCCGAGACCTTGTCGTGGCTGACCAGCGCCGATTCAACTTCCGCCGTGCCCATGCGGTGGCCTGAAACGTTGATGACGTCGTCGACGCGGCCGGTGATCCAGTAGTAGCCGTCGGCGTCACGGCGGCAGCCGTCGCCGGTGAAGTATTTGCCCTTGTAAGTCGAGAAATAGGTCTGCACGAAACGGTCGTGATCGCCATAGACGGTGCGCATCTGGCCGGGCCAGGAATCGGTGATGCAGAGATTGCCGTCGGCCGCGCCTTCCAGCACCTTGCCTTCGCCATCGACCAGCTGCGGCTTGACGCCGAAGAAGGGCCGTGTCGCCGAGCCGGCCTTAAGGTCGGTGGCGCCCGGCAGCGGCGTGATCAGGATGCCGCCGGTCTCGGTCTGCCACCATGTGTCGACGATCGGCACCTTGGCGTTGCCGACGACGTTGAAATACCACTCCCAGGCTTCCGGATTGATCGGCTCGCCGACCGTGCCCAGCACGCGCAGCGACTTGCGCGAGGTCTTCTTCACATGGGAATCGCCGGCGCCCATCAGGGCGCGCAGCGCCGTCGGCGCGGTATAGAAGATGTTGACCTGGTGCTTGTCGACGACTTCCCAAAAGCGCGACTGCGACGGGTAGTTCGGCACGCCCTCGAACATCAGCGTCGTGGCGCCGTTGGCCAAAGGGCCATAGACGATGTAGCTGTGGCCGGTGACCCAGCCGACATCGGCGGTGCACCAGTAGATGTCGCCGTCATGGTAATCGAAGACATACTGGTGCGTCATCGAAACATAGACGAGATAGCCGGCGGTGGTGTGCAGTACGCCCTTCGGCTTGCCGGTCGAGCCCGAGGTGTAGAGGATGAACAGCGGGTGCTCCGCCTTCATCTTCTCGGGTTTGCAGTCGGCCTTAACGGTCGCGGCCTCGTCATGGTACCAGACGTCGCGGCCCGGCACCCAGCCGGTCTTGCCGCCGGTGCGTCGCACCACCACCACTTTTTCCACCTTGGTGCCGGCCTTGGCGGCGATGTCGATGGCCTTGTCGGTGTTGTCCTTCAGCGCAATCGGCTTGCCGCCGCGCAGGCCCTCGTCGGCGGTGATGACGATGGTCGACTTGCAGTCGTCGATGCGGCCGGCCAGCGCATCGGGCGAGAAGCCGCCGAAGACGACCGAATGGATCGCGCCGATACGCGTGCAGGCAAGCATCGCGTAAGCCGTTTCCGGGATCATCGGCATGTAGATGGTGACGCGGTCGCCCTTCTTGACGCCGTGCTTCTTCAGCACATTGGCCAAGCGGCAGACATGCGCATAGAGCTCGTTGTAGGTGATCTTCCTGTCATCGTAAGGGTTGTCGCCTTCCCAGATGATGGCGGTCTGGTTGCCGCGCTTCTTCAGATGCCGGTCGATGCAGTTGTAGGAAACGTTGGTCTGGCCGTCCTCGAACCACTTGATCGAGACCTTGCCGTCGAAGGAAGTGTTCTTGACCTTGGTGAAGGGCTTGAACCAGTCGATGCGCTTGCCGTGCTTGCCCCAAAACTTGTCCGGGTTCTTCACGCTGTCGGCATACCATTTGAGATAGGTGTCGTTGTCGATCAGCGCGTTTTTCTTCCACGCCGGCTGGACGCGGTGGACATGGACATCGGACATTTTCTAGCTTTCCTCCGAAACCGTTCCGCCGGCTTGATGTGCCGACGGCATCACGGCGAAGCAGCCGTGAATTCGCGGCATTATTAACAGTTCCGCCGTGACGGCAATATTAGACGTTGGATTCGCGCGGCGGGATGACGCAGGGGCAAGTGCAAACGCCTGTCAGCACTCTCGCCCTAGGGCTGCTAACCGTCTGTTTTTCCGATGGAAAACTTGGGTCTGATGTGCGAAAATCAATAGACGGTTAAGCAACGAGGCGCAGAGTTTCGCGTTGGGAGGAAAGGAGAATCAACTGAGGACGGCAATGCGCCATCATCTCGAAATGGACTTGATGCTCAGCGGCTATGGGCTGACCACGGCCAAGATCCTTTATCACTTCCCAGACCATCCACATCTGCTGCAAAGCTATATCTGGCAGGATTACGACATCGCGCCGGAGTTTCCGGTGCTGATCCGCTTCATCGAATTCTGGAAGACCAAGCTCGACGGCCCGCTGCATTCGGTGACGTACACGCACCAGAAGCTGATCGCGCCGAACGAGTGGCGGAAAGTGGACGGGGAGTTCGTGCTGCACTGAGCGGCGCAGAGGTTCTCTGTACGTCGAATGTTTGGCGGAAACGCCCATCACTCGTCATCCGCGGGCTTGGTAGGAACGGCCCGGTTCGTTTCAAGCGCTGGCGGAAGCGTTATCGATCGATTGTCGGGTCGGTAACAAGATGGCTACCAGCGTCTCGAGGCGCTTAGCGACTGCCGAAAATCGCCGAGCCCAGCCTGACGCTGGTCGCGCCGAAGGCGATCGCGGTCTCGTAATCGCCGGACATGCCCATCGAGAGCATTGCGACGCCGGCCTCGCCAGCGATCTTTTCCAAAAGCGCGAAATGCGGACCGGGATTCTCGTCCGCCGGCGGGATGCACATGAGGCCCTCAATGGCGAGGCCGTGCACCTCGCGGCAGCGTTTGACGAAAGCGACGGCGTCGCGCGGCTCGATGCCGGCCTTCTGCCGCTCGGAACCGGTGTTGACCTGGACATAGAGTTTCGGCGCCCGGCCTTGCCTGGCGGTCTCCTTGGCAAGCTCGGCGGCGATCTTCTCGCGATCGACGGTCTCGATGACATCGAAAAGCGCCACCGCTTCCTTCGTCTTGTTGGATTGCAGCGGCCCGATCAGGTGCAGCTCGATGTCGGGAAACGCAGCTTTCAGCGCCGGCCATTTACCTTGAGCTTCCTGCACGCGGTTCTCGCCGAAAACACGCTGGCCCGCCTCGATGAGCGGGCGGATATCTTCGGCCGCGAAGGTCTTCGAGACCGCAACCAGCATGACGGCGCCGGGCTCACGCTTTGCCTCGCGTTCGGCGCTTGCGATCTTCGCCTTGACCGCGCGAAGCTGTTCGACGGGGCTCGTCATGTCCATATCCTGCCCATAGTTTTAGCACCAACGCCGGATCGCCACAGTTGACGGGTCTGGCAATCCATGGTGAACACCGCGACGACATTGTCTCGGCTGCCGGCCTTGCCCAGCGCCGCGCACCCGCTTTTAAGTGAAAAACATCTGATGGCAACCGAACGATACAATCCGCGCACGTCAGAGCCCAAATGGCAGAAGGCCTGGGCCGAAAAGAAGCTGTTCGAGGCCAGGAACGAGGACCCGAAGCCGAAATACTACGTGCTCGAGATGTTCCCTTATCCCTCGGGGAAGATCCATATCGGCCACACCCGCAACTATACGATGGGCGACGTCGTCGCGCGCTACAAGCGGGCCAAGGGCTTCAACGTGCTGCACCCGATGGGTTGGGACGCCTTCGGCATGCCGGCCGAGAACGCAGCGATGCAGAACAAGGTTCATCCCAAGGACTGGACCTACGAAAACATCGCCGTCATGCGCGAGCAGCTCAAGATGATGGGCCTGTCGCTCGACTGGGCGCGGGAGTTCGCCACATGCGACGTCGACTACTATCACCGCCAGCAGATGCTGTTCCTCGACTTCGTCGAGAAGGGGCTGGTGACGCGCAAATCCTCCAAGGTCAACTGGGACCCGGCAGACATGACGGTGCTCGCCAACGAGCAGGTCATCGACGGCCGCGGCTGGCGCTCGGGCGCGCTGGTCGAGCAGCGCGAGTTGACGCAGTGGTTCTTCAAGATCACCGATTTCGCGCAGGACCTGCTGGATTCGCTCGGCCGTCTCGACGAATGGCCGGAGAAGGTCAAGCTGATGCAGCATAACTGGATCGGCCGCTCGGAAGGGCTGCTGATCCGCTGGCCGCTGGCGGCTGCAAGCTCTGCCAAGATCGGCGGCGACATGCACGAGCTGGAAGTCTACACGACCAGGCCGGACACCATCTTCGGCGCCTCCTTCATGGCGGTCGCGGCGGATCATCCGCTGGCCAAACAAGCCGCCGAGAACAATCCGGCGCTGGCCAAGTTCATCGACGAGGTCCGCCATATGGGCACCTCGGTGGCGGCGCTTGAGACGGCCGAAAAGAAGGGTTTCGATACCGGCATCCGCGTCGTCCATCCTTTCGACGACGGCTGGACGCTGCCTGTCTACGTCGCGAATTTCGTGCTGATGGAGTATGGCACGGGCGCCATCTTCGGCTGCCCGTCGGGCGATCAGCGCGACCTCGACTTCGCCAACAAATACGGCCTGCCGGTAGTCCCGGTAGTGATGCCGGAAGACGGCGACGCAAAAAGCTTCCAGATCACCGAGGAGGCCTATGTCGACGACGGCGTGATGATCAATTCGCGCTTCCTCGACGGCATGAAGCCGCAGCGCGCGTTCGACGAGGTGGCGAAGCTGCTCGAACAGAAGACGATCGGCGGCCGGCCGATGGCGGAGCGCAAGGTGAATTTCCGCCTGCGCGATTGGGGCATCTCGCGCCAGCGCTACTGGGGCTGCCCGATCCCGATGATCCACTGCGAGGCCTGCGGCGTGGTGCCGGTGCCGAAGGCCGATCTGCCGGTGAAACTGCCTGACGACATCGAGTTCGACCGTCCGGGCAATCCGCTCGATCGGCATCCGACATGGCGTCACGTGAAATGCCCGCAATGCGGGCGCGACGCGCGGCGCGAGACCGACACGATGGATACGTTCGTCGATTCGTCGTGGTATTTCGCGCGCTTCACCGCCCCCTGGGCGAACGAGCCGACCGAGCCGAAGGCGGCGGACGAGTGGCTGGCGGTGGACCAATATATCGGCGGCATCGAGCACGCGATCCTGCATCTGCTCTATTCGCGCTTCTTCACGCGTGCCATGCGCGAGACCGGCCATTTGAACCTCGCCGAGCCGTTCAAGGGCCTGTTCACGCAAGGCATGGTGGTGCACGAGACCTACCGCGTCGGCGGTCCGTCGACAAATGGGCGCTGGCTGTCGCCGAGCGAGGTCAGGATCGAGGATGCCGGCGGCAAGCGCCGCGCCATCGAGATCGCGACCGGCGAGGAAGCGACGATCGGCGCGCTCGAGAAGATGTCGAAATCGAAGAAGAACACGGTGAGTCCGGAGGAGATCACCGACGGCTACGGGGCCGATACCGCGCGCTGGTTCATGCTGTCGGACTCGCCGCCGGAGCGCGACGTCGAATGGACCGACGAAGGTGCCGCCGGCGCGCATCGCTTCGTGCAGCGCGTCTGGCGCCTGGTGCAGATCGCGGCCGAACAGCTTGCCGACGTGAAGCCGGCCGCGGCGAGCGAAGGCGAGGCAGGTGCCGTTTCCAAGGCCGCGCACAAGATCCTTAAGGCGATCGGCGAGGACATCGAGAAGCTCGGCTTCAACCGAGCTATCGCCCGCATCTACGAGCTTGCCAATGCGCTGGCCGTGCCGCTCAACGACGTCGCCGAAGGCAAGGCTGACGCGGCGCTGAAGGGCGCCTGCCGCGAGGCCGTCGAGATCCTGGTGCATGTGATCGCGCCGGTGATGCCGCATCTGGCCGAGGAATGCTGGGAGGCGTTGGGCGGCACCGAGATGGTCGCCGAACGGCCTTGGCCTGCCTACGATCCGGCCCTAGTCGTCGACAACGAGATCATGCTGCCGGTGCAGGTCAACGGCAAGAAGCGCGGGGATTTGACAATTGCCCGCGACGCGGATCAAGGTGCCGTCGAAAAAGCGGTGCTGGCTCTCGACTTCGTGCAGAAAGCGCTCGATGGTAAAGCCCCGCGCAAGGTGATCATCATCCCGCAGAGGATCGTCAATGTCGTTGCCTGATCCGGAAAAGTCACAGGCGGCGCGTTTGCTGCGTCGCGCTGCTCTCAGCGGCCTGATCGCCTCGCTGGCACTGGTCTCCGCCTGCACGGTGCGGCCGCTCTATTCCAGCGCGCCGCTCACCGCCGGGTCGCAGGTCGGGGCCGCCGCCGAGCTGGCCTCGATATCGATCAAGCCGGTCAGCACGCGCCCTGCGCAGCAGGTGCGCAACAACCTGATCTTCGCTTTCGGCCAGGGCTCGGGCGAGCCGGCATCGCCTGCCTATACGCTCGACCTCGGCGTCACCGAGCTTGTCGAGTCGGCGGCCATCGTTCAGGTGCAAACCGAAGAGGATGAGCCGACGGCGGGCACCGTGACCCTCACCGCCAATTATGTGCTCAGAGACGCCGCGACCGGCACTGTGGTCGCGCTCGGCAAGCGCTCGATTCCTTCCTCCTTCGACCGGCCGCGCCAGGAGTTTGCGGCCTACCGGGCGCAGATCGACGCCGAGAACCGCGCTGCCCGCGAGCTCGCCGATCTGCTCAGGCTGGCGATCGCCCAGGACCTGGCCAAGAATGGCAAGAAGGCCTGAGCTGGTCTCTGGGCGCCGCCGCGCTATTCCCCTATTCGAGGCAATAAAAAAGGCCAGGTTACCCCCGGCCTTTTGTTGTCTGCTCTCCGGCCTCAGCCAATCTTCTGGCCGGTCTTGGCCCAGTCGGCGAGGAAGGCGGCGAGGCCCTTGTCGGTGAGCGGATGGTTGACCAGCGCCTTCAACGTCGCCGGCGGCGCGGTCACGATATCGGCGCCGATCAAAGCCGCCTGCTTGACGTGGTTCACCGTACGCACGGAAGCGGTCAGGATCTCGGTCTTGAAATCGTAATTGTCGTAGATGGTGCGGATTTCCGAGATCAGCTCCATGCCGTCCGAGCCGGTGTCGTCGATGCGGCCGACGAAGGGCGAGATGAAGGAGGCGCCGGCCTTGGCGGCAAGCAGCGCCTGGTTGGCCGAGAAGCAGAGCGTGACGTTGACCATGCGGTTCATCTCGGTGCGGATCGTCTTGCAGGCCCTTAGCCCATCCAGCGTCAGCGGCACCTTGATGGCCACATTCGGCGCGATCTTGGCCAGCACCTCGGCCTCGGCCATCATCTCCTTGTACTCGGTCGCCACGACCTCGGCCGAGACCGGGCCTTCGACAATGTCGCAGATCTGCTTGGTGACCTCGGCGATCTTGCCGCCCGATTTCAGGATTAGCGACGGGTTGGTGGTGACGCCATCGAGCAGCCCCAGATCGTGCAGCTCCTTAATTTCCTTGATGTCAGCGGTATCGACAAAAAACTTCATGGCTGTCTCCTTGGGGATTGCCTGACGCCGGCCAGGCAGATGCGGGGGTCCCCTTTGATCTAGAGCAAAGTCGGGGCAAGGTCACGCCCGATGATCGAAGATTCGCCCTTTGTCGCGGCCGCGCCGGTGCTGGTGCCGATGCCGGCCGAACGGCCCTACACATATGCCGTGCCGCCAGGCATGCGCGTGGTGCCGGGCTCGATCGTGCGCGTGCCGCTGGGGCCGCGGCAGGTCGCCGGCATCGTCTGGGACGCCGTCGTCGAATCCGTCGATCCGAAAAAGCTGCGGCCGATCGAGGAGGTCTTCGACTGCCCGCCGATCGACAAGGCGATGCGCCGTTTCGTCGACTGGATCGCCCAATACACGCTGTCGGCGCCCGGCATGGTGGCGCGGATGTTGTTGAGGGCGCCGGAAGCTTTCGACCCGGAGCCGTGGATCGAAGGCCTGCAGCGCACGCTTGCCGAGCCCGACCGATTGACCGACGCGCGACGCCGCGTGCTGGAGACGGCCGAAGGCGGGCTTGCCTGGACGCGCTCCGGTCTCGCCCATGCGGCGGGTGTCTCCTCGACCGTCATCGATGGCTTGAGGGCACAAGGCGTGTTCGAGACGGTGATGATCCCGCCAAGGCCGGTGGTCGCCGCACCCGATCCCGGCCATGCTGTGCCGGCATTGATGCCGGACCAGAAGGCGGCGGCCGAGAAGCTGCGCGCGGCGACCGCCGCCGGCGCCTTCAACGTCACCCTGCTCGACGGCGTCACCGGATCGGGCAAGACGGAAGTCTATTTCGAGGCGGTGGCGGCGGCGCTCGACAAGGGCAAGCAGGTGCTGATCCTGCTGCCGGAGATCGCGCTGACGCACGCTTTCCTCGAGCGCTTCCAGGACCGCTTCGGAGCCAAACCGGCGGAGTGGCATTCGGACCTGCCGCCCCGGATGCGCGAACGCGTCTGGCGACAGGTGGCGGAGGGTGGCGTGCGCGTCGTCGCCGGGGCGCGCTCGGCGCTGTTCTTGCCGTTCAAGGAGCTAGGCCTGATCGTCGTCGACGAGGAGCATGACCCGGCCTACAAACAGGAAGACCGCGTCTTCTATAATGCGCGCGACATGGCGGTGGTGCGCGGCCATATCGGCGCTTTCCCGGTCGTGCTCGCCTCGGCGACGCCGTCGGTCGAGAGCCGCGTCAACGCCAGCCAGGGCCGCTACCAGCGCGCGGTGCTGTCGGCGCGTTTTGCCGAGGCGGCGCTCCCCGACCTGAAATCGATCGACATGCGGCGCGCGCCGCCGGCGCGCGGCGGTTTTCTGTCGCCTCTCCTTCTGGAGCAGATGGAGCGCACGCTGGAGAGACAAGAGCAGTCGCTGCTCTTCCTCAACCGGCGCGGCTATGCGCCGCTGACGCTCTGCCGCGTCTGCGGCCATCGCTTCGGCTGCCCGGTCTGCTCGGCCTGGCTGGTCGAGCATCGCTTTCGCGGCCAGCTCGTCTGCCATCATTGCGGCCACAATGAGCGGCGGCCGGAAGCCTGCCCGGAATGCGGCACGCTCGATCATCTGGTCGCCTGCGGGCCGGGCGTCGAGCGCATCGCCGAGGAAGTGGTGGCGCATTTCCCGGAAGCCCGCACGATCGTATTGTCGTCCGATCTCTTGGGCGGCGTGCGCCGGCTGCGGCTCGAGCTCGAGGCCGTCGCCAATGGCGAGGCCGATATCGTCATCGGCACGCAGCTCGTCGCCAAGGGTCACAACTTCCCCGGCATGACGCTCGTCGGCGTGGTCGACGCCGATCTCGGCCTCGCCAATGGCGATCCGCGCGCCGCCGAGCGCACCTTCCAGCTGCTCAGCCAGGTGACCGGGCGCGCGGGCCGCACCGGCAAGAAGAGCCTCGGCCTGCTGCAGACCTACCAGCCCGACCATCCGGTGATGCGGGCGATCGTCTCCGGCGATTCGGAAGCCTTCTACGAGCGCGAAATCGCGGAGCGGGAGCGCGCCGCGCTGCCACCGTTCGGCCGGCTCGCCGGCATCATCGTCAGTGCCGCGACACGCGCCGAGGCCGAAACCCATGCGCGGGGCTTGCGGCGCGCGGCACCTACAGCCTCCGATCTCTTCGTGCTCGGACCGGCCGAGGCGCCGCTGTCGCTGATCGGCGGCCGCCACCGCTTCCGCTTGCTTGTCCAGGGCGGGCGGCGCGCGGACATGCAAGGGTTTATTCGAGCCATGCTGGCGGAGGGGCCGAAGCTGCGCGGCTCCGTCAGGGTGCAGGTCGACATCGACCCGCAGAGCTTCCTATAAGCGAGCAAGACAGTCCCAACGGAGTGCTCGCTTTATGAAAACCCTCGGCCTTATCGGCGGCATGAGCTGGGAATCGACGGCGATCTACTACCGACTGCTCAACGAGATCGTGCGCGAGCGGCTGGGCGGGCTGCATTCGGCCGAGCTGTTGCTCTGGTCGTTCGACTTCGCCGAGATCGCCGAACGCCAGCATGCCGGCGACTGGGACGGCGCCGGTGTCCTTCTGGTAAAAGCAGCGCGCAAGCTGGAGGCCGGCGGCGCCGAGGGCTTGATGATTTGCACCAACACGATCCACATACTCGCCGACACGGTGCAAGCGGCCATCTCGATTCCCATTATCCATATCGCCGACGCAACTGGACACGCTGTTGTCGCCGCAGGCGTGAAGCGCCCGGCGCTGCTGGCGACACGCTTCACCATGGAACAGGATTTCTATAAAGGGCGGCTCGCCGACAAATACGGCCTGCAGCCGGTCGTGCCCGCCCAGGCCGGCCGCGACTTGGTGCACCGGATTATCTATGATGAGCTCTGCCAAGGCGTCGTCAAAGCCGACTCGAAGTCCGCCTACGTCGAGGAAGTCGGCCGTCTGCGGCGCGACGAAAAGATCGACGGCCTCATCATGGGCTGCACCGAGATCACCATACTGATCGGCCAGGGCGATTTCGACATGCCGGTGTTCGACACCACGCGCATCCATGCCGAGGCAGCGATCGACTTCGCATTGTCCTGATCGGGCGCTGTTCTGTCGCTTCTTCTCTTGCGGTCTTTTCAAATGTGCCGGCCGACATCTGGCGCGCGGATTTTCCTCGGCTAGAATGCCGGCAATTTCAGAACAAGACTTTACGAGGGGGATCAGATGGAGTTCGCGTTTCCGTGGCCGGCGAGCCAGGGCGAGTGGCTGGCATGGTCGAGCGCCGTCGTGACGCTGCTCATCGGCCTCGTCCTCTTCCTGGCGCCGAATCTCGCCTTCCGCATCCTGCGCCTGCAGGCAAAGCCGGAGAAAGCGGCGGCGATCGCCGAAGGGCGCGGCCGCATGTCGGGCTTCTATCTCGGCGTCAGCCTGTGTTGCATCCTGCTCGCGCAGCCGCTGCTCTATATGGCGCTCGGCTTCTCATGGCTGTTCACCGCTTTCGGTCGGCTTTTGTCGATGATGTCGGACGGCGCCAATACACCTTTCAACTGGGCTTCCATCGTGGTTGAATTGGCCCTGGCGGCGCTGCCGCTTGCCTTCGCCTTCGGCTTCGTACCGTGAATTCGTGACTAATCCGCCGCTCAGGCTCGGCCTTCGCCGCCGGATGCGACAAAAGTGCCTGAAAACCATGCCGGACGATGCATTGCGGTCTCAAAAGGCCTGTGCTAGACGGCAATCGACTTTCGGCCGGGGATAGCGGAAGGCATCCCTCCGTGCTTGGAAAAATCGTAGTAAGGTCAAAGATTTAGCCAGAGTTTTCGCTCGCGCCAACAATCTGCGGCCTGTCAGACAAGAGAAAAGACGGTCCGTGGCCCAATCGTCATCGCCAATCTCAGCTGTCGCAGAGCGCTATGCAAGCTCGTTGTTCGAGCTCGCGCTGCAGGAAAATTCGGTCGCCCAGGTCGAGGCCGACCTCAACGATTTCGAGGCGATGCTGAACGGCAGCGCCGACCTTGCCCGGCTCATCAACAGCCCGGTGTTCTCCAGCGACGATCAGGCCAAGGCGATCGGGGCGATCATCTCCAGAGCCAACATCACCGGCCTCGTCGGCAATTTCCTGCGCGTCGTCGCCCGCAACCGCCGCCTGTTCGCCGTGCCCGGCATGATCAAGGCGTTCCGCCAGATTGCCGCCGACCACCGTGGCGAGGCGTCCGCCGAAGTCACCTCCGCGCATGCGCTGACGGATGCGCAGCAGGCCGAACTCAAGGCGACGCTGACGGGCATCGCCGGCAAGGACGTGGCCATCGCTATGACCGTCGACCCGTCGCTGCTCGGCGGCTTGATCGTCAAGATGGGCTCGCGCCAGATCGATACGTCGCTCAAAACCAAACTCAATTCGCTCAAGCTTGCACTGAAAGAGGTCGGCTGATGGACATCCGCGCCGCGGAAATTTCCGCAATTCTGAAAGACCAGATCAAGAATTTCGGCAAGGAGGCCGAGGTCTCCGAAGTCGGCCAGGTTCTGTCCGTCGGTGACGGCATTGCCCGCGTCTACGGGCTCGATAACGTCCAGGCGGGCGAGATGGTCGAATTCCCGGGCGGCATCCGCGGCATGGCGCTGAACCTCGAAGCCGACAATGTCGGCGTCGTCATCTTCGGCAACGACCGTGACATCAAGGAAGGCGACACCGTCAAGCGCACCGGCGCCATCGTCGATGTTCCGGTCGGTCCCGGCCTGCTCGGCCGCGTGGTCGACGCGCTCGGCAATCCGATCGACGGCAAGGGCCCGATCCAGGCGACCGAACGCCGCCGCGTCGACGTCAAGGCGCCCGGCATCATTCCGCGCAAGTCGGTGCATGAGCCGATGTCGACCGGCCTCAAGGCCATCGACGCGCTGATCCCGGTCGGCCGCGGTCAGCGCGAGCTGGTCATCGGCGACCGTCAGACCGGCAAGACCGCCATCATCCTCGACACGATGCTGAACCAGAAGTCGGTGCACGACAACGGCCCGGAGAAGGAGAAGCTCTACTGCGTCTACGTCGCTGTCGGCCAGAAGCGCTCGACCGTCGCGCAGTTCGTCAAGGTGCTCGAGGAGCGCGGCGCGCTCGACTACTCCATCATCATCGCCGCCACCGCGTCGGATCCGGCGCCGATGCAGTTCCTGGCGCCGTTCGCCGGCTGCACCATGGGCGAATATTTCCGCGACAATGGCATGCATGCCCTCATCAGCTATGACGACCTGTCGAAGCAGGCCGTCGCCTACCGCCAGATGTCGCTGCTGCTGCGCCGCCCGCCGGGTCGCGAAGCCTATCCGGGCGACGTGTTCTACCTGCATTCGCGCCTGCTGGAGCGCGCCGCGAAGCTCAATGACGATAATGGCAACGGCTCGCTGACCGCGCTGCCCATCATCGAGACGCAGGCCAACGACGTGTCGGCATACATCCCGACCAACGTGATCTCGATCACCGACGGCCAGATCTTCCTCGAGACCAACCTCTTCTTCCAGGGCATCCGCCCGGCGGTGAACGTCGGTCTGTCAGTGTCGCGCGTCGGCTCCTCGGCGCAGGTCAAGGCGATGAAGCAGGTCGCCGGCTCGATCAAGGGCGAGCTCGCGCAGTACCGCGAAATGGCGGCCTTCGCGCAGTTCGGCTCCGACCTCGACGCCGCCACCCAGCGTCTGCTCAATCGCGGTTCGCGCCTGACGGAGCTCCTGAAGCAGCCGCAGTTCTCGCCGCTCAAGACCGAAGAGCAGGTCGCAGTGATCTTCGCCGGCGTCAATGGCTATCTCGACAAACTGGCGCTGAACCAGGTCGGCAAGTTCGAGCACGGCCTGCTCAGCCACATGCGCTCGGCCGGCAAGGACGTGCTCGACGGCATCCGCAAGGAGAAGGCGCTGTCGGACGACTTGCGCGGCAAGCTCAAGGCCGAGATCGACGCCTTCGCCAAGACCTTCGCTTAACGAACAGCCGGACGCACGGGATCAGGTTTGAAGCATGCCTTCATTAAAAGACCTTCGTAACCGTATCGCCTCGGTCAAGGCGACGCAGAAGATCACCAAGGCGATGCAGATGGTCGCCGCGGCGAAGCTGCGTCGCGCGCAGGAAGCGGCCGAAGCGGCGCGTCCCTATTCCGAGCGGATGGGGGCGGTGCTGGCCAACATCACCCAGGCGATTGGCGGCGGCGGCGATGCCCCGGCGCTGATGACGGGCACCGGCAGGGACGACGTGCATCTGCTCATCGTCTGCACCGCCGAGCGCGGCCTGTGCGGCGGCTTCAATTCCCAGATCGCGCGCCTGGCCCGCGAGCATATTCGTAAGCTTCTCGCCGACGGCAAGCAGGTCAAGATCATCTGCGTCGGCAAGAAGGGTTTTGACATCCTGCGCCGCGAGTACGGCTCGCTGATCCTCGAGCGCGTCGACCTGCGCGAGGTCAAGACGCTCGGCTTCGTCAATGCCGATGCGATCGCGCGCAAGGTGATCAACCTGTTCAACCAGGGCGGCTTCGACGTCTGCACGCTGTTCTATTCGCAGTTCAAGTCGGTGATCAGCCAGATTCCGACGGCGCAGCAGATCATCCCGGCGGCCCCTGCTTCCGCCGCTGCCGAGACGAGCAACGGCGCCACGGCCGTCTACGAATACGAGCCGGAGCCGGGCGAGATCCTCTCCGACCTCATCCCGCGCAACATCGCGGTGCAGATCTTCCGCGCGCTGCTGGAAAACGCGGCCGGCGAGATGGGCGCCAAGATGAGCGCGATGGACAATGCGACGCGCAACGCCGGCGACATGATCAACAGGCTGTCGATTACCTACAATCGCCAGCGGCAGGCGCAGATCACCAAGGAACTCATCGAAATCATTTCGGGCGCCGAGGCGCTCTAGGCGCGCCCCGCCGCCGAGGCCATCGACCTCGCGGCAGAAGGCGTGAGCAACAGACAGACGAAAAGGGCAAAGACGATGGCGAAAGCAGCTACCCCGAAGACCGCCGCCAAGGCGGCACCGGCCCCCAAGGCGGCAAAGGCTCCGGCAGCAGCCGCGAATGCCGCTCCGGCCAAGAAGGCGGCCGCTCCGGCCAAGGCAGCGGCTCCGGCGAAGGCGGCCAGCGTTGCGGCGAAGCGGGTCGGCGCCGCCGGCAAGGTGCGCCAGGTCATCGGCGCCGTCGTCGACGTCCAGTTCGAAGATCATTTGCCGGCCATTCTGAATGCGCTGGAAACCGACAATGTCGGCAACCGCCTGGTCCTCGAAGTCGCCCAGCATCTCGGCGAGAACACCGTGCGCTGCATCGCCATGGACTCGACCGAAGGTCTCGTGCGCGGCCAGGATGTCTATGACACCGGCGGACCGATTTCGGTGCCGGTCGGCCCGGGCATGCTCGGCCGCATCATCAACGTCATCGGCGAGCCGGTCGACGAGGCCGGCCCCGTCGACGCCGTCGAAATGCGCGCCATCCACCAGCCGGCTCCGGCCTATGTCGACCAGTCGACAGAAGCGCAGATCCTGGTCACCGGCATCAAGGTTCTCGACCTGCTGGCGCCTTATGCCCGCGGCGGCAAGATCGGCCTGTTCGGCGGCGCCGGCGTCGGCAAGACCGTGCTGATCCAGGAGCTGATCAACAACGTCGCCAAGGCCCACGGCGGCTTCTCGGTGTTCGCCGGCGTCGGCGAGCGCACCCGCGAAGGCAACGACCTCTATCACGAGTTCATCGAATCGGGCGTCAACAAGAAGGGCGGCGGCCAGGGCTCGAAGGCCGCGCTGGTGTACGGCCAGATGAACGAGCCGCCGGGCGCGCGCGCCCGCGTCGGCCTGACCGGCCTCACCGTCGCCGAGTATTTCCGCGACCAGGGCCAGGACGTGCTGTTCTTCGTCGACAACATCTTCCGCTTCACCCAGGCGGGCTCGGAAGTGTCGGCGCTGCTCGGCCGCATCCCCTCGGCCGTGGGCTATCAGCCGACGCTCGCCACCGACATGGGCGCGCTGCAGGAGCGCATCACGACCACGACCAAGGGCTCGATCACCTCGGTGCAGGCCATCTACGTTCCGGCCGACGACTTGACCGACCCGGCGCCGGCCACCTCCTTCGCCCACCTCGACGCCACGACCGTGCTCAACCGCGCGATCTCGGAAAAGGGCATCTACCCGGCCGTTGATCCGCTCGATTCGACCTCGCGTATGCTCGACCCGATGGTTGTCGGCGAGGAGCACTACCAGGTCGCCCGCCAGGTGCAGTCGATCCTGCAGCGCTACAAGTCGCTGCAGGACATCATCGCCATCCTTGGCATGGACGAGCTGTCGGAAGAGGACAAGCAGACCGTTGCCCGCGCCCGCAAGATCGAGCGCTTCCTGTCGCAGCCGTTCTTCGTCGCCGAAGTGTTCACGGGCTCGCCCGGCAAGCTGGTCGACCTTGCCGACACCATCAAGGGCTTCAAGGGCCTCTGCGCCGGCGATTACGATCATCTGCCCGAAGCCGCCTTCTACATGGTCGGCGGCATTGAGGAAGCGGTCGAGAAGGCGCAGCGCCTGGCGGCTGAAGCGGCGTAAAGAAGCGAATAGCGAATAGGGAGTAGCGAATAGGGATCAGTGGGCCGGCCGAGTTTTTCACTACTCGCTACTCGCTATTCCTACTCGCTAGATTGGCATGGCTGAAGCTTTCAAGTTCGAATTGGTCTCGCCGGAGCGGCTGCTCGTTTCCGAGCAGGTCGAGTCCGTCGTCATCCCGGGCGCCGAAGGCGAGATGACCGTGATGGCGCAGCACGCTCCGGTCATGACCACGATCAAGCCCGGCGTCGTCACGGTGAAAACCGCGGCGGGCAAGGAAGAGCGCTACGTCGTGTTCGGCGGCTTCGCCGACATCCTGCCCTCCGGCTGCACGCTGCTGGCCGAATCGGCGGTCGCCGTCGGCGACATCGACCGCGCTGACCTCGCCCGCCGCATCCAGGAAGCCAGGGAAGACGCCGCCGACGCCAAGGACGACGAGGCCCGCAGCAAGGCCGAGCAGTTTCTCAGCCAGCTCACCACGTTGGAAGGCGCGCTGCTGCCGGCCTGACGGCGGCCTCTTACGATGGACTGAAAGAGAGCGGGCTTGCCCCGGGGCTTGCCCCGCTTTTTTGTTTGCCCCGTTTTCTCGTTTTCTCGTTTGGGAGACGGTCCGCCCTGCTTGTCAGGGTGTCGTGCCGTTTCATGCAAACGGCGAGCCGCTCTAATCTCGTCAGCAAGGCAGTGCGCCTGTTCTGAAACTCGAACGGGGGCCGACTATGCCACACGGCAGGTCGTGAACGGTCGGGCGAGTAGTCGGTACAGACGCGCTACTCGGCCAGCTGGGGCGGTTCTTTGCCGATGCCGATCGCCGCGAGAGCCAGGTTCGGACCGCCCTGCTTGAAATGGACGAGATGAGTGGCGACAGACTCGATCAACTTCTGTCGCTCCGGATGAGCTTTGGCAAAGCCGGCGAGGTCGAACACGGCCTCCGTCATCTCCGCCGTCGGCAGAATCCGGGCGAAGATGTCGCTGAGGGCGGTATCGAGTGGATCGGTGAAATGGCCCTCCGGCAAGCTGCCACCGCGCGCGGCGCATGCGGCGATCCAGGCGGCGACCACCAGCGTCAGGTGTACGAACTCGGTCCCGGCTTCGAGGCATTCGATGGCTGACGCGACGATGCGCTGCGGCAGTTTCTGGCTGCCGTCATTGGCGATCTGCGCCGTGCGATGGGCAAGCGCGGTGTTGGAGAAGCGCTGGGCGAGCTCGGCGGTGTAGGCGGCGGTATCAAGGCCTGCATCCTGGGGCAGCGTCGGCACGGCTTCGGCCCACAATGCGTCGACAAACCGTCGGATCGACGGGTCGGCGAAGGCGCGGTCGACGGTCGCGTGGCCGCTGAGCAGCCCTAGATAGGCGATGCCGGAATGCGCGCCGTTGAGCAGTCTCAGCTTCATGTCCTCGAAGGGACCGACATGCTCGACCATGGTGACGCCGAATTTCTCCCAGGCCGGCCGCCCGGTGGGGAAACGATCCTCAATCACCCATTGGCAGAACGGCTCGGTCATCACCGGCCAGGCATCCTCGAGACCAAGCTCGCCGGCGATGCGGGCGCGGTCGGAGTCGGTGGTCGCCGGCACGATGCGGTCGACCATGGAAGACGGGAAGGCCACTTCGTTGGCGACATGGCGGGCGAGTTCGGTATCGTCCTGTCGAGCGAGCCCGGCATCGCCCTGTCGAGCAAGTCGTAAGTCGCGCAGCTTGGCAAACTCGAGCAACAGCTTGTGCAGCGTGGCGCCGTTGGCCGGAAGGTTGTCGCAGCACAGCACCGTGAAGGGCGGCGTGCCGGCGGCGCGGCGGCGCGCAAGCGCCTCGGCCAGAAAACCATGCGCCGTCCTGGGCGATCCGGGGTTTCCCAGATCGTGGACGATATCGGGATGAGTTTCGTCGAGGCTGCCGTCGGCGGCCCTCAGATAGGCCTTTTCGGTGATGGTCAGCGTGACGATGCGGGTGCGCGGATCGGTGAGCGCGGTAAGCACGGCGTCCGGATCTTCGGGCGCCACCAGCAACGACACGATCGAGCCGATGATCTGCAACTGCTCGCCGGCGCTTTCCCTCACCGCCAGCGTGTAGAGACCGTCCTGCGGCGACAGCGCATCGCGTGTATCGGGACTGCGCAGCGAGACGCCAATGATGCCCCAACCTGTATCGCCATCCGCCAGGACGGCGTCGACATAGGCCGCCTGATGAGCGCGATGGAAGGCGCCGACGCCGAGATGGACGATGCCGGGCGTCACGGCGCCGCGATCGTAGCGGGGTACGGCGATTGCGCCCGGCAGCTGCGCGATCGAGGCGTTCGACAGACGGCTGTTCATTGGTTTGAAGTCTCCGATTGGCGCGTCGAGCCTGGCAGGAATGGCGGCAGCGGCGTAGCACCCGCCGCTGCCCGGTACAATGGCCGGGCCTTATGCAAAAGTCATCATACAACTGGCTGGTTTTTGTATGTTGACAATGTTGTTTGCTAATCCACCAATGGGGCAGCCTGGGAGGAGCGAAGTGGCTGCATTGACTGATCCGGACCTGTTGTTCGCGCCGGAAACGCGAACGCTGGCTCGCGCCCTTCATGCAGGGGTCAAGGACCTGCCGATCGTCAGCCCGCATGGCCACACGGACCCGCGCTGGTATGCGCTCAACGAGCCCTTTCCCGACCCCGCGCAGCTCCTGATCGTCCCGGACCACTACATTTTCCGCATGCTGTTCAGCCAGGGCGTGCCGCTGGAAAAGCTCGGCGTGCCGACGCTCGACGGAGCGCCGGTCGAGACCGACGGCAGAACGATCTGGCGGCGCTTTGCCGAGCATTACTATCTCTTCCGCGGCACGCCGACCCGGCTCTGGCTCGACCATGTGTTCGAGCACCTGTTCGGCATCGACGAACCGCTCAACGCCAGCACCGCTGATCGGTGCTACGACACGATCGCCGCGCTTCTTCAGCGCGCCGACTATCGGCCGCGGGCGCTGTTCGAGCGCTTCAACATCGAGGTGATCGCCACCACCGAAGGGGCGCTCGACGATCTCAAATGGCATCGGATGATCCGTGACAGCGGTTGGCAGGGCCGCGTCGTTACCGCCTACCGGCCGGACGCCGTGGTCGATCCCGATTTCGAAGGGTTTCTAGCCAATCTCGATCGCCTGGGCGAAATCACCGGATGCGACACCGGCACATGGGCCGGCTATCTCGAGGCGCACCGAAAACGCCGCGCCTATTTCAACGAATTCGGCGCCACCTCGTCCGATCACGGCCATCCGACCGCCGACACCGCCAATCTTTCCGACACGGCGGCGCAGGAACTGTTCGACAGCATCCGCCGCGGCTCGGAAGACGAGCGCGAGCGAAAACTGTTCCGCGCCCAGATGCTGACCGAGATGGCCAAGATGAGCCGCGACGACGGGCTGGTAATGCAGATCCATCCCGGGTCGTGGCGCAATCATTCGCCGGCTGTTTTCCAGAAATTCGGCCGCGACAAGGGCTTCGATATCCCGACCCGGACCGACTATGTGACGGCGCTGAAGCCGCTGCTCGACTGCGTCGGGCTGGAGCGTGACCTGACGATCATCCTGTTCACGCTCGACGAGACGAGCTATGCGCGCGAGCTGGCGCCGCTCGCCGGCGTCTATCCGGCGCTGAAGCTTGGGCCGGCCTGGTGGTTCCACGACAGCCCGGAAGGCATGCGCCGCTTCCGCGAAATGACCACCGAGACGGCGGGCTTCTACAATACGGTCGGCTTCAACGACGACACGCGCGCCTTTCCATCGATCCCGGCGCGCCACGACGTCGCGCGGCGTGTCGACTGCGCCTTCCTGGCGCGGCTCGTCGCCGAACATCGGCTGCGCGAGGAGGAAGCGCATGAGCTGGCGCGCGAGCTTGCCTACACGCTTGCCAAGAAGGCGTACCGGCTCTGAGCCGGGCGCCAGGATTTGAAGGGCATGAAGTTCGGCAAGATCACGGTCTGGGAAGCGATACGCTCGAACTGGCCGTTCTAAGGCGCGGGTATCGTGGTTCTGGCGCTGGTGACGTATATTCCCGCGATCTCGCTGTGGTTGCCAAGTGTCTTCAAGTAGGCGTCCTCAAATAGGGCGTTCAGATAGAGGAGTGCGACGGTGGCCGGGCCCATGACGGATCTCAGGGTCGAACGGAAGCCGAAGCTGTCGGAAACGGTGGTCGCGGCGATCCGCAAGCAGCTGTTGGCGGGCGAGATCCCGCCCGGGCACAAGCTGCCGACCGAAGGGCAGCTCACGGAAACCTTTGGCGTCAGCCGCACCGTCATTCGCGAGGCGCTGGCAAAGCTTGCCGCCGACGGTCTCGTCGAGGCGCGGCAGGGCGCCGGCGTCTTCGTAACCGAACACATCTCCACCACGCTCGGCGTTTTAGCCGCCGATATGGGCGCCAAGGATTCGATCGCGCTCAACGTGCTCGAGGTGCGGCTGGCGATCGAGATCGAATCGGCCGGCCTTGCCGCCATCCGCCGCAACGCGGCGCAAGAGGCGGCGATCCAGGAGGCTTTCTTCGAGTTCGAGCGGCTTCTGCTCGCCAGCCAGCCGACCGGTCCGGCGGATCTCGCCTTCCATAGGGCAATCGCCAGCGCCACCAATAACCCGTTCTATGTCGAGATGCTCGACGTGCTCGGCCGCCGCGCCATCCCCTGCGACGTCACCTCGCCCTGGTCGGCCGAGCTCGTCCAGTCCGACGAGTACCAGCGCGGCCTGCAGCGCGAGCATCTGGTGATCCTCAACGCGATTTCGGCGGGCGACGCCAACGCCGCGCGCGAGGCGATGCGGGCACATCTCACCTCCAGCCAGCAGCGCTACCGCGAGCGCCTGCAGGCGCGGCAGGCCTATTACGCAAAGTCCGTGGCGGCTGCGTCGACCGGATAATCATTCGAGCAAGGTAGAGATGGACCAGACACACACCGGCGCTTTCATCTGGGCCATGGCCGGCGACAATGTCGACCATATCGACGTCGACCAGGTGGCGATGGACCAGCTCAAGTGAGCGATCTTTTCGCCTTCAGCCTTGCAGGAAAACGCATCCTCGTCACCGGCGCCAACACCGGCATCGGCCAAGGCATTGCCGTGTCGGCCGCGCGCGCCGGCGGCGCCGTCATCGGCATCGGCCGCTCGGCGATGGATGAAACTGCGGAGAAGGTCGCGGCCATTGGTGGCCAATTCGAAACCGTGGCTGCCGATCTCGGCGATCCTGCCGCGGCTGCCGCAATGCTCGACCTGATATGGGATGAGAAGGGACCGCTTGACGGCTTGGTCAACAATGCCGGCATCATACGACGCGCCGACGCGGTCGACCTGACCGAGGCCGACTGGGACGAGGTGATGGACATCAATTTGAAGACGGTCTTCCGGCTTTGCCAGAGTTTTGCCAGACGCGTGCTGGCCGAGCCTGGGCGGCGCGGCAAGATTGTCAACATCGGCTCGGTGCTGAGCTTCCAGGGCGGCATCCGCGTCGCCTCCTACACCGCTTCGAAACATGGCGTGCTTGGCCTCACGAGGCTGCTCGCCTGCGAATGGGCGGCGAAAGGCATAAACGTCAACGGCATCGCGCCGGGCTATATCGAAACCAACAACACCGAAGCCTTGCGCGCCGACCCCGACCGCAGCGCCGCCATCCTCGGGCGCATTCCCGCGGGGCGCTGGGGCCGGCCGGACGACATCGGCGATGCTGCCGTTTTCCTGCTCGCGCCCGCGTCGGACTACATGCATGGCGCGGTGATGCCGGTGGACGGCGGCTGGCTGGCGCGGTGACCATTCTGCCAATTTCGAACGGAAGCTAAGCGATGACGCCTCTCTTTTCACATGCCGGCGAAAAAGCCTGGGAGCCGACGCCCGACGGCAACAGACGGCGCGTGCTGGTGCACACGGCCGAACTGATGATGGTCGAATTCGCCTTCAAAAAGGGCGGCCTCGGCGCGCTGCATTCGCATCCGCACGTCCAGGCAAGCTATGTCGCCGAAGGCCGCTTCGAAGTCACCATCGACGACAAGTCAGAGATCCTGGCAGCGGGAAGCAGCTTCATCGTGCCGTCCAACCTGGTGCACGGCGTCAGGGCGCTGGAAGCGGGGCGGCTGGTCGACAGTTTTGCGCCTTATCGGGCCGACTTCCTATAGCGATATTCCTGTTGCCAAAGAAAAACCCGCGCCGTGAGGCGCGGGTTTGTTGCCTGGGCGCAGGTGGCGCCGCCGCGGTACTCAAACATTGCCGCAGGACGACAACGGTGCCGCAACATGGTGAAGATAGGTTTAACGAAGAGGACTGGCACTCTGCCGGCATATCGGCCAAAGAGACGGCGCGCCGCAGCTTTGGCAACGGATGAACTAAGCCGGCGGGAGCGGAAGTCGGAAATGGACGTCGCACGAAAATCAGAAGCCTTTTTGCGCAAGGCCATCAGGCGGCCGATCAGAGAGGTTCGGCGCTTGGCGCTGGATGTGAAGCGGCTGTGGCGGCTTTGGTTTGCTGGACGCTCGGCGCCTTACAAGAAGATATTCATTGCCGGTTGCGCGCGCAGCGGCACGACGCTGACCCAGCGCCTGATGGGGTGTTTCGAGGACACCTTCGTCCATCGAGCCGAAGCGAAATACACCCAGCTGGATATGTTGGACCGCTCCGAATCCAACCTTGTCGTCAAGCGCACGGATCGGGGTCATATGCATCTGGCGAAATTGCCCGCCGCCATTGGCCTGATCTATTGCGTTCGCCATCCTTTCGACGTGCTCACCAGCTCGCATCCGGAAAGCAGGGCGGAGCGCCGGTTCCATGTCACCTCCGAACGCTGGCTGGCCGAGTACGAGGCCTTGCTGCGGCTGAGAAAGGCGCAGCCGGAGCGCGCGATCGTCTATGTCCGTTACGAGGACATGATCGCTCGGCCGGACGAGGTCCAGGAGAGGATCGCGCGAGCATTCGACCTCAGGCCGCGTATCCGCTTCAGCGAGGATGCCGGCAACCCGATACGGGCAACATCGCTCAAGAAGTGGGAACGGAACGAGGAATACCTTGCCTATCTCAAAGCCCTGCCCGCCGCCTTCCTCGCCCGGCTGAGAGGGTTCTGTGACGAGTTCGGCTATGACATGCCGGAGTGGGCAAACGCATGACGTCGATGCTCGGCCTTTCAGCCGAACGGCGAGGACCGTTGATTACGCCCGATATGCTGCCGGGCGATGAGGGAGCCAGCATAAACGGCCCATCGCTGGTGAGGATGCCGGCGTGGGCGACCGGCCGGCTCGCAACGTATCACCTCTATTTCGCGCATCACAACGGCACCTACATCCGCCTAGCCTATTCAGATACGCTGCAGGGTCCTTGGAGCGTTCACCCGGGCGGCGTGCTTTCGCTTGGCGAATGTCCTTTTCTGAGGGATCACATCGCCTCTCCCGACGTGCATGTCGACGAGCAGACCCGACGCATCGTCATGTATTTTCACGGCCCCGAGCGACATGGCCGCGAGCAGACGACCTTTGCGGCGACATCGGTCGACGGCCTTTGCTTCAACCCCAGTCCCCAGGCGCTAGGGCCGTTCTATGCGCGGATCTTTCGGCATGACGGCTGGTGGTATGGGCTTTTCGGCACCGGCAGTATCAGGCTTCGCCGATCTATCGATGGTCTTTCCGGTTTCGAGGAAGGGCCGGTCGTGCTGCCGGGCTCGAGCCGGGTTCGGCCGCGGCATGTGGCGGTGCAGAAGAACGGGGATTCGCTGATTGTCTATTATACGCGCAAGGGCGACGCGCCGGAGCGCGTGATTTACGGCAGCATCGACCTTTCCAAGGACTGGCGGCGCTGGGTCGTGCGCGGCAGGACCGAATTGCTGAGACCCGGCACCGACTACGAGGGCGCCGGCCTGCCGGTTCGCCGCAGCAAGGCGGGCGTGGCAAGAAGCAAGGAGAACGGGCTGCGCGATCCGGCCATTTTCGAGGAGGATGGCCGGACCTGGCTGCTCTATGCCATTGCGGGCGAGAGCGGCATCGCGCTGGCCGAAATCCGACCGGGGGAACCCCGGGCTGCCGGGCTGCGAAAATTGATTGCGGATCTATGGAGCCGGCTTGGAGTCTAACGCGCCCTGCCTTTGCTAACCTCGGCTCAGTGGACACTGCCGACCGCCTTGCCCTGCCATCTCGGTATCGCCGGGTTGCGGCGCAGGGAGGAGCCGACACCTCCGGCAGAGACGGCGGCGCCGGCAGGCAAAAACGGCGGACAGAACGGGTTGCGATGGCGTTCGGGCGATCCGCGCCTTAAGAACGTGACCTCAGCCGAAACCGGGAATCACTCTCAAATGCAAAACGCGATGGCGGGGCGGGCATCGGTGGCGGGCATTGCGGCGGAGGGGCGCGATCCGAAGCGGCGCGTGCTGAAGGACGTGTTCGGCTTCGACGATTTTCGACCCGGTCAGGCCGAGGTGATAGAGGCGCTGCTGTGCGGCCGCCACGTGCTGGCGGTCATGCCGACCGGCGCCGGCAAGTCGCTCTGCTACCAGGTTCCGGCGCTGGTCCTTGGCGGGCTCACCATCGTCGTCTCGCCGCTGGTGGCGCTGATGCAGGACCAGGTCGCGGCGCTGCGGCTCGCCGGCGTCGCCGCCGATACGATCAACTCCTCGCTCGATCGCGATGCCAATGTCGCGGCGTGGCGCCGCGTCGCCTCGGGCCAGACGCGTCTGCTCTATCTGGCGCCGGAGCGGCTGATGACCGAGCGGATGCTCGACGCGTTGGCCAGGCTCGACATCCGGCTGATCGCCGTCGACGAGGCGCATTGCATCTCGCAATGGGGGCCAGCCTTTCGGCGCGAATATGAGGACCTTGCGCGGCTGCGGGACCTCTTTCCGAAAGTGCCGATGATCGCGCTGACCGCGACCGCGGACGAAACGACGCGCACCGACATTTCGGCGCGGCTGTTTGCCGAGCGTGTCGACACGCTGGTGCTGGGCTTCGACCGGCCGAACATCAAGCTTGCCATCGAGCCGAAGCAGGACAGCAAGCGCCAGCTGCTGCGTTTCGTCGAACGCCATGCGGGACAGAGCGGCATCGTTTATTGCCTGTCGCGCAGGAAGACAGAGGAGATGGCGGCCTTCCTCGAAAAGAACGGCGTCACCGCGCTCGCTTACCATGCCGGCATGAGCAAGGAGGCGCGGGACGCGAACCAAAACGCTTTCATGACGCTGTCCGGCGTGGTCATCGTGGCGACCATCGCCTTCGGCATGGGCATCGACAAGCCGGACGTCGCCTATGTCTTCCACACCGACCTGCCGGCGAGCCTCGAGGCCTATTACCAGGAGATCGGCCGTGCCGGCCGCGACGGGCGGCCGGCCGAGGCGCATATGCTCTACGGCCTCGGCGACATCCGCACGCGGCGCCTGTTCATCGACGACGAGGATGCCTCGCCGGAGCACAGGCGGCGCTCGCATGGCCGGCTGGACACGCTGATCGGCTATTGTGAGACGGCGCAATGCCGGCGCCAGGTCCTGCTTGGCTATTTCGGCGAAGGCGCCTCGCCTTGCGGCAATTGTGACAACTGCCTCAGCCAGGCGCCGCGCGCGGACGGAAGCATCGAGGCGCGCATCATCCTTTCGGCCGTCGCGCAAACCGGCGAGCGGTTCGGGGCCTCGCACATCGTCGACATCCTGCTCGGCCACGAGACCGAGAAAGTGCTGGCCCGAGGTCATCAAAGGCTTGCCAGCTTCGGCACCGGCGCGGCGCACAAGCGACCCGCGTGGCTGTCGCTGATCCGCCAGCTTGTGGCGGGCGGGTACCTGGTGCCGGACCCGGACGGCTATGGCGGCCTTGCCATTTCCGAGAGCGGCCGCGCGCTCGGGCGCGGCGAGATCGCCTTCGAGTATCGCGTCGAGACGCGGCACCGTTCCCTGCGCGACAAGGCGCGTTCGGCCCAGGCAGCGGCGGACGCCGAAGACCTGGACGCCGCGCTGCTCGCCACGCTCAAGGCGCTGAGGCTGCGCCTGGCGAAGGAACGCCAAGTCCCGGCCTATGTCGTTTTCTCCGATCGCACGCTGATCGCCATGGCCGAGCGCTGCCCGCGCGACCTCGCTGCCTTCGCCGAGGTGAACGGTGTCGGCGAAGCCAAGCTCAAGGAATTCGGCGAGGTCTTCTTGAGCGCGATTGCGGAGCATCAATCCGGCGGATCAGGTTGAGGCAAAATCGGCCGGCGCATCACGCTCGTCCGGCCCAACCTACAAACCGGATCACGCATTCAAACGATGATTGCCCGCAGCCGACGCGCAACGCCCGCTCTCAAGTTGCGCCCTGGATGGCCCCGACCATGGTGTTTACAGCGTCCAAGGGCTGCAAGCCGGCCTCGCGCACCAGCGTGCACGCTGGCGCTCATGCTCGGCCGGTCATTTTCGGGCGATGGTGCCGCGGCCCTGCGGGCGCTCGTTGCGCATCGCCGAAGGTGAGCCGTTGAAATGTGAACGGCGCCGATCGGTGGTTCCGCGCCGTTCCTGTGGAAACATTCCTGTTGCAATCTTCGAGGCAAACAGCTCGAATAAAGTCTTTCCGGGGGAACAAGAATTGTGAACAAGGGTGTGGTACGGCTTATTCCAAAGCCGAGGGCCTCAATATTCATCTGTGGTTGCGGTCATACCGGGTCGACCTTGCTCGCCCGGATATTGGCAGCGCATCCGGATGTCTTCAGTGTTCCGCGGGAGACAAGCGCTTTCGTCTCGGACAAAGGCGCCAGATGGACCAAGCTAAGCTTGCTTTTGCTTGAGGCGGCGATTTCGCGCCGGAGCGTCTGGGTCGAGAAAACCCCCGGGCATATTCATTACACCCGTCAGATACGCGAGACGATCCCGGACGCCCGTTTCATTGTGGTGACGCGCGATGGCCGTGATGTCGTGGCATCGCTCGGGCAGCGCTACGAGGGCGATTTCGACAGAGCTTTCCAAAGGTGGGTCGCCGACAGCAGGGCCTCGATGCTCTGCATCGAGAGGGGCGGGGCCATGTTGTGGCGCTACGAGGACTTTATCGAGTCGCCTGCGCTCTCCATCGAACGGCTATGCCGCTTCATGGATGTGGCCTTCGATGCTGCCATCCTGGACTATCACCGGCATCCGGTCGTCTGGGGAAGGGCAAGAAGAGTTCGCACGGCGCATTCGGCTCGCCGTTCGGCGCAGGTCAACCAACCGATCACCGACTACAGGGGCGGCTGGCGATCGAAGCTGCCTGCGGAATTCGCCTCGCGTTTCGAGGCAGGTGAGGCCCAGGAGCTGATGACCTATTTCGGATATCGCTGAGGGCGACTGTCGCGCTCCTTCGCCAAGGCTTCGGAGGCTATCTCGCTCGCTCTTAAGGGATTTGAGGCTTGTCCTGCGAAAGCGCGCAGCTCGAAGCAGGATGGCGGAGAGGGAGTCCGTCAAACTATGCCTCCAGTGCGTTCCATACAGTCCTAGAAATCAATGTAAAAACAAATAGTTCTGGCGTTTGTCGTTCTGTACAAGCTGGAGGAGTTCGGTATAATCCGGGCTCAAAGGTGCAGCTAACGGTGCAGGCGACATGGCGCGCAATCTCAACAAACTCTCCGACCGGAAGGTTAAGACAGAACGCAAGCCGGGCCGTCATTCGGATGGCGGTGGGCTGTATCTGGAGATCAAGCCGTCAGGAACACGGGCATGGCTTTTTATGTGGAAGGCCGGCGGCAAGCGAACCGCGATGGGCCTGGGGGGCTATCCAGCGGTTTCCTTGGCCGCTGCGCGCGACAAGGCGACCGATTATCGCCGAATTGTCGCAACTGGCGGCAACCCCCTCGTAGAAAGCAAAACGGAAGCAGTGCCGACCTTCGGAGAGGTCGCTGATATGTTGCTGGCCTCTATGGAGAAGGCATGGAGGAACGCCAAGCACCGCGACCAGTGGTACTATACTCTGTCGCGGCGGCACGACGAAGATGGCAAGCTCACGAGGGAGGGCTATTGCCTTGGCCTGATCGGCAAGCCGGTCGACCAGGTCACAACGAAAGACGTGCTTTCGGTGCTAAGTCCGATCTGGACCGAGAAGGCGGAAACGGCATCGCGGCTGCGTGGCCGTATCGAAAATGTGCTAGCATTCGCCAAGGCCCGAGGGTGGTTCCATGGTGAGAACCCGGCGCTGTGGCGCGGACATTTGTCCACAATGTTGCCCAAACGGCAGAAGCTGCAGCGCGGACGGCATGCGGCGATGCCCTATCCTGACGTACCTACCTTCATGGTATCCCTGCGGAACCGTCCAGCCATCAGCGCGCGAGCGCTGGAATTTACGATCCTGACTGCCGCCCGCTCCGGTGAGGTGTACGGCGCACGCTGGCCGGAAATCGATCTCGACAAGGCCGTATGGACTGTGTCCGCTGCTCGCATGAAGGCTGGTCGCGAGCATCGGGTGCCTTTGTCGACGCGCGCGGTTGAAATCCTGCGTGAACTTCACGCCGTCAGGCTGTCCGATGATGGCTTTGTGTTTCCGGGCCAGAAAATCGCAGAGCCGTTGTCATCGAACGCGATGGATGCGCTGTTGCAAGAACGCATGAAGCTTCCGCAATTCACGGTTCACGGTTTCCGTTCGGCATTCAAAGACTGGGCGGCCGACGAAACGCATCACCAGCGCGAGATCATCGAAGCCGCGCTCGCGCACGTTGTCGGCGATGGTGCCGAGCGCGCCTATCGACGTACCGATGCGTTGGAGAAACGGCGGCGGCTTATGGAGGATTGGGTGAGTTACCTTGACGGTAATGCCAGCAATGTTGTCGCATTTAACCCTCGATCCGCGACTGCGTAGGACTATTCTCCTGTGGACAACTAGGTCTGATCTAAGTTCATTTCAGTTCAACCGAGTTCAATACAGTTCAAATCGGGGCCCTCACCATCTACGGGGTTGTCGACATCCGGGAAAGCTTGGCTAATGTCTTGGACGGTTCCACTCAAAGCGTTGGAGTTCCGTCATGCTGCAAGCCGACAAGCTTAGCTACACCATCCCCGAGTTCGTCAAGGCGACGGGCATCGCGAGAACGCAGGTTTTCGCACACATAAAGCAAGGCCGCCTCAAGGCGTGCAAGTCTGGCCGCCGCGTGCTGATCCGCGCTGACGATGCCCAGGCGTTTCTCGACAGCCTGCCAGTCCGCAAAGTCGCGTAGGCTGAGAGCGCAGCCTGCGTCAACGACATGGTCGAGGAACCGCAAAATCGTTCGTCCAACGCCGGCTTGCTTTGCCAACATGCTGGAGTGCTCCTCGTGCGTGGCCAACTGTCTGCTCGGGCCAATGCGGTGGCCATGCGATGAGTGTGCTCCTTGTGCAGAAAGTCTATGAGCTGCCAAAAATGCCGGCCGTGGCAAAAAATGTCCTCGTCAATCTGGCGTGGCACATGAATGATCAGACTGGACGCTGCTTCCCTTCGGTCGAGCTTATCGCGGCCGAGACCGGCTATGCCCGGTCAACAGTATTCGAAAAACTGCAATGGCTTGAAGATCACGGTTTCGTCCGTGTTGTACGACCGAAGAAAGTCGGACGCGGTCTGGCAAATGAATACGACCTGACGTTGGAGAAAGGGTCCGCCACACGGACCCTTTCTGAACGTGAGATATCCACCAGCGGGACCAAAAAGGTCCGCCGGGCAGACGACAAAGGGTCCGCTCCCCGGACCCCAACAAAAGAGATAAAAAATGAACCTAAAGAGCCGGCTCAAAAATCAATAGAAGCGGTGCGCCCAAGAGGCGAGCGGTCGGCGGCACTCTCGATGATGGACGGCCGCGCCGCCGACCGCTCGCCTCTTGGCAGGCCGCAAACCGAGATGCCGGTGTCCGCCGCGATTGCGGCTGCGGGGGCCGAGATTGCTAAGCTGGGTTCGGATCAAATTCCGGCCCGCCTTCAGCAGCCTATCATCTCCGCCGATCAGCGTCGTCGCAACCAAGCAGCTAAACGTTTGGAAGCCGGGCTCATGCAAGGCGGCACGGAGTTCTATGCGGCGGCTGCCGAGTACCTCGACCAGAGCCTTCACGATGCAGCGGTTGCCGCAGAGGACGCTAACCCGGGCTCTGGCGTCGCTTTGGTGCGTTTGGAAGTGCAAAGGCGACGGAAGGATCAATAGGCGTAACAGCTATTTCGCAATGCCTAGCGCCAGCCCGGCCATCTGGTATGATCATACCACAATGTCGCAAACCAAATTGAATATCAGGCAGGAGCGTTTCTGTCGGGGTCTTCTCGAAGGGCTGCCCCAATCTCGCGCCTACGTTGAGGCCGGCTACGCTGCGCGTGGCAATGCGGCTGAGGTGGAGGCCTCCAAGATGGTCAGGTTGCCTAAGGTGGCAGCGCGCATTGCCGAACTCCGAAATGCAGCTGCAAAGCGTTTGGAGATCACGGTCGACGATCTGGTTGCCGAACTCGAAGACATGCGAAAGCTCGCAATGGCATGCAAAAACCCAGCCGCAGGCGTAGCGGCCGTGATGGGTAAGGCCAAGCTCCTCGGTCTGATCGTTGACAAAGCCGAAGTTGCAACGACGCTGCGCAAGCCCCTCCGAGAGCCGGGCGAGATCAACCAGATGAGTTTGGACGAGTGGCAGGCCAGGTTCGCGCCAGGAGGGCTGCAATAGGCCTGCAATAGGCCTGCTCTCGCTCCGGAGCGCACCACCGCGTGACCAATGTTCCAAATCCCACCTTGATTTCTGGGCCGAAAATTATCAAATGCTGAAGCAAATGATATCGAAGCGTGGCTCAAAGTCATGAACAGCAAGGCTTTAAGGAAGGTAGTGGCCTATCTTCGTACCTCGTCAGCGGCCAATGTCGGTTCTGACAAGGATAGCGAGATGCGGCAACGCGAGGCAGTCGAGCTATACGCCCGATCTGCTGGCCTGGAAATTGTCGAAACATACCATGATGCGGCCGTCAGCGGCGCAGACGCGGTCACCGCCCGACCTGGCTTCTCGGCGATGTTGGAGCGCCTGCTCTCGAACGGTGTGCGTGCCATCTTAGTTGAGACAGCTTCACGATTCGCACGAGACCTCATCGTTCAGGAGACGGGATACGAGATGCTCAAGGCGCGCGGCATCGATTTGATTGCCGTCGACAGCCCTGAGAGCTTCGTGGCCGACACGCCGACGGCAAACTTGATCAGGCAAGTGCTGGGCGCAGTTGCCGAATTTGAGAAGGCGATGCTCGTGGAGAAGCTGCGAGGGGCCCGCGAGCGCAAGCGGATGGCGACCGGGAGGAAGGTTGGCGGCCGCAAAAACTATGCAGAAATTGACGGCGGACCGAAAATGATCGCGCTCGCAAAAAAGCTGCATCGTTACTCGGTCAATGGCAAGCGGCGGACCCTGGCTGAAATCGCGGAAGCCCTGGAATACGAAGGTTTCGTGTCGAGTGCGGGAACGCGGTACACGCCGACGGCTGTCTTAAGGATGCTTGCCTCCAAAAGCGACAGGCTTACGGCTGGACGTCAAGTTCGTCCCGAAACATTGTCAATGCCTGCCCATGCGCCCGACGTGCCCGCAATGCGAACCCCGCTCGGCTCGCGATGGTAGCGAGGGAAAACTGTGGCGGAGATTACATTTTCAGCGAGACGGAAATTGCCTGGAGGCGTTCAGCAAGGATGCGATAACCGTGGCCGACGTCCTCGGCCTGGCAGTCACGCGGCACCAGAGGATGATGCTGATATGGTCGGAATAACCATCCACGCACAAGCCGAGAGCTTCGCAGCTATGGACGCGGACGGCTACACGTCGCACCTGATCGCGAAGCTCGAGGCGCTCGACGAGGCAAGATTTCCTTACCTGACGGGACGCAAGATTCGCTAATTAATATCTGAACTTTCGACAATCAATGGATGAAACTTAAATGGATTGCATGTTTAGCGGAGAAGAAACTTCCAATTCTGAGCATATAATCCCCCGATGGATGCAGAGGCGCTTCAATCTCGCGAACCAGACATACGTCATACCTAACGGAACAACTATCCGCTACAGGTTTGCAAAAATTCCAGTAGCCTCTGAGCACAACTCAGAATTTGGTAAAATAGAGCAGAGGATTGCTGATGGCAATGCGTCATTGCAAGATTTTTATCTATGGGCTTTCAAAATTCACGTCGGTTTTATCTATCGAAATTCTTCGCTCAAGGTTGACGTAACGGCGCCAAGCTCTCCAACTTTCTGGACAGTCAAAGACTTTGGCCAAGAAGTTTGGCTATTCCGACAACTCTATTCGGTATGGTCAAAGGGAGGCGTGATATCGCCTGAGCCCTTTGGAACAGTGCTTCGAATGAAGGCTTTGACGCCAACCCCAGGTTTTGACTTCATTCACAACATGCAATCAGGAACGTTATTTTTCCAATTCGGTTCAGAAGCTGTGTTCGTGGTGCTCTACGATCTTGGGATCGGGGCCCACTCAAACATCGCTGAACAGTTCGAATATCACCGGGGCTTCATTGCATCACAGCCTACGGACGAGCAGCAAGAAAAAGGCTTTTTAGCTCAGCGCGTCTGGGCATGCGAGTCAGCATATTTTCTGTTTCGGGCCCTCCGTGGTTTCAGCTTTGTTAAATCAGATGGGAGTTTTCACGGTGTTCCCTCCCTTGGAAGACCCAGTGCGAGGCCGAGCGATCCAATCGAACTTGCCCATTTCAGCAGGTCGTTTGGACTGCAGTTGGAGAAGTTTGGAGAGGGTGGAGTCGGCCATCTGTACAAGCTGTTGGTTCCGGGGAATAACAAAGACTTGCCCTAATGGTGGTCGCCCCGGGGGTTGGAACCAACAGCTTGTACAGA
>NZ_LYTP01000015.1:0-55718 GCF_001672435.1 Mesorhizobium sp. AA23
TCCCCGCCCTGCCCGGCTTCCGGTGAAGCGACCATCGCGTTGCAGCCGGCCGCCGGCCCTGTTGATCGCTGTCCGGATCTGACTGGCGAAGCGTTTGCCTGCTTTCGATCCGCGCGACCCGATCTTGCCGAGCTTCGGCCTGAATTCATCGTCCTGCATGCCGGCCTCCGGGTAATCCAAAGCCAGATCAACCGTTTAGGCGCCGCAGCCTCCTGGCGCGCACAGCTGCCTCCTGGAAAAACGATGTGCAGACAGACACTTGGCCGCCTCCGGGAGGCGGTGCCTTTATCTTGCCTTACGCGCCCTGCCCTTGTCGCGCGCGCACCGCCTCCAAACTCCTAGCCATCCGGCTCCTTCGGCCGCATGTCATCCTTGCGAAGCGGCACGAGCAGATCGCGGTTTCGCGCGCCGGCGCGAACACCGTCGTGGAGGAAGAACAGCGAGCGCCCCGAGGTTGCCTTTCGCCTCGCCGGAGCGACAGATTTGCCCTTGAATTGTTTCATGTCGGTGGCCGAAACCCCGGCCGCCCTGAGCTGCTCGAGGTAATCGACGGTCTCTTTCGGCAATGGCTTGCCGTGCTTCAAATGCCCTTCGTAGCGCTCGGGGCCTGCGTTGTAGGCGGCGAACAGGCCGGGGAATCCGAAGCGGTCATACATGGCTCGGAGATAGGCGGTGCCGGCGAGAATATTGTCGCGCGGATCGTGCGGATTTGGGCCGAGACCATGGGCCACGCGCATCTCCGCATAGGTGGCGGGCATCACCTGCATGAGGCCGATGGCGCCGGCGCGAGAGGTGATGGGGCGGCCGTCGCGCATGGTGTTGCCGCCGCTTTCGGCATCCATGACGGCGTAGATCCAGGCCTGCGGAACACGAAAACGCCGGCTCGCTTCCGCTACGAACTGCTGCCAGTTTCGAAGCTGCGGACTTTGGGAAATGGCGACCGGCTCGGCGCCGGTCGAGGCGGAACAGGCGCATGGCGCGGTGGCGATCATGCCCAACATCAGGAGGGTCACTCGGTCCATAGCGGCACGAGCCTCCCGATGACATTGGCGGCCGGAACCGCCCCGAAATAGCGGCTGTCGAAGGAGCGATTGGTCTCGTTGCCGAGCAGGAACACCTCGTCCTTCGTGAGTGCCCGGCAGCCGTTCCACCAGGGCAAGGGCCGGCCTTGGGCGTCGATCTTGAGCCGGCGCGCGACGATGTCGCCGCCGATGATGATGGCGTCATGGAAGGCGCAGACATGCTCGCCGGGCAGTGCGGCAAGGCGTTTGACCAGCGCCACATTGCCAGGCAGATAGCCGCGTTGGGCCGCCAGATAGGCCACGTAATCAGGCGGGCGGACGAGCACCAGATCGCCCAGCGCCGGCGTGCCCGCAGCGATGCGATAGAGGCCGATCGGCGCGCTGGCCGAGGCGTTCCAGACCAGCCAGGGCGTGGGTTTTGCGAACGTGGTGAAGCCTAAAAGGCTGAGGCCAATCGTGGCAATGGCGATCGTCTTGCGGGCGCGAACGCGGCGCAGGCCGGAGCCGATCATGCGGAGGAAAGGACGCCGGCTCATGAGCGGCCCCCATCGTCGGCCGGCGTGGAACCGGCTTCGGGAGCGCCGTAGTGCGGATGGCCTTTCGACCATTCGTCGAGCTCGTCGATGTGATAGCGGACATAGCGGCCGTGCTTGCGGAATTTCGGGCCGCCGCCCTTGAGCCGCATCTTTTCGAGCGTGCGCTGGGAGAGCCCGATATAGAAGGCTGCCTGCGCGGTATTGAGAAAGGGGCTGCCCTTCTTGGCGCGGGCGGCGCGTTCGTTTTCGTCGTCCATGATTGTCCTCGTGTCGCTTAAGGAGAAGCGACGGACAGGATGGGCGAGCGAGGTCGCTGCGGGGACGGGCGAAGAGTCGGGGGCGAGTTTTCGCCGCTCTTGTCAGATGAGCCCCGCGCCGGTCGCGGCGCGGGGCTCGGAGCTCCGCCGTTCAGTCGACGGGGTTCCAGATGATGGCGTAGGTGTCGTCATCGTCCTGGCCGGCGGCGCGGCCGAGATTGGCGTAGAGCTTGCGCGGACCGAACTCCGGGGCGGCGATCGACAGGCTCACATAGTCCTTGCCGGAGGCCTCGCCCATGCGGATCCAGCCGGCGCCGACTTCGACGCCTTGCGTCAGCACCCGGAAGTCTGGATGATTGTCGGCGCTCTTGGCCTGGTTGGGCACGATGTCGATGTCGGCGCGGACGCTGAGCGTCTTGAGCTGGCCCTTGTAGCCGCCGTTTTCCTGCTTGGTGACGTATCCGATCGCGGTCATGTTAGTCTCCTGTTTTGCTGTCGCCGGGGACCATTCCCCTGCGATGGCGGACCGTGATGGGCGCGTCCGGCCTGCCTGAACCCGACAGGGCCGCAGCGGCAGCGCAGGACCCGAGCGGGCGGCTTTTTTGGAGCGAAGCGGGCGCGAGGAAGCCGCCATAGGCGGCGGGGAAAAAAGCTGCTGGCCGAGGGTTTCGGGCGGGTCGGAACCGCCCATAGGTCGACAAGCCAAGCGCAGGGAAATGGTCCTGAAAGACGCATGGGAGACAGATCGCGCGATCGGCTGACACGATCCCCAAGCAACATGGCGGGTACCGGGCTTGGCACGGGTTCAGACACCGCAGCCAGCGACGACGTGCCTAACCCGAGTGGCGCCTCGGCGAGCATTCCGGCCTGGCACAGGGCTGGCGAAGGGCATCGATTTGCGTCGAACCACCACATGCAGTGCGCGCTTCAAAAATCGCGAAAGTGCAACCGGTTCTGCCCGAGAGGTGCCCCAAGCGGCGGCCTTCGAAGTGCCGCCGCTTGAGGCTTGGCAGGTCACTCCGACACGAACAGGTGCCGGACCTTGGCCCACTGATCGGCGGTGCGGAAGCCGCCGCGCGCTGTGTAGCTTTCGGCGGGGAATTTCATCCAGCGCGGCAGCCAGCTTTCCACCTTCTCGCGGCCGTTCTCGCCGGCAAGGAAGTCGCGGATGATCTTCTTTTGCGTCTTGACCTTCTCCGAAACATTGCCGTCGGCGACAGGCTTGCCGCCGATATCGGCGAGCATGGCATTGGCGACTTCCTTGTCGCGCAGAAGCTCGAGGAACGCTTCGTCCGCCTGCCAGAAAGCAGCCATGTCGACGTTCAGATTATGCCCAAGCGCCTCAATGACGGCGCTGTCGGCTTCGAGCGTCTCGGCCATGACAAGGCTGAGAACGCGCAAGACATCGTCATCGGAGAGCGCCAGCAAGCGGGCAAAGACGCTGGCGAGAACGAAGGCGTCGCCATGGCCGCCGGCGAGTGGGCCATCGTGATCCGCTTGCCCAATCAGCGCCAAAACCTCGCGCCGCTTCTCGGCGAAGGCGGCTTCGGCTTTGCTTCCTGCGAGGCTGGCGGCGACCGTCTCGTTCGCCGCGCGCTGCGGCTCGCGGCGCACCTGCCACAGGCCGGAACCGGCAATCGCATGCGCCACCATGAGGCGAAGCGCGGCGCCCGGATGCTCAAGCATGGCGGTGCGCACGGCCCCGTGGCGATGCAGATCGACATAGTTCTGCATCGGGCCGGTGAGTTCAGGCCGCGACGGCTTGACGACCTGTTCGTCCGGCTCGCCGCCCTGTTCATCGGCGCGGGCGCGGCGCGCTTCCTTGCGCGACAGCCAGCCCTCGTGACACTCGACCTCGCCGCGATGCGAGACGGTGATGACGACCTTGCCGCCCTTCTTCTTTGGAGTCTTTTCGTGGTCCCATGAGTGGAAATACTGCCCCGGTTCGAGCACGGTCACTTCGCTCCAACCGGCCTCGATATAGGCGTCGCGCTTGGCCGCGATCGCCTCGTTCTGCTTCAGCCAGAACAGGTCGGCATCGGCGAAATAGCTGTCCTCGCCGAACAGGTCGGAGACGATGAGGCCGGGATAATCCTCGATGGCGAACAGCGCCACCTTGGTGGAAATCGACTGGCCGCCGAACAGCCATTGTTTCAGCTGGTAGCCGCGCGGCGCGTATTGCTCGGGGTCGGCATAAAGCGCCAGCCAGTCCTTCTGCTGCGCTTTCGAAGCCATGGTGAGATAGCGCGCCGTCTCGGCGTCGATCTCCTCGCGGCGGTAGGCTTCGCGGATCTTGGGCAGAAGCTCGCCGAGCGCCAGACTGCGTTTCACCTGAAGCTCGGTGATGCCGAAGGTGGCGGCGATTTCGGCAATGGAGCGGCCTTCTTTGATCAGCCGCGAGAACGTTTCCCATTGCGAGACCTCGTCAGGGTCGAGGCGAGCGATGTTTTCGATCAGCGAGGCTTCGAGCGCATCGGCGTCGTCGCCATCCTCCATGATGGCGCAGGGCAAGGCGTCGCTCTCGCCGCGCTCGTCGGCGAGCGACTTTGCGGCGAAATAGCGTCGCCGTCCGGCGACGATTTCGAAGCTTTCCGGCGTCCCGTTGGGCCGCACCAGAAGCGGCACGAGAACGCCGCGAGCGCGAACGGACGGCAGGATATCGGAGATATCCGGCGCGCGTTTGCCGTGGCGCATGTTGAGGGCGGAAATGTTGAGCCTATCAAGCGGAATATGAGCAAGCTGCATGATCTGTCTCCTTCGGTTTGGTTGAGGTTCTCCCGCCGCAAACGGCCGCAAGGCCGGCGCGGCGGGACGGTTTCGCGCCCTAGCGGCGCGCTTGTTCCGCCGTGTCAGGCGGAAGCTCGGAATGGGGGCTTGCAAGCCCGTCTGCTACCTGCCGCAGCAGCCGCTCGTCCTCGGTAATGGGGCAACACAGCCGAGCGGCTTCGGCGTAGACGGAGAGCGGAAACTCGGCCTTGAAATAGCGGTCGCGCTCGATGCCGAGGCCAAGCCGGCCCTTGCCGCTTTGCAGTTCGGCAAGGCTGACGCTGCCGAGTTCGGGAAAGCCGAAGCCGAGATCGCAAAGGCCGAACAGCGTGTCGCCGTCGGCGTCCAGTTCGCTCAAGAGCCACGTTGCTGCCCCGGTCGGATCGAACAGTTTTACGACCGGAACATGGTCGGTTTCGGTGTCGGAAGCGCCATTGGCGAGGAGACGGGCGCAAAGGTCGTCGGTGATCAGGATCATTGCGGAATTCCTTGTCAAAACAGGTCGAGTTGGTTGCGCGCGCATTCGTCGAAAAGGCCGATGTCGAGCGGCTTCTGCGCCTTGCGCGGTCGCATCGGCGCGTCAATGAGAAGCGAAAAGCCGGTCGCGCGTGGTGACTGGCCGGACACCGGGAATGAGCGTCTGCTCGCCTTCCGGCGTCATGTCGGGCGGCAGCGTATGAGGATCGTGCGCGCTCACGCCGCGATCTCCTCACGGTCCGAGTCTTCAGTGCTGGGGATAGAGCAGAGCAGCAAATCGGCGGCTTTCGAGGCTTGGCTGGCGGCGCGGAAAATGGCGCGGTTGTCCTCGCGCAGCACGGCGAGCCATGAGCCGATGTAATCGGCATGGCGCACGGTCGGCTCGATACCGAGACTGCTGCAGACGAAGGCTGCGCAGATTTCTGCGACCAGTTCCTCGCGCGCATAGGCCTTCGAGCCGAAGGAGCCGGAAAGGTCGCGCGCAAGCCGGGTTGGATGGCCGGTCCAGTGGCCAAGCTCGTGGAAGCAGGTGCGGTAATAGTCGATCTGGTGAAAGAAAGCGGGCTGCGGCGGCACTTGAATGAAGTCGCTGCCCGGCATGTAAAAAGCGCGATCGCCGCCGATGCGGAAGTCAGCGCCGCAGCCGTGAATCAGCGCCTCGGCCTGCGGGACGACCTGACGCTCGGGCAGCGGCTCGGCGGCGGCATAGAGATGTTCGGGCAGGTTATCGCATTGCGCGACATTGAAGACGGTGAAGCGCTTCAAAAAGGGCACGGCGTGCGGCTCATCGCCATCCTTCTTGGCGCGTTCCTTTTCGTCCTTGGGAACAAAGCGGTCAGCGTGGACGATGGTCGTGCCGTGTTCGCCCTTCCTGACATTGCCGCCAAGCGCTAGAGCCTGCCGGAAGGTCAGCCAGTTCTGGCTGGCATACCCGCGCTCGAAGACAGCGCCCCAAAGAATCAGGATGTTGATGCCGGAATAGGCGCGGCCGGTGGCCGCGTTGCTGGGCAGGCCGAGGCCGGCCTTGGCGCTGCCCCATGGCTTGACCCATGGCACGGTGCCGCGCTCCAGCTCGGCGATGATGCGATCTGTGATTTCCTGATAAAGGCTGGCGCTCGTGCGCCCGCCGCTGCCCGCGCCAGCCTCTTGGCTACCGCAACGCTTGTATTTTGCACCCATCGCCTGGTCCTCCGCTCTTCAATCCAGCGCCCTCCCCGGAAGCGGGGTGGGCGGCGAAAGCGACCGGAAAGGCCCGACGTCCAAGGCGGACCGCATCCGAAGGGCCGGAACGAAGAGGAGGACCCGAAGCGAAGCGAAGGGTTGCGGGACGCCGCGGCGGGCCTAGAAGGGAGTGCCGCCCACCGCGCGCCACCGGGGAAGGCCAGTACAAGAAACCAGGCCGGCCCATAGGCCGGCGACCGTCAGCAGCCGACAGGCTGCCGCGCCAGGGGGCGAAGCCGCGGGGCCGAGACCGCCTGAGCTTGCCGAAGAAAAGCGGGCTCGGTTCACGAGCACCCGGCGCGCGCCTTCAGGCGCGCGGGCGCTGAGCAGTGCCGATGGCGTCAAGGCGACCGCTGCGAATTCGACGCCCTTGGCGGCTTTCTGAGCCTATGGCGTCAAAAACCATAGGAATCTCTTTGCGAAAGAGGCTGCGCCGCTATGCGTTGCCCGCTTCTTCGCCAATTTGCCGGCGTGTCTGGTCGGCATGGAGGCTTTGAATGGGGGGCTATTGGGCTCGCGTGCTCACCGAGCTTGGCCATCAGGTGCGCCTGTGGGCACGGGCCGCATATCCACGCCATGGATGCACTATATCCAAACAATCAAGTTTACCAATGGGTCCTCATACTGCATAGCGCATTGCTTGAAAACCTATGTGCTGTGCTTTCCAGCTCACGTTTTCCTCGGTTGCTCTAAAGTTGTTCCACAGCTAACTTTGACATGGATCTATTATGCGAATTTGCGGTATCAAGCTAACGCACGACGGGGCAATCGCTGTCGTCGAGGACGGCCGATTGGCCTTTTGCATCGAGCAGGAGAAACTCGACAATAATGCTCGATATCAATCCATTGACCGTCTTGAAACGATTGTTGCCGCCTTAGCGGAACATGGCCTGGATCCGCACGATGTAGACCGGTTCGTCATCGATGGCTGGGACGGTGAGATCGAGTCGCAATTCCAGGTTGTTAGTGAGGGCACACCAGTCACTCTCAACGGGGCACCATATGTGGAGCGGGATCCTAAAAGTCCCCTGACAGCTTGTCACGGCTCAGGCCTCGTGCTGGGCGGCGGGGTATTTTCTTATGAAAGCTATCCGCATGTCCTTGGCCACGTAGCTTCCGCATACTGCACCAGTTCATTCGCCAAAGCCAAAGAACCTGCCCTTTGCCTGGTATGGGACGGCTTCATCTTCCCGCGGCTTTACTACGTGGAACCAAGCGGAGTGCGGTTTATCGAATGCCTGTTTCCGATGATGGGTCATGCCTATGCCGCCGCGGGCCAACACTTCGGTCCTTACAGGCAGGAAACGAGGACCGGCTGGAATCTGGATATCGCCGGCAAGCTGATGGCCTATATCGCGCTCGGATCTGTCAGCGAAAAGATCGTGACAGTATTTGGGGAACTTTACGAC
Source organism: Mesorhizobium sp. AA23 (assembly GCF_001672435.1). Lineage (NCBI taxonomy): Bacteria > Pseudomonadati > Pseudomonadota > Alphaproteobacteria > Hyphomicrobiales > Phyllobacteriaceae > Mesorhizobium > Mesorhizobium sp. AA23. Next base: position 7,689 of record NZ_LYTP01000015.1, read on the forward strand.
CAACATTTCGCCGGCGACACGAAGCTTGCTATTGAATACAGAAACAACAGCCGCTCCGAGGACGCGTTACTCACGGCCGTGCATGATTTCTTCGATGCAGCCGAGTCACGGCTGGTCGCCGAGACACCTGAGGACATACTTGCTTCGTTTCATGCCTTTGTCGAGCGTCTTCTGGTTCGCGAAATGGCAATCGCGCTGCGTGGGCTCTCGGTTGCCGGAACGCGAAACCTGTGCATCGCCGGGGGATGCGGGCTGAATATCAAATGGAACAGCGCACTTCGGGCGAGCGGTTTGTTCGATACAGTTTGGGTGCCTCCGTTCCCAAACGACAGCGGGTCGGCGATCGGTGCCGCTTGCTGCGCGCTGGCTGCCGACAAAGGCTTCGTTCACCTCGATTGGTCGGTCTACAGCGGACCAAACATGAAGGATGGCCCCGTGCCGCCGGGATGGCAGGCTGCTCCATGCAGCGTGGCAGAACTGGCCAGCGTCCTCGCCGACGGCAAGCCTGTCGTTTTCCTCACTGGCCGTGCAGAGCTTGGGCCACGAGCCTTGGGAGGCAGAAGCATCCTGGCCGCAGCGACTTCGCCCCAAATGAAGGACCACCTCAACAAAGTAAAACGTCGAGAGCACTTCCGGCCGGTAGCGCCAATATGCTTGGAGGATCGCGCAGTTGATATATTTGAACCTGGCACGCCGGATCCCTACATGCTGTTCGATCACCGAACACGTTCGGAGTGGAAAGAGAAAATCCCGGCAGTCATTCATCTCGACGGGACTGCACGATTACAGACAGTTTCTAGAAAATCTGATCACCCAATTGCAGAGCTCCTGGTCGAATACGAACAACTCACCGGCATTCCGCTGCTCTGCAACACGAGTGCCAACCTAAACGGACGTGGCTTCTTTCCCGATGCCTCGGCAGCGTGTGAGTGGGGATGCGTGGACCACGTTTGGTGCGATGGGTTGCTGTTGACCAAGACGGGCTAGTCGCCGCTCCGGTCTTCAATAAGGCTGGCTGTGTGTGCAGGGTCGATCGCGCCTGGTTTGGCCGTGCATGCGGCATCATCGGGCAGCGTAGCCGGCCTCACAAGCCCGTGGCCGGTCGAAGGATAGGGCATGAAGGCTCTCCTCACGGTATTTCTCGTCAGGATTCGACAAGCGCCATGCCGCTAATCGTTGGTCAATCACCGCTGAGCTCCATGAAGCACTGCTGACGTCTCCACTGACAAAAATTGTCGGAGCAAGTTGCGCGCCGATCACCGTGCCGTTTGCCTTTGACCATTGCCCCGGTACGGGCAGACGGCCGTGGCGATCTTTTGGTCGCGCTTGCGACATTCTTGTCCGCCTTCGGACCCAAAAAAAGTTTTTTGGATGGGCGCGCCCGAGCGAGCAAATCAAGGCATCTCGATCATGCAACGATCCTGACGCCCAGCCGAACTCGATCCTTACCACGTGCAGACCGGCGCGCGGTGCTGATGAGCGGGAGGCGTCAAAGACCTTCCTCGACGGGGGAGCAGCAACAGCGCAATGGTAGAGGTGCGATGGCCGCGTCCTCCCAGATCGCCGACCTGCGCACGCAATCACCCACTAAAAAACGCGGTCGATGCAGGTCCCGCCGGAGTGGGCAATGCATCGGGCTCGGCGCGGCCGGAAAGGTTTTCGTCTTCCGAGCCGGGACGCAAGTGCCGATTACCCCGGACAATACAGCACTTTTGGGCTCGGGTGACCAAGCGATTGTGCGGCGCTCTCGGTGTCGGTCAAGGCGCGGCGGCCCTGCTCAATCCAACAGGGCTTCGGCAAAACATAGTCCGGTTCGGTGCCTGCAAAGTGAATGGTATGGCGCTTGCTGTCGTCGGTTAGAGCCCATCAGAGCACGTAGAGAGCTACAAACAGAACCATGGCAAAACGCGAGCGCCCAAGGAGACCCGTGCACATCTGCGCCGAACGTTTGCTCCAGACGTTCGTGCTCGGTAGGTGCTTTGCGCACCGCTGGTTCGAGACTGACGGACCAAGGCGTGGCGCTCGCCCAATTGCCGTTTACCCGCCTGCGCCAGCAGGATGCCGTTTTGGAAGACCGCGTCGACCAACTGCGGCCTCTCAATCTCAGGACTGTCGCCGACGCGATCAAGATACACAAGTCGACGGCAAGCCGGGTGACGTCGAGCAAATACATGCTGATCCCGCGCGGCGTGTTCGATCTGGAGTATTTTTTCGCCGTCGCGATCGCCTCTCCCAAGGTGGCGACGCGCACTGCGCCGAAGCGTCGGCCATCGGATCAAGTCGCCAAACGCCGCCAGAATTGCCACATGACGTGTTGTCCGACGGTGACATCGTCCGGCTCAAGCAAAGGGCCATCGATAGCGCGCGCCGCAACGTCACAACATATCGCGAAGCGACCACATCCCCTCTTTAGTGCAACGCTGCAGGGGAAGGCGCTTTTGGCGTTCATGCGGGTCAGCACAGCCTCCCCGATGTTGCGCATCGAAACTGGAGACCCGGTTCATGACCGAATCCGCGGATATTCATGGACGGAGTTCTGCATGACCCAGAACAGCCAAAATCAACGGTCGGGTGCCGCCTGGGGTGCGGTCATCTCTCTTGCCTTAGGCACCTTCGGGCTTGTGACGGCAGAGTTTCTGCCTGCCAGCGTGCTGACGCCGCTTGCGCGTGATCTCGGTATCACCGAGGGTGCAGTTGGACAGGCGCTGACAGCGACTGCAATCGTCGGTGCCATCGCGGCGCCGACGATGGCCATCATCACAAATCGCCTGGACCGCAGGATCGTCATGTGGGCGATGACGCTGCTGCTGATCCTGTCGAACGTTCTATCGGCCGTCGCCGAGTCGCTGCCGGTTCTTCTGACCGCCCGCGTCGTGCTCGGAATAGCGATCGGAGGCTTCTGGTCGATTTCAGCAGCGCTGGCGATGCGGCTCGTTCCAAGTCACCTCCTGCAGCGCGCCATGTCGATCATCCTCACCGGCGTTACCGTCGCTAACGTCTGCGCGGCTCCAATCGGCGCCTATGTCGGCGACATCTGGGGATGGCGAACCGCCTTCATCATCGCTGCGGTCGTAGCCGCCATTACACTGATAGTGCAACTCGTGACCCTTCCGAGGCTGCCTCCGATGGGACCGGCCAGCTTTCGCCATCTGCGGGACGTGGCCAGGAACCCGACGATCAAAGTCGCGATTTTGGTCGTCCTGCTGGCGGCGTCCGGGCACTTCGCCGGCTTCACCTATATCCGCGCTTTCCTCGAGGATGTTCCCGCGCTCAATATCGCGACAATCTCGCTCGTGTTGCTCGTCTTTGGCATCGGCGGCTTCTTCGGCAATTTGGCCGGCGGAGTCTTGGCCGAGCACAGCCTCAAGGCAGTCGCAGCCCTGCCGCCCCTGATCATAGCGCTTGCCGCTGTCTCGCTGCTGACGCTGGGAGCATCGGCGTGGGCCGCGCTGATTGCGGTTGGCGTATGGGGTTTTGCCTTCGGCGCGGTGCCGGTGGGAATGCAGACATGGATGGTGCTGCGCGCCGCTCCCGAGCATGCCGAAAACGCCGGTGGGCTGATGGCCGCAACGTTCCAAGTGGCCATCGCAGCCGGCGCGGTTTTCGGCGGACTACTCGTGGACAATGCCGGCGTGGCCAGTGTTTTTGCCTACAGCGCCGTAGCCTCGTTCCTCGCTGCCCTGACGGTATTCTTGCTCGGCCCCAAGCGCGATGCCTGGACCGCTTGAAAGAGGCCGTCAGTGAAGCGCGGGGAACGATGCAATCAGATCGGCCGCGCTGTCCGATCCTGCGCACGATCTTTGGCGGTTGCAGGCTTCGTCTCCGCGAGCGGCGGGATCTCAATCGCCGCCTGACCTGCGGGAAGCACCCGGGGACAGCGTCGGAAGTCAGCACCACACCGTCATGGCAAAATCATCGACTTTGAGCCAGGCCCAATTTTTTGCGCGCCGTTTGCACCCATACGAGGCGCTGAGTAAGATCCAGACCTGGACCAGGGAGCACCCGCGACTTCACATGCGGGACGCCTCCTGCAACATTATCTGCCGCATCCAGGTGCTTGCTGGATCGCTGTTGTGAAGGGTGGGCCATTGGACGGCCTCGGTGAACGTGGGTAGCGGCCGCGGAAGTTCGATGACCCGCAAGGGAAAGGTGTTTTTGAAACGCTGAACCAGCCGGAGCGGCATGGTCGCTATACGAGATGTGCCTGAGACCATCGGCGGGATCATGCTGAAGGACTGAACGATGATCTCGACACGCCTCTTGAGGCCATGCTCAAGCAAAAACCCTTCCTCAATGGATGGCATCTGCGCGCGGCCGAGCCTGAACGCAATGTGCTTCATCGTCACGTATCTCTCAAATGTAAGCTGCCCTGGCAATTGCTTGTTCGTGGGGCAGCCGACGCACACGAATGTCTCGTCGAACAGCGCCGCTCTTGGATGGGCGCTCGACATGAACGATTCGGGAAGGATCAGAAAATCAACGTCACCGCGCCGGAGAAGATCGTCCGGATTGTCGTCGAGCGGCAGCAATTCGAAGCTGATGGCGGGTGCTTCGCGTGCAACACGCTCCACAACCTTTTCAAAAAACACAAGTGTGACGAAATCCGAAACCATGATCCGGAAGCGGCGATCGGATTGAGCCGGCTTAAACGGCTCCCAAGAAATAATCGAGCACTGGATGTGCAGGAGTGCGCCGCGAACTGCGGGAGCGAGTGTTTCCGCACGGGGGGTTAGAACACGTTCGCGGCCGCTCATCGTAAACAGTTCATCATTGAAATAATGGCGCAGCCGGCCGACGGCCGCGCTCATGGCCGGCTGGCTCAGGTTGATGCTGTTTGCCGCAGCCGTGAGGTTGCGCTCGGTCAGCAGTGCGTCGAGCACGACGAGAAGGTTCAGATCAAGGCCTTTGAAGCGCATGCCTCATCCGTCCGCAACGTGGTTGCTTGTCATCGCGACCATTGCGTACGGTTCCCACTCAGAGGTGTTGTGTCTTGACCTGCCGCCCACGCGTGTGGAGGACGTGCTCGGGTTATGCCGATTGCGCGGCCGATCAGCGAATGGCCGGTGTGTACAACAGTTGATCGGACAGGTCCGGAGCTATGAAATGAATTTTTCACGTGGCTAATTGATTACAGATTGATGTTTGAGCAGACTTGGGGCGTGGCGGCGCTCCGACAACGATCTGCGACACATATCCAAGGTCGCCGGCAAACTTGCGAATTGCCATCGCTGTGACGACAATGGACACTCCAAGTACACTTGCGAACGCGATTCTGGTCGTGAGATTCCAGACTTCTCCAAACTGTATAAAATCCGTGAGGCGAAACACGGCACCCTGAACAAGGTAAAGCAGCAGCGTGCTCTGACCAAGCTCGACCGCTACAAAGTGAGCTATTCTGGTCGAATACCCAATTCTCCAGCATTGCAACATAAACTGCATTGCCACTGCAGAAGCCGCTGCAGAGCCGGCGAACATTAGCAATACTTGTTTAGCTGGCCGTCCATCATTGATTAACACGAGATTGTTGAAGGCGTAGGTCTGCTTATCCCACCATAGCAAGCATATGAAAGCTGCTATCGAAAGATAGAAAAGAAATATTGATTTGTGGGTCCATATAATACTTTCCTGCCACCCTTTTGACTTGGCAAAGAAGAACCCCAAACAATAAAATGGGTATGTGTATCTTAACGACGGGATTATCGATGATGTGATGGGGGCGATTGCGACCGCAATTGCGGATGCGCTTATGATCCACATCGATAGACGATTGAAAGTTGTAAAAAACTTGACTAGGACGAACGAAATAAACGCCGCCCATATGAACCAGTATGTTCCAATGACCTCTGTCAACAGATCCAACAATCCACCAGTTAAACTCTTCGTCGGGACCATCACGGTGGACTTGAGCGTCCAAATCAACGCACACCAAAAAAGCATTGGCAGCAGTAACTGGGTTGCTCGATTGCCGACACCCTGAATGAACGGTTTTCGCAAAATTGCCCCAGAAGAGAGATAGCCGCTTATGGCCATAAAGAGAGGCATATGAAATATGTATATCGACTTGAAATACGGCGACAGCCAGAAGGCGTCAGTGCCTCGATAAATGCAATGTTGTAATAAGTGCCCAATTATCACCAAAGTAATGAGTATACCTTTGGCGAAATCAAAGCTTGGGTCTCGGTTGTTTGTTCCGGCTGGGCGCGAGTCGCGTGCTTTCGCTCCGATTGTTATGTGATCAAGCATCAGACTCCAGCCTATCTATCGCATTGCTACGTGCCGTCTGCGGGCACGGCGAGCGCGCCAGTTTCGGCGCAAAGGATCGAAACTGACGGGGATCGGGCATGGTATTGTGGGGCGATTGGCTGCAAGCGAGCGGACAAAATCTCAGCGCCTGATCGCTACCTCGATCGCAGTGGCGGTCGCGATCATGTGCGGCGACGCGAACGCCCGGCACTATGGCCGCCAGGCCGTCTCTGCAGAACTTCTCAAGATGGTTCCACAGGGCGTGCCGAACCGTGCCGAAAGCGAATGGAATGTCAGGCTGCTGCGGTAGCACACGCATGACGCGGATAGAATGGCTCATTCCGAGTCTCTCAAGATCCGACTTGCACCGTTGTACAATCCGAGTTCGCTACCAAGAAATCAACCTCGCCGACCGTGAGGAAACGGCGCAGCAGGTCCAAGTGAGCCGCTACGCCGTGCAGTGGCGTGATCGGGTGCATCTCAGGTGCGGTCATCTATGCGGCGCTATGGAAGTTTGGTAAAATCGATTGTTTAGATCGTGAGCATCCACGCTATGGATAAGTGAAAGCCATGCGCTTCAAGGGCCTTGATCTGAACCTTCTCGTCGTACTCGACGCACTGCTGAGCGAGCGCAACCTCACGGCGGCGGCAAACAGCATCAACCTGAGTCAGCCGGCCATGAGCGCGGCCGTCGGCCGGCTGCGCGATTATTTCAACGATGAACTGTTTACGATGAGCGGACGCGAACGTGTTCTAACGCAGCGTGCGGAGACACTCGCTCCCGCAGTTCGCGGCGCACTCCTGACAATCCAATCCTCGATTATTTCTTGGGATCCGTTTAACCCGGCTCAATCCGATCGCCGTTTCAGGATCATTCTTTCCGATTTCGTCACACTCGTGTTTTTTGAAAAGGTCGTGGAGCGTGTTGCACGCGAAGCACCCGGCGTCAGCTTCGAATTGCTGCCACTCGACGACGATCCGGATGAGCTTCTCCGGCGCGGCGACGTCGATTTCCTGATTTGTCCGGAATTGTTCATGTCGAGCGCCCATCCAAGAGCGGCGTTGTTCGACGAGACACTCGTGTGCGTGGGCTGCCCCACGAACAAGCAGCTGCCAGGGCAGCTTACCTTCGAGAGCTACATGTCTATGAGGCACGTTGCGGTCAAGTTCGGCCATGCGCTGACGCCATCCATGGAGGAACGGTTTTTGCTTGAGCATGGTCTCAAGAGACGTATCGAGATCGTCGTACAGGCTTTTAGCATGATCCCGCCGATGGTCTCAGGCACAGCTCGTATCGCCAGCATGCCCTTCCGGCTGGTTAAATATTTCGAAAAAACCTTGCCCCTGCGGATCGTCGAACTTCCGCTGCCACTTCCCGCATTCACCGAGGCCGTCCAATGGCCCGCCCTTCACAACAGCGATCCGGCAAGCATCTGGATGCGAGAGGTGTTGTTACAGGAGGCGTCTCGAATGACTTCTCCGCCGGACGCCAAAGGGCGCCGCAGGCACCCCCAAATTTACTCCCGCGTCTCAGGCCGCCAGTCGGGTCAATAGCCCGTGTCGGACTAGATCGATGCTTGCGGCAAGTGCGCCTGCGAAGTCGTCGAGCGGGTGGGCTGCATCGACAAACGGTGCGAATGAGAAGGGGCCCCCATAACCGCCATCAAGCAGCGCCCGGATCTGGCTGCCATTGTCGGAACCTGCCAGGACGCGATCCGGGTAAATCCAGTGGATTGGATCGTTCACTCTTGAAATGTGCACTAGACCGGTCAGCTCGCAGGAGAAGAACGTCTCCCCGGCGAGCGTGTGATGGAACGTGTCGTGCACGAGTCGGAATACCGATTGGCCATCAACAGCGGCGATGGCCTTAGCCGCTTCGTTCTTCGATCGAAGCGAGCAGGTTTGGAAGCCCAGCGGCTCGACGAGACCGATCAGGCCGCGCGACTGGAGGATCGGCTTGAGAGCCTTCAAGGCGGCGTGGAGATCGCCCCGGCGCTCGCCATTGGCGGGCCAGGAGCCGTCGTTGACCGGGACCAGCATGAGCATCTTGGCTCCGCAGGCGGCCGCATAATCGGCGAGTTTGCTCGCCTCGGCCTTGCGGGCGGGTGTCCACTCATTGAAGCGCTGCAAGGCATTGACGGAAAGAATCCCAACGCCTGCTTCGGCGGCGGCAGAGCGGACGTCCGCCGCCGGGATGCCGAGTGCAATCGCATTGCTGCGCGGCTGGCCGCGGATCTGGACGTCGGTCAGCCCCTGGTCGCGGGCAAAAGCGAAAAGTGCCCCCACGTCAAGTCCGGGTGTCGCCATATGATCAAGTGCAAAGCGGGGCGATGCTTGGCGCATGGGTTGGTTTTCCTTCCAGGAAACGGGTGCCATTCTCGGCTGACTGGTCTTCTACCGTCCGATGATACGCGAGGGCCGAAATGATCTTCATGCGGGAGGCGAGTCGGTCGAGCTCACGCTTCTCTCATTGTGGTGCCGCGCCTTCTGAGAAATTGCCTGAATAGGTGCAATGACAGAAGCTGGCTCGGGCCATCCATCTGCTTGCGCAAGCTAACCCGCCAACCCGCAGAGACGGCCAACCGATCGGATTCACAAATTCAGGCAGCCGGGTGCTTCGCCAGGGCGAGGCCTACGCCCAGCGCGATCATCGCGCCGCCCGACGCTTCCCTTAGGCGGCGGATCAACCCGGGACGCGCTGCCGCGCCGTCTTGAATGCCGCTGGCCAGGACGGCAACCACGATGTCGGCAAGCGTGTTGAGTGCAATCGACAAGGAGCCAAGCACCACGAATTGCAGAGCTACGAACCCTGCGCTCGGGTTCACGAACTGCGGAAGGAAGGCTAAAAAAAACGCTGCCGTCTTCGGGTTGAGAGCCTCGACCAGCACCCCTTCACGAAATGCCCGCCGGGGTCCGACTGGACTCACCCGGTCGCCGTCATGGCCGCCAGTCGCTCCCTTGCGGCGGGCGGTTTGAAAGGTGCGCAAGCCGAGCCAGACGAGGTAGACCGCGCCGAACAGCTTTAATGCAGAGAACAGTTCCGAGCTCCCGAGCACGATCGCGGAGACACCTAAGCTTGCGGCGAGGACATGGATCATGCCCCCTACCCCGGTGCCGAAGCTGGAAGCGATACCTTCCGCACGACCGCCGGCAAGCGTGCGCGCGGCAACGTAGAAGATGCCCGGACCTGGCGTGATGGCGAGCATGAAGGCCGCGGCGAGATACAGGGCGAATGGGGTCAGTTCTGGCATCATGGTCGATTCCGACGAGGTTCACGATTATTTGGGATGAGAGCGGCGATCTCTCGGTCAGAGCGCCCGCTCCCTGCAAGGCCCTCCTTGCGTAACCAGTCAGCTACCGGCAATCTGACCTGCTGGAAACGGCCAGTCAGAAGCTATCGACGTGGTCCAGTTGACGAAAGACGGCATCGCGCCGATCCGATCAGGGACAGATCCCGCAGCGGGGTGGTCGAGTCTGGGAACAGCCTGCGTCCTTTGCAGCCGAGCGGTGGTGCATATCCCGCATGACGGCAACGGCGGCTAGTTTCCCAAACCTTGTGGCCCGCGATCACGCAGGAATGTGGTATAGGCCTGCGGCAAGCCCAATGAATTGAGCTAACGCAAAATCAGCCATGTTAAAACAACCTCGAGGAGAGCGCGTCGGCCAGGCAATGCCGAGAGCGTGCGCGGCTCCGGCAGGTGACAACTACCGTCCACGCTTAAGCGAACGGTCGGAGTTCGTCCGAGGTCGACGAAGTGCTTGTGCGCAGGGCGTAAACGGCCTGCAAGCCTTCATGCGCGAGATCACAAGGTTCTGGCGGAAAGCAGGTCCAATCCGGCATTTCAGTGATGTTCTGGAAGCGAGCGAATTTCATATCCGCAGGCATGTAATGCCGGAATTAGATTGGACAGCGCCATAACGGTCTGATCGCGCAGACTGGCTTGAGTGCTGGACTCGTCGGGAGGGCAACCGTCATGCAAGAGCACGATTGCGCCAGGCCGGACCGAAGCGAGCACTGCATCGACGATCGCGTCGGTGCCGGGCCGCGCCCAGTCTTTTGGGTCTATCGACCAATGAAGGGCCGCCAGCCCGGCGATCTCTGACGCAGTGAACACTTCTTCGGTCCAGGCGCCGTATGGCGCGCGAATGTAGCGGATCGAGGCCTGCGGGCATGCTCCCATGATGGCACGGTTCGCCTCAAATACTTCACGTTGCACTTCGCCCAAGCCGCATTTGGACAGATCCGGATGAGACATGGTGTGGTTGCCCACGTCATGCCCTTCTGCGATCATTCGCTGGATGAGATCCGGGTGCTCTGCGGCATAGGCACCAATGACGAAGAAAGTCGCTGGCACCCCATTTTGCGCCAGCACATCGAGTATCTGTGGTGTGAAAAATGGATTGGGACCGTCGTCAAACGTCAGATAAACGCTCCGACGGCCGGTTCCATCAGCGCATTCACTCTGCACCTCACATATCTTATCAAGAGGTTTCATCTCCGTATCCTTCCGGGCAATGTTGTACCGGCCATTTGCTCATCGGCCGCGCAATCGGCATAGCCAAGAGAGCACGTTCTCAACGCGCGAGACGGCAGGTCGAGGTTCGGCACTCCGGAGTGGGATTGTACGCGAACGTAGACGCAATGGCCGCCACGCCGTTTCGACAGGACCTCTCAATTGGTTCCGCAGCGCCTGCCCCACCGTGGCGAAAGCACTGGATATGGCACTCAAATGAATTGCTGATTCCGACTCGATCAAGATCCGGACGCATCGGGTGCAACCCGAATTCTGCCGCCAAGAGATCAACTTCGCCGATCCTGTTGGCGGCGCAACAGGCGCAGATGGAGCCGTGACGCCCAGAACGTCGTAGCCGTTGCCGAAGCCCCAGCCCAACTTCGAACGAATAGTGTTCCATTATAGGTGCCGTCGCACGAAAGAAGGTCGGAGAGTCCGACATGATCGGCACTTGCAACTTGTTTCGAAGCACAACCTCCACCGTCCTTGGGGGCGCATGGGCCTCAACTTTGTTGATCCTTGAGGTAGGCGCCTACGCTACCTGAGGGAGCTTGTGGCGAAGAGCCGACCCGATGCAGCTTGCGCCGATCACCGACGAACCTGATCGAAAAGCGGATCGGCTCGCCTAAAGTTCGGCGCAGCCCAGGAGGCACACACCAGAAATGCTCCTCGGAGCCAACGTATACATCGACAATCCCTTTAGGGCTGCATCCTCGAATTCTTCCTATGCGACGTCCTGTCCAATCCGCAAAATCGATTGCTTCGATGACAAGCATCCAGTTTGTGAATAGATGAGATCAAGCCCTTGATCTGAACCTCTTGGTCGTGCGACGCACCGACCGAGCGCAGCCTCACGGGGCGGCAAGCAGCATCAACCCAAGTCAGCCGGCCAGAGCGGGCCGTTGCCCGGCTGCTTTCAACGATGAACTGTTTACGATGAGCACCCGCGAACGTGTCCTACTCCGCATGCGGGAACCGTCAGCCTCTCAGAGTTGAGCGACGACGTCCCGCAACATCTCGACGCCTTTTTCGATCTGCCGGATGCTCAAGGCGGAATAGCCCATGACAAGCCCGACGCGATCGGCCTCGCCTGCTCCCGACTGCCCATGATAAAGCGGCGAAATGAGGTGCAGACCCAGACCCGTGCGTTGCGCAGCTTCGACCAAGGCCGTTTCGCGCGATCGCGGCAGGTCGTTGAACCATATCACAACGTGCAGTCCGGCCTCTGCTCCTTGGACGGAGATCCTGTCTTGAAAACTCCGTTTCATGGTGCTCAGCAATACCTCCCGGCGCTTGCCGTTAAGGCGGCGCACGCGGCGCACATGGTTTTCATAGCTGCCGCTCTCGATCAGAGAGGCCAACGACTCCTGCTCCGCCACCGGAGAATGCCGGTCGGCAAACTGCTTGGCGGTTTCGAAAACCTGCTGCAATTCCACCGGGACTACGAGATAGCCGATGCGCAGCAGCGGCGAGAGCGTCTTGGAGATGGTGCCGAGGTAGATGACGGCACCATGATCCTCCAGGCTGTGGAGCGGGGGAACGGGGCTGATATCGTAGCGATATTCGCTGTCGTAGTCGTCCTCGATGATGTAGGCGCCCTCGTCCCTCGCCCATTCCAGAAGCTGATGCCGCCGCGCGATCGGCATGACGCCGCCCAGCGGAAACTGATGCGACGGCGTTGCATAGGCCAGCCGGGCCGCGAGCCCCGCCAGTTGCTCCGTCCTCATGCCGTGCTCGTCAACCTCGACGGGAACCGGCGTGGCACCTGTGCTGGCAAAGACCTGGCGTGCCATCCTGTAGCAGGGGTCCTCGATGACGAAGCTGTCCCCTGGGTCGAGCAGCAGGCGCGCGCAGAGATCGAGCCCCTGCTGCGAACCATTGACGATGACGATTTGCTCAGGGTCGCAGCGCACAGTACGGGCGCGCCAGAGATAGCCCTGAAGCGCCTGGCGGAGCCGGCGCGAACCGCACGGATGGTCGTAGGCGAGCCGTCCAGGCCGCTGCGCCATCGCCGCGTTCATCGCGCGCTTCCACACTGGTGCCGGGAAATCTGAAGGCGCCAGGTCGCCATATCGGAAGTCGACCTTCAGCGTGTTGGGCCGGTAATCCGGCCAGCGCGGAGTGCCACGCAGCCGTTCGCCATAGTTTGACAAGTGACCCGGGCCGGCCCGTTTTGGGGCATTGGCGGTTAGCTCCGGTCCAATCAGCGAGGATGCGACGCGATGGCGTGCGCCTTGACGGACGTCGATGAAACCTTCCGCCGCCAGTTGCTCGTAGGCAGCGGTGACGGTCGTTCGCGAGACTCCAAGTTCCTCGGCGAGACCACGTGAGGAGGGCAGTTGGCTGCCGGTGTCGTAGACGCCTCTGAGGATCTGCTCGCGAAGCGATTCGTAGATCTGGCGCGCACCCATGCCGTACGAGCGGTGTGAGCCACCGGGACCTGGAAACTGGACCATTTCTTTTCCTGCCAACTGGACCAGTTTGCAGCTACTCTTGCCGAAAGCCAAGAGCATGTCCGAAGTCGATGCCCGAGCCCGACCCACCGATGCAAGACTGATAAACTGGCACAGTTTGCGAACGGCCAATTCGGCTACCCGCGCGATAGGCTCGGGCGCTCCAGTCCAAGTCGCATGGTTGCCAACTGAGGTTCGCGTCACGCTAGGAAGACGTTCAACGTTCCTGGTGGAAATCCTTTAGCGACGCGTGGCGCAGCTTCTCTTCGCCCTTCGCGCCGGTCCTGCAGCGGCATGTCGCGTAGATTATGGCCGCTAAGGTGAAGAAGATCGAACGCTGCCAGGCAGAGATCCTGCGGGCGCCTGGTGATGGCCGAGCGCAATGCGTGGAAGTCGGAGAGCCCGGCTTCGTTCGTCACGATCACTTCGGCTTCTATGATGAAGCTTTCGGCCTCGATCGCCGCGGCTTCCTCCGCGAGCGGCCGATATTTTGCGGTCCAATCGATTCCGTTCCTCGTGTAGAGGCTGACGCCGTCGACGTCCTGTGATCTGCGTCCGATAGCCGTCGAATTTTACTTCGTGGCTCCAGCCGTCGCCCTTGGGCGGCAGCTCGACGAGCTCCGGCTCCGGACGAACGAACGATAACTGGACCCGGCTGGCGGGCTTGTGCATCGGAATGCCAACGCAAAAACTCGAATTTAATTCAATATCGCACGGCCATAAGTGTTCCGTTAGCACATGCTGAAATATGCGCCGGAACATTCCGGCGCACGGCCGCTGTTATTTCTGACCAGGAGAAACAGCGTCTGCCATGTCTAGTGTTCCCCGAACGAGCGACGAAGAGCAAGTCGACAAAACAAGACCAAGCGCGGTGGCCGCGACCGCGACCGTCAGCGGACGAGGACTACGAAGTCCGTCATTTCGCTAACAAGGTTGGCCTGACCGTTCAACAGGTCCGCGATCTTATCAAGCAGCGCGGCAACGACGGGAAAAGGCCGGAACGTGTATAAAGCTTTCGAAGCTTGGGCCGCCCATTATCGGAAATCGGCATGGTGGCGAGCCAGCCAGCCGAACCTGCGCGCAGGCGGTTCGCTAACTATCTCGCTTATGCAGTTCGCGAAGCCTTCACCATCTCGATAGGCCTCGAGTTGATCAGCATTAGATAGGCGCGCATGGCCTGTAGGGGCCGCGAACGGCCCCGTTTCCACTACTTCCATTGATCGAAGCCGGAGCCGAACCTGGACGCGAAGTCCTGGTTCGAAGGCCAGTCTTCGTACGGATTGCTTTGACGTCGACGATCTCGGCGGGAAGCTTATAGGGCTCGGCCTCGCCGCGTGCGACGGCAAGCGCTTCCTGCAGGCCCCCCTTTGACCGATGTACCCAGCAGGTTTGCCATAGCTTGGTTGGCGTTATGTCGCTGCAGCCGCTGTGTTGGCCGCCACCATCGCGGCCCGGCCATCCGGATATCGCCGCTACCTTTCGCGCTCGAGCACCGTGGCGCGACCAGATCGACCGACGGCGAGCGGGGGCCCTTCGTCGCGGCTTAGCCTTGGCGATGCCGACAGTCCGATCAATCACTCCGCCGGCCTGACCCGCGTCCGCCAGAAGTTTGCGCCGCCAGCTCGCCTTTGCCACGCCCTCATTCGCTGACCTCGACACGAGGCGACGACGCGCCGCCGCTCCAACTGCCGGCTCCGTCAACGAATTTGACCTTCGGACTCGCCCTTCGCCGACGCTTCGAAGCGCGCCATAGTGGTGGCCTCCAGATCCGCGACATGCTTTGCGCAAGGTCGTGGTGAGCGCCAGGCCGAGGATGAAGTCGATATAGTTGCCGCGGCACGTCGATGGGACTGGTGGATCATAATTGCTCCGGATCCCCGCACCAGGCGGCGTGTCATATGAAGGTGCTTGGACACACCGGTGTTTCGGCAGCTGTTATCGGTCTCCAGGCTTTGGCATCAGTTTTGGTGGACGCGAGCAGCTTGTGAGGGGTGCATCCGAACGTGGCGCTGCTCCCACAATCGTCGCAGCTCTGACGTGAGAGCCTCGCGCTGGGCTTGATCCAGCGTAATTGTGTCGAGGAGATCCGCGAGCACAGCTTCGCCGTCGATCCGCGTCAACAGATCGAACAAGTCATGTGAAATACGCGCACAGTCACGGTGATCCGTTCGGATTTCGCAGACGGTCTCCTGGCGATCCTGCGCCGTGTATGCGCGGACTTTATGAAGGGATACATAAGGCGGCAATGAAACCGCGAGCGCAGTCCAGTCCTGCAGCGTTGCGGCCCGTTTTTTGACGAGGTACGGCCCGACCACAAGTCCATCCAGCTCTGTCGTCAGGAACGTGGCAATCGCGTCTGCAACTGAATCTACGATCGGCTCGGCATTGTTGTTAAAGGACGTATTGAGCAGCATTGGGATGCCCGTCCGCTGCTTGAAGGCATTGATGACGTCCCAGTAGGCGGGACTGGCCTTGCGCGATACTGTTTGCAGCCGAGCCGTACCGTCGACGTGCGTGATGGCGCCGAGCAAACCACGCTTGGAATCGTGCACACGAACTACGAAGTTCATGAACGGAAATTCGCACGCACTACCCGGGAGGTCAAAAAATTCGCGCGCATCCTCCTCCAGCACTGATGGGGCGAACGGGCGATACCCTTCCCGCTTCTTGACCATAGCGTTGATCCGGTCCTTGTTTGTGGCGGGCCTGGGGTCGGCAAGAATGCTGCGATTTCCGAGCGCGCGCGGCCCGAACTCCGAACGACCTTGCACCCAGCCGATCACGGCGCCATCCGCCATCCACTCGGCTGCCCTATCCGCCACTTCCTCAGTGCGTTCAAACTCCAGGTGCCCCGCCCATGCCTTCAGTTCCTCTTCGATAGCGTGATCACTCGCGAGATCCGGCCCCCAATAGACCTCCTGCAATCGCGCGCGCGGCGCGGGGCGGCCCAGCTCGTTAGACACGATTAGTGCAGCGCCTAATGCGCACCCAGCGTCATGCGATGCGGGCTGCACGAAGATGTCTTCGAAAAGTCCTGAATAGAGCAGCTTGCCATTCATGGAGCAATTGTGCGCAACTCCGCCGGCCAGGCACAACCGCCTCATCCCGGTGGCCTCACGATAATGCCGAAGGATGTGAAACACGATGCGTTCGAGCGCTTCCTGTAACGACGCACTCACATCCTTGTGCTGCTGGGTGAATGGCATTCCCTTTTGCCGAACCTGAATGCTGCGGAGCAAAGTCGGACCGATGCGGTCCAGATGGACGCGATACTCGCCGTTTGCTGAGAGTTCATAGAACTGCTGGAAAAGCTCGCGATAGGGAACGGGATCGCCGTAGGGGGCAAGCCCCATTACCTTATATTCATCGAACAAGCCGTAGCCGAGATACCGGATCGTCTCGAGATAGAATTGCCCAACGGAATTGTTCTCTGGGAAAGTCGCGAGTTGCGTAATTTCCGTACCAGATCCTATCGCCATAAGGCCCGACAGGAAATCACCAGAGCCATCAATCGCGAAAATCAGACTTTGCTCGAAGCCCGACATTGCAAAAGCACTCACGGCGTGCGCCTGATGATGACCTACGAATGAGATACGCGAAGCGTCGAGCTCGGTACCGAACTCCTGCGCCAGCAGCTGCTGCACCAACAGTTTAGCATCCAGTGGAATGGAAGCGTCGGGCTGGGAAATAAGCATGTTTTCGAGCATGGCGTTGCTATAGTCTTCGGTAGCGTAGAACGCCACACGATCGATTTCGCTGAGCTGAACCCCAGCTGCTGAAAGACAGTATTGAGCCGCACTAATTGGGAGCTTGTTGGAATGTTTGATCCGGTTCAGGCGCTCCTCTTCTACGGCCGCAATGACCTGTCCATCCCGCACGAGCACCGCAGCGCCATCGTGCATGAATGTGTTTGGAATCTGAAACCTGTTTTCATAGACTTTGTCCAATCCGCCGTTCAATCCTAGACACAGCATCTTGCTCTCCATTTGTCGTACATGAATACTAAATTGGCCTGTCTCGAGACCGTTCGATCAGAAAGACCGGCTGCGTTGTCATTCGCCTCGGCGAACGCCAGTCAGACATCACTACCTCAAAGAAATTCTCTTGGGTCCGCCGGGATCAACATAAGATCCTGTGCTCGAGACGCCGTCGTTCATAGCGTTGTGAGATTGAATCCACGCCAGCCAAACCCTTCGCGGCACATGCTGGCGATGTCGTTTTTATTTGCGCCCATAGCGCATGATTTATCTCCTTCTCTCTTTCGCGTCAGCGCATCAGTCGGCGGCGCAACAGCGCCATCGAGAGAAAGAATGGCAACAGCGCGTACAGGCCGAGCACACCGATGTGCAGGGCGATGCCGGCGATCGGGCGATCAAGCATAATCGGACGAATGAGGTCGATCGAATGTGACAGCGGCATGCACCGCGCTATCTTCTGAAAGGCGTCAGGCAGCTGATTCAATGGGAAAACGGCGCCCGACAGGAACAGCATAGGTGTGAGTACAAGCGTCTGGTAAAATACGAAGTAATCGTAGCTGGGCGAAAGTGCGGTGACGATCATCGCGAGGCTCGCAAATACGCACCCCGTCAGAGCAATGATTGGCAGCGCACAGAGGACGGACGGCCAGGCTGCATAGCCCAACGTTACGGTGACAATGGTAATTGCGGTACCGGCCAGGAAGGCCTTAGTGGCTGCCCAGGCCAGTTCACCCAAAACGATGTCGCCGAGTGTAACGTGCGTGTACAGCATGGCTTCCCATGTGCGTTGAGAATGCATACGAGCGAAAGCCGCGTACAATGTTTCGAGGGTAGAGGCGGTCATCGCACTTACCGCCACCATGCCGGCCGCCAAAAAGGCGATATACGACGCGCCGTTGACGTGGCCGACCATTATGCCGAGTCCGGTGCCAAGTCCGAAAAGATAGATCATCGGATCGGCGAGGTTACCGAGAATCGACACGAGTGCGACTTTCTTCCATGCCAGATAATTGCGGCGCCACACCGCAACCCAGTTCCACGCATTGGCCGGCAGCGCCGCGGCAAAACCTTCAATCATCGTTCACTCCTCCATCTCGCGCCCGGTCAGCCGCAAGAAAACATCCTCAAGATTGGCTGGGCGCAGAAGAAGACGCAGACCTGCACGCTCCTGCAGTTGCGTGCGCACCTGGTCGGGGTCTGGCGCATAGCAATAAAGGGTTTCGCCGCTGATCTCGATGCGCTGAGAATGTGGCTTGACCAGCGAATGCAACTCGTGCGGATCGCCGCCGTAGATCTCCATGACCTGGCATCCTATATGCTTGTCGATAAGCGCCTGCGGGCGGCCTTCGGCGATGTTGCGACCTCTTTCGAGCACGCACAGCCGATCGCATAATCTCTCAGCCTCTTCCATGAAATGCGTCGTCAGGATAATCGTCTTGCCGCGTGCCAACAGGGCGCGCAGCCGCTCCCAGATGAGGTGGCGCGCGTGCGGATCGAGGCCGGTGGTTGGCTCGTCCATCACAATGAGCTGGGGGTCGTTGATCAACGCCCGCGCCATCGTCAGGCATCGCTTCATCCCGCCGGACAGTTCCGAGACACGCGCATCCGCCTTTCGCTCGAGGCGAGCGAATTCGAGAAGCGACGGGATGATCGCTTCGCTCTGACGTGTGCTCATGCCGAAGTAGCGGCCAAACACCAGCAGGTTCTCGCGTACGGTGAATTCCTGGTCGAGATTGTCGAATTGCGGGACCACGCCAATGCCCCTACGTGCCAGCCGAGCGCGCGCGGGTACCGGGACGCCGAGCACCGTGATCGTGCCCGCGTCAGGGCATGTCATGCCAAGGAGCATGCGCGCAATCGTGCTTTTGCCCGCCCCGTTTGGTCCGAGGAGGCCGAAACACTCGCCCGACGCGACGCTGAACGACAGTTCGTCGACAACGACCTTGTTGCCGTACGACTTGGTTACGCCAGCAAAATCGACGGCCACGGTCGACTGAGAGTCAGGCATGGAGCTTTTCGCGCTTGCTTGCCCGTGAGACTTCCGTTCGATCGGACCGGTCTCGAGCCGCCGCAAATCCTCCGAGCCCAACTTCCGACTCAACACTTGATGTTCCTGGTCCTGACTCAAAGCTCTTCCACCTGAGATCACGTGACTATTGCTGTTCGCTGTAAGTTTCGTCAGATCCCACCAAGTTGTTCTTTGGAATGGCGCCGTCGGTGTTTGGCACATTGGCCGCAGAGCTTCGCGACAACCAATCGCTATTGCTCAATGTACACAGCGCGTATGCTTTCAATGGGAGCAAGAGAAAGATGTTGATGAGTGTGTGGAGCGAGAATCCGAGAAATCGAAGTTGGCGCGCACGAAACGCTGCCACGCTGCAGCGAACTATAGTCATCACCGCAATCGTCAGGCATGCCGTCCAAGGCACAGTACCTGTCGTTACGAATTGCGCGAGCCCCGCGAGGAGAGACAAAGAGAGCAATAATGGGCCAAGATTCTGCCCAATCACGTCCAATGTGAGATAAATATTAAGGCCGCGCAACAGTTGGAGCGCCAGCAACGTGTCACGGAACGTGCTCCGGGCCCAGCGAAGCTGTTGGCGCAGATAGGGACCCATGCTGTTGGGAACGACTGTGGCCGCGACGGCCTCCGGGACATACTCTGTTCGAAAGCCTGCTTTCAGCATCAGGATCGTAAGGTGGCGGTCCTCACCGAAGTCGCTCGGCTTCCCTCGAAAGCGCTGCGTCTCGTACTGATCCAGCAGCGAAACAAGCGCGGACCGCCGGTACATGGCACACGGACCGCAGCAACACATGACGGCACCGAACCGAGCCTGCGCTGCCCGCTCTTCGTTGCAGGCGAGCCAGTATTCCATGTCAATCAACTGCGTCAGCCAAGTTTCATTGCGATTGCTAGCCGCCAACTGGCCCATGGCGGCGCCGATCGCTTGATCTTGCATCTTTAGCGCAAGCCTTGTGATGACGTCCGGTGCGAGTATCGTGTCCGAATCTACATTGAGCACCAAATCTCCGCACGAGCGGCGAACCGCCGCAATCTGTGCCTTGCGCTTTCCGACATTCTTTGGGAGCGCAATGAAATTGAACCTCGGGTCGCGCGCGTATTCCTCGTGTACACCTACGAGGGCATCGCGGTTTCCAGAACCATCATCAACAACATAGACTTGCAGTTCTCCGGCATAGTCCTGACTTGCAATGGAAGCCAGGCAGTCCGAGAGGGTGCGAGGTGCCTCGTTGTAGCACGGGATAATGACATCGACGCTCGGCCAAGGCTCACAGCCCGGTTCGCCCGAGGACGGCGGTACGTTTGCAGGCAGGGTATAAAGCACCTGCGCGGTCTTATAGACGGTCGACAGCAGCGCATAAGAGCAGACGGCGACAATACTGGCCGGGGCAAAGAGGTTCATGAGATGTCAGATTTTTCAGTACATTTGAGGAAGCGAGCGGACAATAAATCCGCGGTCAATGCTGGGTTCAGATCGGTCAATGCGATGAGGGGCGGGTCGCGGTGACTGATATCATTGCGGGTGTTCTTCATAGCTCTGGACCGTTCCGATCGATCAAAGTGCCGGCCGGCCACTCGCTCATTGAGCGTCCAATTGGGAGCACCATGACGAGTACGTCGTCGTCGATTCGCGTGGGAGGCAGATCGGGGTACACGTCCGGGTGGGTTGAACGCACGCGGACGCCCGACAAAATGCTCGCCAAGCCTTTGCGGCAGAACCTGCCAAGATGGTTCCGGAGCGCGTGCCGAACCGTGCCGAAAGCGAATGGAACGCCAAGCTGCTGCAGCACTGGATACATCGCGCTGATCGAATGGGCGATTCCTAGCCCCTCAAGATCCGTACGCACCCCGTATAGACCGAGTTCAGCGACAAGCAGATCAGCGTCGCAAACTTTGATGTATCGGCGCGGCACGCCCAAGTGAGCCGCTATCCCGTGCACATCATAGCCGATTGCGCGGACCTCCGGCCTTGCACCGGCCCAACTTCCACCGCCCGCGAATGCCTTTGCACTAAAGGCTCCGACAGGCTCATAGATCTTCCGGAAGAACTCAGAGAGTTCGAGGTGATCGGAAAGCCGCAACTCATTTTCCCAGCACAACCTCCACTGCACGTCAGAGCGCATGCGAAGACTTCCTCTTTTTCGGGTTCTTTTGCGGACTACGCGGTGGTGCAGCGGCGGCGCATGTCATGTGGGCGGTCTATGAACGACCCGCACAGATTGGTAAAATTGATTGTTTAGATCGCCAGCATCCACGCTTTGGATGCTAAAACCATGCGTTTCAAAGGCCTTGCTCTGAACCTTCTGGTCGTGCTCGATTGGGCCGATAGAGCGACGGCACCGATGGCAGCTGTCGGTGACACAACCTGCTTCAAGAGCGGCCGCCAGCGGCGTGTCTGCGCCTCGTGCCGAAGCAGCGATCAAGTGGAGGATGGGCCCGACCCGCCAACGACAAGGATGTCGAAGCCGTCGTCACAGCCGGCCATCAACGTGCCGCCAGCGCGTCGGCTCTCTTCGTGAGACGCTGCTGGAGTCGAGCCGCATGTCGTGCATCGAGCGGACTGATCTGCAACGAGCGTCAAACCGACCGCGAGCTCGACCTCGCCTACGCACTGGCATCCAGGCTCAATTCCAAGCTCATCCACTTCGTGCCTCGCGACAACATCGTCCAGCACGCCGAACTCAGGAAGATGTCAGTGATCCAGCATGCGCCGGACTCCAAGCAGGCAGGGGAACTGCAAACAGGTGGATGAATCTTCGCGCATCTCGGAATGTTGTCGCATCGCCTTACCCTTCGTATTCAGCCCAGAATTTCGGGGGTGCCGACTTACCATGCGCAGAGCGGCTATTCCGCCGGCCGCGCCTGCAGGACAGTACGGCGGTCGACTGACTGCAGCAGCACAGCGGCGGCGACGGCTAGCAGCGCCAGCGCCGCACCTACCAGCGGCAACTGGGCGTAGGACACGCCCCAGGAGATAGCGAGGCCACCGGTCCAAGCGCCGCCGGCATTGCCGACATTGAAGGCCTCTGGATGAGCGTGGCGGCAAGGTTCGGGCCCTCGGCAGCCGCCTCGACGACGCGGATCTGCAGCGGCGGCACGACGATGAAGATCAGCATACCCCATAGGAAGACGATGGCGATGGCAACCATCGCTATCGCACCGAATTTGGCGAAGATGACGAACATCAAGGCCATGGCGAAAAGCGTGCCGATTACCGTCGGCATCAGCCTCCATTGGGCTAGGCTGCCGCCGATGAGGTTGCCGATCGTCATGCCGGCGCCGAACAAGAGCAGCACCCAGGTGACGGTCGCCGTCGACAGGCCGGAGACGTCGGTGAGATAAGGCTTGATGTATGTGAAAACCGCGAACAGGCTGGCCGATGCAAGCGAGGCGATCACCATCGCCAACCACACCTGCAGCTTGCCGAGCACGCGCAATTCAGCGAGCAGGCCGCCACCGCTCGGCTCGGCGACATCCGAAGGCACCAGCCAGGCGATGGCCGCGACCCAGACCAGCCCGATGCCAACGACGGCAAGGAAGGTGGCGCGCCAGCCGAAGGCTTCGCCGAGCACGGTGCCGGAGGGGACGCCGAGGATGTTGGAGAGCGTCAGACCGGCGAACATCAGCGCGATCGCGCTCGCCCTTTTGTTGCGCGGCACAAGACTCGCGGCGACGACCGAGCCGATGCCGAAGAAGGCGCCATGGCCGAAAGCGGTGAAGACGCGCGCCGCCATCAGCAGCCAGTAATTGGGCGCAAGCGCGCAGAACAGATTGCCGATGACAAAGAGCGTAGCGAGGCCGACAAGCACCTGCTTGCGCGGCAGGCGGGCGGTCGCCGCAGCGACGATCGGTGCGCCGATGACAACGCCCAGCGCGTAGCCGGTGACGAGCAGGCCGGCCGATGGAATTGAAACGCCGAGGTCGGCGGCCACCTCCGGCAGCAGTCCCATGATGACGAATTCGGTGGTGCCTATGCAGAAGGACGCAATGGCAAGTGCAAGGATCGGCAAAGGCATGGGGTGTCCAGACTCGCTCGGTGATGACTCGCGGACAACCAAGCATGTGCCGTTCCGAATAAAAGGTCATTCTGGAACAAGCAGATAGCGTAAACAGGTACGTCGCCTGTCCGACATTGTCGCCCCGGCTTTGTCATTTCTGCACTGCTGTCCGGGAAGCCCATGCCGCGCGTTGAGGGAGTTTTCCGGCTACCTTCTGAGCATCGGGTGAATGCTTCACCGGCTAAAGCCGGTGGCTTCAGGTTACGGCTTAAAGCCGGATCGGTCCGCCGTCCGGCGGACAGGGCGCGAACTCACGTCACGTTGAGATTGTCGTCAGGCTCGGCGGCGTCTGGTTCCCTACATTTCGTCGGTCACATTGCCGCTTGTGGCAACCCAATAACCCCTCGCCCACAGATGCTGGCCCTAGTAGCGTTTGCGCAATATCCGAACTCGCTCTGCAGCTTGTGTGAACTGCGTCCCTTCAGGTGCTGCACCGCACGCGATACCGACAGGTTCGGCGGGACCGACACAAGCATATGCACGTCGATCCGGCGTTGAATGACCATTTCGTGCGCCCGCGCCGTCTCACGCAGCTGCCCCGGCATCGCCATACCAATGCGAATGTTCGTGCTGCTTCCCGGGTGTTGCCAGCACAGGAGGCCATTCGAGCCCTTATTGCCATTCCGGCGCTTGCTTTCGCCGGCGGCATCCCTATTTCGCACGGCCTGGAATGTCTTACGCCATGGCCGTATGAACATGGACGTGCCGATTGCGGGAAGCGGTGATGGTGGTGCCGGTGCCTTGCGGGTGTGCGGTTTCTAGGTTTGGATGCCCATGCTTGCCCTTCATCGCCGAGCCGCTTTTTCGCCCTGAATTCAGCGCTGCGCTACTGTCGGAAGGGCGAGCGAGCTCGTCGACGTCGGTATCCCGGAGGCTAAGGAAGGGCAGGCTGTCGCTTTCCGCTGCGCCGACTATTCAGACGGTCACCAACCTCAAAGAATCGCGCGTAAGGTCCGCCTGCGAAGTGACGCCGCAACTCTCCGAAATTCTCTATCGTTTGGTCCAGGGGGCGCGCTTCCTGCCGCTTAAGAATAGTGGCACCAGAGAGCCGAACCCCTGGAATCCCCAGGAACTCCCAAATCGTTGCCAAGCACGCAGAGGGTTCGCCAAGAAGGCTCTCGTACTCGACCACATGCAAGTCGGTGGACGCGAAGGAGCGCGCGACGAGATTGTGGAATTCATCGGCGGTCTTGAAATAAGCCTCGCAGCAGTTGACTGTCAGTTTGACGCATGGATTCGCGTCGTTGCCCGAAATATACTTAAGCCATTGGCGGGTTTGCCTCGCCTGTGTCAGCGATCGCAGCGATTCCAATGTGTTTCTGCGAACTAGAAGGATGACCTTCAGGCATGGCCAACGAGCGAGCTCAGCAAAAAAGCCCGGACGCTCGCGAAACTGAGGTTCGTTGATCTTGCAACCAACGCGCGTCACCTTCTTGTCGGTTACGTTGGGATAACGCAAGTAGGCAAGCTCGAGGAGCTCGCGATCGCTGCCTAGCAAGCGATCCTTATCGAGCCAGTTAGTATCATAGGGGTTGAGCAACTCACCATTGCTCAGTACGCTCGCATGCTCGTTCAGCAGTTCTTCCAAGTAATGCGTACCCGCCCTCGGCATCGCAAGGATCACAAATGGGCTAGGCGAAGGCATTGGATGGGTCATGCAAAGTGTTTCCGTTCTAAGGTTTGTTCGGCTGGGGTTGACTTACGATGTCAGCCTGGATGAAACGGCGCAGCAACTCTATGTAAGCCGCCTTCCTAAAAATGGCTTTTCGAAAGAATTCGGCGAATTCGACGTTGTCTGCAAGTCCCAGCATAGTCTCCCGGCGTACTTTGGAAAGCGCATGGAATAACTTCCTCTTGCCGTTTCCTGGGGCACGCGTCACGCGATCCGATCTCGAACAGTCTGGAAAGCGTACGGAGCTTTGCCGGTGGTATGCCTCCAAGCGGCCTTGGGGCTTGGTTGCGTCAGCCGGATCGATGGAGCTTGCGCAACGTCGAAGAACGTGGCTGGAGTGAGCATGGCCTCGTTTGATGCTAGACGTATACTTCAGAAAACAGGGCAATGAACAGCCATATTTATATGTCCGATGACTCTCCCGGTTCACATTTTTCTATGCAGCACTCCATAAACGTCGCAAAATCGATTGTTCGGATACTTCACATTCACGCCGTGGATGAATCGACCGTGCGCTTCAAGGGCCTTGATGTGAATGCTCCACCGGCTAAAGCCGGTCCGCGACTTTTTCCGCGACGAGCTATTTATCATGAGAGGCCGTGAACTTGTCCCAACACGCCGTGCGGAAGGGCTCGCCCCCGCGGTCCGCGAGGCTCTGCTGCACATCCAGCTCTCTATCATTCCCTGGGATAATTCAACCCAACCCAATCGGCGCGTCGCTTCAGGATCGGCACTTCCGATTTCATGACGGTCGTATTTTTTCAAGCGGTCGTGGAGCGTGTCGCACGGGAAGCACCCGCCACCGGCTTTGAATTGCTGCCTCTCGAGGACGACCTGCGTGAGGGGCGTTTGCGTTCCCAGCTCATGTAGTGCCCGCTATCAGTCGGGGCGAGACGATTATCAGGTACCGATTTCATCCCCGGTACAGGGAAATGGGTTGTTGTTGCCGGGCGATCGCCGTGGTGACGAGGTCGACCTTCCCATCCGACAGCCTGTCGGCACACTGGCCCAGTAGCTGATCTGGATGATGGAGGGTCGGGCGGCGGCGATGAGGGTGAAGGAGACACCGCACCTCCTGTGCGAACTCCACCTTGAGCTATCTAAGCTTGCGGCGTGATCACTTACATCGCGAAGGAGACGTATAAGAGGGCGCGCATCGTCGTTCCGGAGAAACGAAACACCTTCGCTACCGTGTGGATGTGCGATCGTTGTTGCAGACCGTCATGTCCTCGCTCAGGCGGCGCAGCGGGCTCAACTCGGCCATTTCAAACTCTGTTCCAGAATGCGCTTCAACGTCCAATCCTATGCCAACTCACAAAGGTGTCATCGCCCAATGTCTCGGCCCCCGACATTGAAGAAGCGAACTCGCTCGCGAGAGGTGCCGCATGTCTAGGGTCACAATGGCCGGGGGCGACTTCGCGACCTGACATCATCCAGGCGTTTAGAACTTCTTCACCTCAATTCCGTGCCGGCGTAGAGCGTAGCCGACTTGCCGCGGCGTGGGCCGAGGATACGAGCCGCCCTAGCCTGGACCCAGTTGGCCTTCTCCATCGCGTCGATCAGCCGCGTTCCGTCAGCCGCGAGGCCCATTGTGGAGCAATTGGGCTCCTTCGGATCGTCGCCCCTGACGGTTCGTTCGGTCGCCCACCTCGTGTGCCGGCTGCGCCGGATGCGGCTGACCATGGAACGACAAGCGTGCAACCACGGAACCGGCTGGGCGCTGCGCGGGTCGAAAATCGCGGCGGTCCTCTCTCGTTCCAAGACAGAGCAATCCTGACCGATCGCTCAGTAGAGGGGCGGCCCTGCCATAATCAGCACCGAAAGCCGATTGACCGGCCCAGATACCTCGTCGTCCGCACTAGGAACACAGACGCCTGAAAGAGCAGATCACGCTTTCGCCTATACAAGGGGAGGAAGGCGTCATGCTCTTCCGGCGATCGACGATTCCGCGCAGCCGCGACCGCTCACATCGAACCACACTCGCCAGCCTGCTGGGCCGGCACGCGGACGATGCCACTGTGACTGGGGTTCACCGCCTCAGCATGGCCGCAATGCCATAACGGACAAAGGGAAGATGTTGTCCGAGGCGCAGCCCCACATGCCTTGCAAGCCGTGCTGCCGGATGCTCGCTTGAGTAGAGACCGACGAGAATATTCGTAGCATGGTAGAGCGGCGCGGCCGACAGGCGCAGTCGGCTTTCATATCTGTGGAGCATGTCGGGATCGGCAATGTCGCGACGGTCGCGCCATGCTGTCTGAATACCACGGGCGAGCTGCTTCTGGCCGCCGAGGCCGATGTTGAAGCCATGCGCGGTCACCGGGTGCATGCCGATGGCAGCGTCGCCGATCAATGCGGCGCTCGGCGCCCGGAACCTGTGCGCCCAGGTCGTGACCAACGGATAGATATGGCGTTGGCTTGCCAGGCTCATGTTGCCGAGGCGGCCTCGACAGCGTTTCGTCAACTCCATCAGGAACAACTCGTCATCAAGGGCAAGCAGTCCTTCGGCCTCGTTTGAGGGCAAAGTCAAAAGCAGCGACGACACGCCTTTCGCGAGGGGCAACATCGCTATCGTCTGACGATGATCGAACCATTCGATCGCGATCTGATGGTGGGGGCGCTCGTGCCTCACCCGGCAAATCAGCATCGAGTTGCCAAGCCGATTGATATCGGCGCCGATGCCGAGCAGATTGCGGGTGGCGGACAAACGCGAATCGGCGGCAACGAGAAGCCGAGCGGTCAGCTGCCTGCCATTGGAGAGCGTTATAACTGCTCGCTGGCGGCTGTTTGTTGCACGCACGACCGAGTGGCCGCACAGCAGCCGAACATGGCCCTGCAAGCGGATGATCTTGAAAAGGGCATCGCGGATCCGGCAATTCGGGACCAGAACGCCCAGTGGTTCCGCGGATCCGTCGGGGGAATCGAAACACAGCGCAAAGGGACTCGATCCGTTGAGGACGCGTGCGCCCTGAAGCGGTGACTTGTCCGAAGCACGGATAACATCCCAGGCGCCGAGCTCGCGAAGGATGCCAATCGAGGCGTGGGTGAGCGCGATCTCGCGACCGTCAAAAGCCGGACTTGCCAGTCTTTCCAGGGACTGCCCTTCGACAACCGCCAGTTTGAGCTCGCTGTGGGCAAGCGATGCGGCGAAGGAAAGTCCGACCGGCCCGGCGCCAACGACAATGATGTCGAAGCTGTCGTCAAGGCCAGGCATCAGCTAGCCGCCTGCGCGTCGGCTCTCTTCGCGAAACGCTGCTGGAGTCGAGCCGCATGTCGCGCGTCGATTGCGCTACGATCCGTGGCCCGCCGCATCGCCTCAAGCGCGTTCCTCACGTCGGTTCCTGGCTGATGAAGCGTCATTTGCCCCCCGTATGGTCCGGATTGTCAAGATGATGGGAGCGACGATCAGGCTGTCGGTCAGCACATGCGTTTCCCCTGAAGAACTGGCCGATTAGACCACGCCGACAAGAACATGGCCTTGATCTGGGTCAGTCGAGGCCCAACCGGGGTCGGATGACCTCGATCCAGTGTGCCAGCTGATCCCATGACGACGCCATGGCACCAGCTAGCCCAAGGGAGAACCAGGCGTGTGATCTGGGGAAAGCTGTTTTCAGACTTTGCGAGATCAGCGAATGACCGGCTCGCCATGGAAGCGCCGGCGCGAGGGCGGCGACACGCCGAAGCCGACTTCCATCATCAATCGTGGCGTGCGCGAAGGCACGGTGCCCATATGGAAGCCAAACGGATCCTCGACAAAGCCGAGGCCGGCTTCGCCGGTCAGCGTGACGGGGCTGTCATCGCCATAGACGTTGAGAACCTCATGCGCGGGATGGCCGACGAGCATCGTAAGTTGATGCTTGAGGATGCGCCGCTTGTGGCTGCCCCGGACATAGACATGCGGGCCGGCGCCCTCGTCGACCGGCGCCAGATAGAAGAAGAATTTCAGCATCCGCCAGTCATCGAGATCGAAATGATACTTCCCCAGCGAGGCACGGTTCTTGTCGGCGTCGGAAGCCTGGCCGGTGGGAAAGCTCCACCACACGTGTGTGGTGATGAGTTTCGCCTGAGCGCCCAGATAATGCGCGGCGATGTCGAGCAGCAGCGGGTCGTTCTGGATGGCGACCGCTGCCTTGCAGTCGAGGATGCGCTCGAAATAGTGACCGCTGAGCAAGGAGCGGCCGAAACGCTTCTCGGCCTCGGCATGGTCCTCAGGCATGAATTCGAGACGGCGATCGAAATTGCCGAAACAAGGCGTGCACCGGGCGAAGGCGGCGATCTCCTCATGGATGAAAGTCGGCAGGACGAGCCCGCAAAACAGCCCGTCCGACCGCAGCGCCTCGACAACGTCCTGGCGATTGACGCCGGCAAACATCGTGTCGTGGGCTTTTTGCGACATGCGAACCGGCTTTGCCCCACGCCAGTGCATCCTGCGGGCCGGCATGGTGCGGGCGAGCACGAACATCGGCAGCCATGCCGGATTCTCGCGAATGTCCGACAGATAGGTCGGAATGCGCGCGGCGATGCGGCGCAGCACGCCGCCGTTTCGCGCGATGGCCTCGAGACTGGCGGCGCCGGATTTGTCAGGGCTCGAAAGGGTCATGAAGGTCCTCAGCTATGAATGCGATATCGACGAAGCATCGGTTCTCACTGCCTCGCCGCTGGTGTCCAAGCCCGATTCCCGCAGCGGAAGACCGTTAGCCGCGCGTCGGATTTTGTGCGCTGCACAATAGGCTTGCGCAGGCCAAGGCTGTTCGGATCCCTGTTTTTCGCATCGACAATATTCCAGCGGCAGGCAATAGGGGCGGCGGCACTCGAAAGAGCCGCCGCCCGGGTTGGCACCTATTGGCGGACGAACAGCGGCTGGACCCTGGCCCATTGATCGGCGGTGCGAAGCCGCCGCGCTCGGTGTAGCTTTCGACCGGGAACTTCATCCAGTTGGGCAGCCCCGCCTCGACTTGTCTGCGGCCGTTATCGCCCGACAGGAAGTCGCGGATGATCTTCTTTTGCGTCTTGACCTTCTCGGCGACATTGCCGTCGGCGACATGCTTGCCGCCGAGATCGGCCAGCATTGCATTGGCGATCTCCTTGTCGCGCAGCAGGTCGAAGAAGGCGTCGTCCGGTTGCCAGAAAGCAGCCACGTCGACACGCAGTAGTTGCCGAGCGCCTCAATGACGGCGCTGCCCGCCTCGAACCCGAAGGGCCCTCGCCTCTATGGCGAGACGATCTCCCCCCGCCCTCGACCGAGTGGCGGATGGTGGTAGCCGATCGGCGTTGCTGGCACGATCACCCGTGGAATTTTCTCGCCTTCAATGGTCGCGCGCAAGATCTCGCCGGCGCTGGCATCGGGCTGCGCGTCATAGTCAAGCCTGCCGAACAAACGCCGCTTGTTGCAGACGCAATGGTTGCGTTCGCAGCGGAGGCCGGCTTTCCCGAAGGCGTCGTCAACCTGATCTGTGCTTGCAAAGCGATGCCGTCAGTTGCACGCTGATCAACCAATGAACTTGGTCCACAGGCGCTTGAACCATGCGAGGATGGCCCTGAGCCTCTTCGGCTGGGCGCCGCGCTTGAGAAGGCGGTCATAGGCCCGGCCGGCTTCGATCTGCTCGCGAGACATCTTGCCCGCCCAATGGATTCGGCCACGTTTGATGATGTAGTGTGAGCCACAAGAGAAGTCGTGGTTGCCGATCGACGGCCAGATCGAGGCGCCCTCGTCCTCCATGACAAGGTCATATTCGGTTGGAACGAGCGGTGTCGAAACCTCCTCGCCACAGCCACAGGCGCAATTGTGGAGGGCAACGTGGCATTGGCGCGACACGTAAAGAAACCCGTCTTCCAGCTGTTCGGGAATATCTTCGACAAAGACCGTTGTAAGACAATCCACCCGAGCCATCATGCCCCCCGGTTCGTGATGTTGTTGCCCTCGATCATGTATGTCGCGTTTCTTTCGTTGCGCTCATCACGATAGAAGGTCAGCCAGCGCTTCCAGCGCATGATCGCCATGATCGCGTTCAACGAATTGAGCTCGGCGGTTTGGATCTCGGTTCCGTACACATCGGCCTCTTCATCGTCGTCACCGAATGACAGATGGGTCGCCACCTCCGCCCACGGCGTGCCGGGGGCAATGAAAGTCGCCCGTGCGCAACCGTCGAGCGTGTTGTCGTCGAGCCCAAGACCAATGCCAGTGTCGACGAATGGAATGCCAAGGCGAACCAGCCCTTCGGCAATCACGCGCCGCGACGATCCCTTGTCAACACAGACGAAGACGAAGTCATAACCTGCAAATTCGTCAATGTTGTCAGCCTTGACCCTGGTGGCGTGCGGCTCCACGCCCTTGTGCATGCGCGCGTAAAGCGCTGCGTAATAATCTACCTTGCGGGGAAAATTCTTCGCCAGCGCCAGTTCGGGAGCACCAGGCGAGCGGAAAAGATTGTGGTTGAGAAGTTGGTCGTCATCGTAGATGTGGATTTCGGCAACGCGGGTCTTGGCGGCGAGATCGAGCAGATAGGCACCTGTGCCGCCGAGGCCGATGATCGCGATGCGGCCTGTGAGCTTGCGATTGGCGACGACGATTCCGTAGCGGGCTGACGCAGAATCGGGGATCGCGAACGGGCTATCGTCCTGCGCACTGGCTAACGTGACGCCTGTGCGCGCGTTCGCGGTCTTGTCGTGCGACCGCGCAGCAGCGCCGAGGTGCGATTCGTAGGTGACAACCTTGTCGTAAATGTTGGCATACAGGCCAGTACCTTCTGGTTTCGACGAGAAATAGTGGTGGACCTTGATGTCGGATCCGACTGTCGCCTCGTTGCTGTTGTTGATGATATTGGTCATCGGCGTGCCATCGCGATGGCAGGGCGTCTCTCCGGTGAACCACATGGTGTGGTCGGTCTGTGGAACCGAGGTCAGGCCTTGGGTATCCAGCGACAGAGTGCAGACAAGCGTGCCGCGGCCAAGCGACATGTCGCGCTTCACGTAGGGGACGCTGTGAATGAGAAGGACGAGCTCGCGCATCTCGAGCTCAAACCCCTCGTCCAGCAGCCGCTTCAGATGCGGATCACGACTTGTCAGATCGGCGGACATTGAAGACCATCCCCTTCTTGACTTCGATCTTCTCGCCCTCCACCAGATCACCTTCCGCGCCGTGGACACCTTTCAGGTACGTGATCGTGTACTTGAACTTCTCAAAGTTGGCGTCGGGGTAGGCCAGTAGTGCAATCTCGCGATAGCTGTGCTTTCTCCTTGGTACCGTGCGCGATCGACCGTTGACCTTGATAACCACCGTTTTCGTCTCGTGGCTGCGGATGCGCTCGACGCCCTGTCCGCCAAGAGTCACCGCGCCGTCAGCGGGAATGACCGTATCGCCGGCGCTGTCCAGGATCAGCTCGAGATCCTCGTCGATGCTGGCGTAACGATAGATGTCGGCCGCGGAGATTGTCGCCGATCCCCACTCCCAGCCACGCTCGTTGACGGTGAAAGAAAAGGTCCTGTCGCCTTCGAATGAAAGGAACTCAGAGTGGGGCATCTCCCGCAGGTCGATCGCTTCCTCAAGGCCAATCGAACGCGATGTCCTGTCCGCTATCTGGATGAGAACATAGTCGCTGGCCGGATCAAGCCCACCCAGGGCGCGGACCTCGCGACCAGAAATGATGGCGTCATTGGTAGCCACTACACGGCCGTCCAGCTTGTATGTAAAGTTCGTCACGTCAGGCATCGAAGCCTCCTTGTCTCTCATTCTGCACAAAACATATATGCAATTTTTAGCCAATGTCTAGCTAGTCGGTAGCTATTTTACCTTCATTTTTTGGTTGACAATTATGGACTTTATAGCTACATAAACAATGCCGGTTAGGGAGGCGCCTATGAAGCGCACGATGACGCTTAACTTGTCGGACGCGGAAATGAGCGTCCTTGAAACCATGTGTGAAGAAAAAGGGCTGTCCAAAACCGCGCTCGTTCGCCAGGCGCTGCGGCTCTACAAATCAGTCGACGATCGACTGGCGCGTGGCGAAAAGGTATTTGTCGAAAGCGCGGATAAGTCAGAAAAAGTAGAGCTGATGGTTCTATGAAAGAGCTGATCGATCGCGTCTTTCTCTTAAATCGCGCAACAGGCCGGTTCGAAGATGCAGATCTGTATCATGGCTTGGACAGCACGAATCTCGCGCACATCGAAGGACGCTGGCGACCGCTTTTTGAGTTGCGTCGCAGGGAAGCCAAGGCCTCTCTTCAGACTTTAGCGGAGGTCAATGCCGAAGACGCCCATTGGGAATGGGGCAAGAAGGCGCTGGTTGCGCTGAACGACCCGTTCCTGTTCGATTTCTTCGTACTGGAATGTGGCGGCAGCACACAGGCCATTATGATGACGCGCAAAGGTGGCCAAGACTGCTTCAGTCGCCACCCCGAGCATCAGCGAGTGCCGCTAATCTACGTGGAGTTTTTGGCGACGGCTCCATGGAATCGACCAAAGCTGGTTGCTGAGCCGACTTACAAGGGTGCAGGGCGTGCGCTCGTTGGCACGGCCGTCAGCTTGAGCCTGGAAGAAGAGTTTGGTGGCCGTATCGGTCTGCATTCACTTCCTGGCGCAGAAGTTTTCTACCGGGATGCGATCGGAATGACGGATCTTGGAGCGGATGGCGAAGGAGTGCATAAAGGGCTGAGATACTTCGAGCTTTCCAGCAGGGATGCTGCGACTTTCCTATCCGTGCAACACTAACAAGAGGAGTCGACCATGAAATTACATTTCACTGCCGATTGGCTACGCAGCCATATCGAACATGATCCAGATGTCGATTGCGACGCGGGACTCCCGCTGCGCGATGCAGCTCCGCTTGAGCGTCTTATGCAGGAGAAGTCTCGTCATCAAGCAACTGCGAGGCAGCCTTCGGCTGCCTCTGAACAGAAATCTGTTGTGCTGTTTAAGTTGGTGCATCAGCTTCGACGCAAGGACGGATTGAGCATTGCGCAGTTGGCTGCCAAAATTCGTGTTGATGCGGCGGAATTGGAGAAGGTGGAGAAGGATCCCAGCTATATTCCAGGTCCGCGTACCGTTCACCAGCTGGCCGAGTTCATTGGGGTTTCAGCACGGGCTGTAGAACAGCTGACCGCGGCGTCGTCTGCGCAGAACGACAATCTCACCGAAGCGGCGCATCGTTTTGCCGCCAGTTCGGACGACCTATCGAAGCTAAGCCAGGCTGAAAGGCGCGACCTCAACGATTTCGTCAAGGTACTGGCGTCAATCGATAAGAAGAATGGATGACCATGTCCGCGATTGAGCCGATAATCGGGGACTTTGAGCGCCGAGATATCCATGAGCACGTATCACGTCTGCTCCGTGATCTCGGCAATCCAGAGCCCCCATTACGGCTCGAGCAGGTGCGTGCGCTGCAAAAGCTTGACCTTACCTATTATAGCAAAGCGAACCTGAGCCTACTGGATGAGATCGCCCACCGGGCGCGAATCGCTGGCCACGAGATCACCAGCACGGCCAAGCGCATGGTCGATGTGGTCCAGCAATATGGCCTTCGTGGTATCCTGATGCTGAAGGAAGGCGACAAGCGAATCTTCATCGATGATGACGTAGCCGAGCTGAAGCGACGCTTCCTCATCGCACATGAGATTACACATGACCTTCTGCCTTGGCATCGCTCCCTGCTTCTGGGCGACAATGAGTCCACGCTGAACCCGACATTCCATCAGGCAATGGAGGCGGAAGCCAATTATGGCGGGCGCCATCTCTTGTTTCTCGGGGGAAGATTTCGTCCCGAAGCGCTAGACTGCTCGTTTGAATGGAAGAGCATCGAGCAGCTTCGCAAGCGCTACGGGAACACCCTCACGACAACGCTTTGGCAAATGGTTTGCGAACGCGATCCGGAATTTCCTGCCTTCGGCGTTGTCAGCCGGCATCCCTATCACAGAGATATCTGCGAGAAGGCGGGGAATGACAATGTGGCCTATTTCC
Organism: Mesorhizobium sp. AA23; assembly: GCF_001672435.1. Taxonomy (NCBI): domain Bacteria; kingdom Pseudomonadati; phylum Pseudomonadota; class Alphaproteobacteria; order Hyphomicrobiales; family Phyllobacteriaceae; genus Mesorhizobium; species Mesorhizobium sp. AA23. The sequence continues at coordinate 42,578 of NZ_LYTP01000015.1, forward strand.
CGAGATCGAAAGCGCTTGCTGAGCACTTTCCCGGTATCACCACCGAAGTCGCCTATTCCGCGATCTGCGATCACGCAACGAACCGCAAGCGGGGTCCGGTAGGCGAAGGCGAAAGCATCTTTTATGATGCGAACGGCGAACCTCACATATTCTGGTTGCACAGCTTCTCAAATACTTATGATTTGCTTACTTACTGCATCTACCAGAAGAAACACCAACGCATTTTCCCCGTCGGCTACAGGGCAGCCTGATTAGCAACAGACGGTTATTTCAAGTGCCCGATGACAGCACAAAGGCGGCCGCTTGCGGCCCAAGGCTGCCGGACAGCAATGCCCCGTATTCCAGCCGCTCAGTGGTGCGGAGCCGTCATGCGGCGAATTGCCAGTCGGGGGTAGGTCCGCGGGCAAGCCATTCCGAGGGACGTCCACGAAACCCAGTCTGCGACGGCATCGCGAACATACGCTGACGCAGTGTGCAAATTTCCGAGAGTTTTGAAAGGTGCAGCCCGTTGCCGTCCCAGAACCGAGGCGACTGGGGAAATTCGGCCACCGGCGACTACGGCTGCACTCGTTGTCGGATCTTCGACGAAGTCGGACATGAGACACAGCGCTATCAGAGTGACCGCATTGTTCTGCAACGATTTTCTCATTTGGCACGACGCATGCGAGGGCTGTCCCGTATGAGTGCTCCGTCAATCTCGATTGATGCGAGCAGGATTCAATCAAAGCGAAGTGCGTCGTTTCTGAAGATCAAGGAGAGAAGAGCATGGCGAGAGCGCGAATTGGGGTGGCGCGGGCAGTAACAGCGGCTGTCGTCCTCATCGTTGCGGGACAGGCCGGCGCGGCAGATGTTCATCAAGCCGCGAGCGTTACGCAGGCAGGAGCCCCGGTCGCGGAAGCGCCAAGCCCCTGGCAGATCCGCCTGAGGGCGTTGGGGGTGATCACTGAGAATTCGGGCTACGTCAACGCGGTGCCCGGCTCCGATCTTTCCTATTCGAACACGCTGACGCCGGAACTCGATATTTCGTATTTCTTCACCGACAACATCGCCACCGAGCTCATACTGGGCACCACCTATGCCAACATCGATGGCCAAGGTGCGATCGGCGGGCTGGGCAAGGTCGGCAAGGTTTGGCTGCTGCCCCCAACGCTCACATTGCAGTATCATTTTACCGATTTCGGCGCCTTCAAGCCCTATATCGGCGCCGGCGTGAACTATACGATCTTCTATCATCAGCAAACCGGCAGCGCCGATGATCTCAAGGTCAAGAACACATTCGGCGCCGCGCTGCAGGTCGGATTCGACTACATGGTGGACCAGCACTGGGGCGTCAACTTCGACGTGAAGAAGCTTTTCCTTAAGCCCGACTTCGACGTCACTGTCTCCGGCGCCAAGCTCACAGGCAAGGCCGCGCTCGATCCCTGGCTGGTAGGCGCAGGTCTCACCTACCGCTTCTAAGAACGAAGCACACTGAAGGGGCACTTTTCGAAGTCCGCGCGCGGATCATCCGTGCCGAGAAGTGCACGCGCGATGGTTCTTAAAGGAGTTGTTGGCATGCGCGCAGAAGACGATCATTGCGACGTGATTGGTGTGTCGGTCGCTCCCACGCAACTTGATGATCTGTCTTCTGCGATTCTGCAGCAGGGGGGATGGCGCGAGTGTCGCTGCCAGGCGACGAGTTGACCTGGGTGGCAGGTCGTCAACAGACGCTCAGGCGGATGCTTTCCGACGAGCGTTTCAACAGGGACTGGCGACAGTGGCGGGCGCTGCAGGACGGCGAAATTCCCGAGGATCATCCGCTGATCGGGATGTGCAAAGTGGACAACATGGCCACGGCGCATGGCGTCGATCACCGGCGCTTGCGTGGCCTGCTGTCCAAGAGCTTCGCGCCCAGTCATATCGCCTTGCTGGCGCCACGGATCGAACAATGCGTCGATCGACTCCTGGCCGAGATGGCGCAGGGCGGCGGCAGTGCCGATTTGATTTGCGAGTTCGCCGTTCCGCTGCCCACCAACGTGATCGCCGAACTGTTCGGTTTGCCGGACGAACAGCGTGAAGAGATCGTCGCGCTCACCTACAGCCTGGCCAACACCTCCGCCACAGCCGAAGAGGTGCGACAGACGCGGCAGCGCATCCCGGAGTTCTTCCGTCGTCTGATCGCGCTCAAGCGGGGCCAGCTCGGCGATGATCTGGCTTCGGCCCTGATCGTCGCGCGCGACAATGGCGAGCTCGTTTCCGACACCGAGCTCATCGACATGCTGTTCATGGTGCTCTCTGCAGGCTTCGTCACCGTCACCGGCGTTATAGGCAATGGTGCTGACGCATCCGCAGCAACTGCACCTGGTGCGCAGCGGCCAAGTTTCGTGGTCACAGGCGATCGAGGAGATCCTGCGCTGGGGCAGCTCAGCGGCCAATCTGCCGTTTCGCTATGCCACCCAGGACGTGGAGATCGACGGCTGCACGGTTCGCCGCGGCGACGCCGTCCTGATGGCGTTCCATGCGGCGAACCGGGACGAAAAGGCCTTCGGTCCCGGCGCCGACAGGTTCGATGTCACCCGGCGGCACAACCCGCACATGTCGTTCGGCGAGGGGCCGCATTCCTGCCTGGGCGCTGCGCTGGCGCGCCTGGAGTTGCACTGCGCCTTCCCCGCGCTGTTCGGGCGGCTGGAGGATCTGGCGCTGACCATCGCCGCCGAGGACGTTGTCTACATGCCGTCTTACGTCATTCGCTGCCCGCAGAGCCTGCCGGTCACCTTCCGCCCTTCCATGCCTTAGAGAGTGCGGCATTCACCCCGGATTCACTGATTCTGAGTGGAAGGCTCGACCAGTTGTTCCGCGATTTGCCGTATTCGGGCCCTCCTGCCTCTTCGCTGGCCACAACAGCGCTGTGGAATGTTCATTGTTGATGATGACCCGCTCAGGCGGCAGGTGGTTGCCCTGGTCAAGCGCATCCGACCAGGGCCGGATCTGCTGTTGGCTGGCAGCTAACGCTGGCGGGGCGGCGGCCTCAACTCCGGCGTGCCCAGAGCCGGCCGCTGCGAAAGCGTCGGCCACGATGCTGTTGTGGTCACCCGGTCCAGCGGGCCTCCCTGGGTCGCTGAAAAAAGCTGAGGCGGCTTGATCATCCTGCCGTAGCTACAGCACTTCGCTCAACCCCTGTTCCAGTCGCAAAAGCTCCTCTGATTGCGACTCGTCAGCTCGATCATCGAACAGCCGCCGGACCACCTCGGGAACCCGTCTGACACAGACGCGTCGCGAACCCGTTGCAACGCGAAGAGGACATTGCTGTTGTCTGGAAACAACCTCTCGGCGAATTTGATCCGCGAATCGTGATTCAGCCCAGAGATCGTCGGGCCCCGACTCTGAAGCATCTGCGAGGATTACGACGCATGCGGCGAGCTAAAGGCCGAGGCGCTGACACGACGTGATGCGGCGGTCTCGCACGGATTCTCGCGGTTTGGGGCGTCAGGATCGCGCGGATGGCCTACGCTTTTCTGGCGGCGCGTAGCACGGGCAATGCGCGTCCAAAACCTGGCAAAGGAGAAAACTTGTCAGTTTCATTACAACCGCTATCCGGGCACTTCAGAGGCTTTTCAAAGCATATCATGGGGTTAGTGCGCGCTGAGCCCGCTGGCATAGCGTTTGCAACACAAGCAACGGTGCAAGACGAGGATGCTCTCTTCCCTGAACCCGTGTGCCGCCTCCGAGAGGAAACCAGTGCAGAAACCTTTGGAAAAAGCGTTAGACCGCAACGTGGTATTGCAGATCGAGTCCCCGGCCCCTTCGATTCAAGTCGAGAGCTGGCTGCGTGGCGAGCCCCTCACCAGCTTCGAGCCCGGCAAAGTGTACATCGTCGAATTTTGGGCAACTTGGTGCGCCCCTTGTGTGGACGGAATGCCCCATCTGATGCAGCTGCAGGAGAAATACAAGGACAGCGGAGTTGAGATCATCGGAGTCGCGGCTTCTGAAGACGCTCCAACGGCCGATGAGGCCCGAAGCACGTTGGACACTTGGTTGACCGAAAAGTTCATGAATCTGAACTATCGGATCGCGTTCGACTCCACGGGCGAAATGAACACGCTTTGGATGCAGCCCAGCTTTTCTTCCGCGATTCCGACCTCGTTCGTGGTCGACCGAGACGGCCACATCGCCTTTATCGGTCACCCGATGCAACTCGATGAGGTTTTGCCGAAAGTGCTTACTGGCAGCTGGCGCGCCAGCGATAAAGCAAAATCCGCCGATAGGGAGCGGATCGCGGAAGGCGAAACGATAGCGCGCGAACAGGCGCTGAAGAAGCAGATCAATGACATGTATTGGGCGGCGGTGGAGAAAAAGGATTGGAAGACGGCGCTCTCGGCGATCGAGGAAGGCATCGCCTTGATGCCGGACAACCTCGGTTTCCGACGTTCTCATGTGAATCTGTTGCTTCACAACATGAAGGACATGCAGGTCGGCGTGCCCGTCATGAGCCAATTCGTTCGCGACGCGATCAACAGAAAATCCGAGAAATGGATGGTTGCGGCGCTAGAGGAACTCTTCTTCCCGAACTTTGACCATTCGCAGTTTCCGTCTGCTGAGCGCTTGGCGATGGGTAAACAGCTGTCCGAACACATCCTGGCACTGAATCCCCCCGAAAGCGACCAATGCAAGCTCCTGCCTTATCCGTTGGCAGCCCTGTACTATCACGAGAGCGGCAACAAAGATCGTGCGATCGAGTTAATCGACCTGGCACTGAAGTCGCAGGGTGCTCCGGAGCGTATCCGCGACGAAGATGAACAGGACGAAATATTGCATTTGCTGCAGTTCCTGGCCTACTTCAAGGGCGAGAATGTTTGCTACGGTGGTCTTTGCGCGGCTCCAAACAATGGCCGATTCGACAGCTGGTATACCGTTTGCGGCTGACCGTCAGCTATATGTGAGGGACAAATTGGCCGGGCAACTCTTGATGCGAACGGCGCAAACCCGCCCGGCTTGCGAAATCGCCTGGGTCGCTTGGACGTCGGTCAGAAAGACTGCGGTCTACTACGATGCCCGCCTTTGGTTAGGCGGGCCATGAGTTGAGCTACGGGTCTTGCGCGCTTCGAAGCGGCTTCGCGAACCAGCGCCAGACGGCCGTCGGGACCTAAAAATTTTGATGGCCGGCGAACAACACCTTCACGCCAGCCGGATCACGCCCGCCCGGATATTCCTGAGATCCTGGCCGAGGTCGGCGCCGTTTGGGCAGGGCTCCGAATCGGGGTCAACGAAGTTCTCCGAGGATTGAAGCGAGATAGTCGGTGCTCCAACCGGCCTTTTTGCGCCTGAGCTTGATGGAGGCTTGTCGTGACGGCACGCTTGGATGGCGAAATGCCTGACGATAGCCAATGTAATGCGCCCCGTGCCCCTTTCGGAGGCGGGATTGATCCTCGCTGCGGCACGTCGAGGGTCCAGTGCAGCGCGTTCTCGATCAGGATTTCGCGCAGATGTATTGTGCGTCCTTACTCCAAATCGTCACTCCACGCATCGTCTACGGCTCAGCGTCAGGCATGACTGCGCTCAAAACGTCAGCGTGAAGCCGGCCCGCAGCGTGAAAGCATAGAAGTCCATGCCAGCGCTATCCTTGTAGGTTTTTTGTTTGCCGGTCGCCATGTTGTAGGCCGTGTCGTAGCCTTTCTTCCGAAAATATTTGTCGCCATTGGCGGCCAGGAAGACGCTGGCGCGGTCGGTCATCTGATAATCGATCTTGGCGCCGGCCGAGATGAACGGCACCGTGAAGAAGTCGTCCTCAAATCGCAGCTCGCGCCTCCAGTGATCGTCAACAGCGCTTGCATCAACGGTGAAGCCGCTGCGCAGCAGACCCGAGAGCGTCAAGTTCCCGAGCGTCGTGGTCGCTTCCGCGCCAAGGAACAGGCCGAAATAGCGCTGTTCGTAATCGAGGCCCGGTTCGCCGTCCGGGGACTCGCCGCGATAATCGCGGAACCCTTCCCCACTATATATGTACGAACCGCCATAGGCCTTCCACTTGATGTTAGTGTATTTGACGCCGCCATGCAGGTTGATAACCGTGGCATCGTTGATCACGAAGTCTGGGCCTGCTGCCATGTCAAGGTCAATGTAGCGGTCAAGGCGAGTGTCGGGGTGGATGGACTGATGCGACCAATCCCGTTCCACGAAGCTCGGCGCATCTTTCAGCCAATCATAGTCTTCCATATGGCTGTTGCCAGAGAAACCGAAGACGGCGTTGGCTGAAATGATCCAGTTGTTCCACACCTCGGCCCTTAGCCCGGTGGTCAGAACCGGCGCGTCGGTTTCTCAGATCAATTTGCTGATATGATTGCCCACTTTGTCGTAGACAAGCTCGTTGCCCTTTAGCCAGGTGTAGCCAACACCACCAAGAATGGCGACGCTCTTGTCGGGCGCTGAATAGATGGTCGAATGCGCCGCCATGGCGATGGTCGACGATGTGCAGAACGTGCCGAAAGCAAGAATTGCAAATGATGATGTGCAGCGATTCATGGGGCCTCCTCGGGATAGCCGTTGGTGATCTTTCGTTAAACGACGGCGGCTCTCAGCGCCCGTTCGCAGGAGTTGTTGTCGCGGCGACCATTCCTGGGCATTGGAAGACCTTGAACTCCGATGCGATGTCCAGGACGGCTTGGCATTGCTCTTGGCCTGATGCGCTGCATAGAACCGCGTGGTCGGCCACTGCCGTGTTGCCGGACCGTATAAGAGATTTGGCCCGGCCCAGAGGCGACGCTCGTGGCGAGAGGACGGGATTGCACCGGCCGCCGACGCTGTCAAAATGCCGAAGTTGGTGATGCGGCACGACGCTTAATTTCCCGCTCTTTGGCGATTAAGCGTTCCAGCTTGTGAACGTTGGGCACGCCTGGGATCACTTCGAGGCCGAGAACGAACCCAGGCGTGCCGTCGATGTACAGCTCCTTGGCGACCGCGCGATTGCGCTCGAGGAGGTTTTCGAGGGCGGGGTCTCTCATGTCCCGTTTGAGCTGTTCAACATCAAGGCCGACCTGTCTTGCGATAGTCAAAATGTCGAATTCGCTGAGCTGCCCGCTAGTAGCCATCAGGGCGTGATGGAACGCGTCATATTTTCCCTGCTTGATGGAGGCGAGCGCCGCCAGTGCGGCAAATTTGGAACCCGGTTTCTCGCCCGGATAATGTTTGTAGACAACCTTCAGCTTGGGATCATCCTTGAGGGCTTGCTGGATTATACGGTCTTCCGCCCGGCACTGCGGGCAGTTGTAGTCCAAAAACACAACGAGAGGGACGTCGCCATTCGGGTTGCCAGCAGTTGGCGCAGCGGTGTCGTTCAAGAGTGCGTCGCGCCGCTCTGGAATGAGCTTCCGCCAATCCGCGGCGAGCCGGCGATGGTTTTCGAGCTGGCGGACGTAGTGTATGGCAACTGGACCATATCGTGTCGCTAGCCCGGAAAAAAGCAGGACTAGGACTGAAAGGGTGATAGCGCCAGCTTTTGGATTAAGCATGGGAGGCTCCAAGTAAAGGTGAAAGGCAGGGCAGCAACAGCCGGCTTCTGACACCCTTAGGTGACAGCAGCCTGAAAGCCTCAGGACATTTGCGTCACTCGGGGTTCAGCGTAGCGCCACGTTCAGAAAGGATCCTGCCCTCGAACTGGGAGCTCGGGACCCCCTGATGATTCTCGATTGGGTCCATTTTGATTTTCTACGCGTCTGTGGCACTCCGGATGGGCGCGGCAGATCGAGAACTTTTTGAAAGAAATTTCAACTCCGATGGTGCTCAAAAAGGCATCTGCCTTCACTGGCTGCTATGCACTGGGATGGAAAACGCCCGCTGAGGCCGTTGACGAGTGGTTGCGGTAGGTCAAAACAGATTGGTGTTCCGACCCCGACTAGGTGACCGCAGATCTCACAGGAGCTCTGGATCTCCAATGCACAATGCCCGAAGTATACAACCCCAGTTTTCAACAACCACGCTTTGGTCGGAGTAGTGCTTGTCAGCGTCTTGGGTGACGGCTGGAGCTGGAGCGGTCATTACAATGGCCAACGCCGTGGCAGCAAGTATCGTTCGTGGGCAATGAGACCGCAATTTCTGGAGCCTCGAGCGCCCCACGGCGTCTTTTTCTGAGGTAGGCATTTTCGTTTTCCTTTTTTGCATCATCACGAATTTGAAGAGGATCGGGTGGTATGTGCCGTTGGAGAGCTGGCGAAGCGGCCGATATTCATGTGGTCGGGTCATCTGCAGGATGGCGGTCCTGTCTGCCGATCGCAGCGAGATCCAACGGAGCTGGGGGCGTCCCTCGGAATGCGCAGCCTGTGTTGCGTTCGGACGAACGTCATGTGAACTCCTGGGCCAAAGACTGCGCGACGGGCCATGTCGCAACACGTGTCATGGTTATGAATATGCAATTGCCATGCCACCAAATGAGTTGTGAGCAGCAACCACAAATCCAAGGGGTCGTCCGCCTGGCAGGCTCGATTTTAAGCCCCAGGATGTCTGTATCTGAACACAGATTGTCATGAATCGAACTCGGAAAAATGCTGTGACCAGCTTTGCACCGGTTGACGCCAGAGTCCTCGGTTGAGCATTGCGCATCAGAGCGGATTGAGGCAACAGGCGATCGCCGGCCGGTCGAGTTGCGCAGCCGTGTGTTGCAGTTAGCGTGGCGGCATAGGGGCCGCAGGTGTGATCCGGGCGTCGAATGCTGGGGCCGTTCGCGGCATCCGGCGACCCATCTAGCGATCACTGATCGCGTGATCGAGGTCATACTGAGTTCAATCGCTCGTCCCGCTGCGGCCGTTCAAGGCTTCGCAGATTCGGTTCTGCATCGGCTTGCCTGGAGCGACACGCTGCTGGCCTCCTGCCGTCCAGGCGAGCTTGGCGTTCGAGTGAACCCGGTGCCGTGCTCCGACGGAAATCAGATCGCGTCTGCCCCGACTGGGCAAATGTCCAGACGGATGAACGACGAAGCCTCGATCCTTTTCTTGAAGCTGCTGCTTGTCCCTAGGCCGCACAGGCGCATTGCCACTCTTCCGAGACGCGCACGCTTCGACCATCTCCTGGAGCGAGATGTGATGTTGCAAGACGTCGAACCGCTGCTCCTGCAAGTAGCGCAGGTGGCGCATGGTCCAGCTCTTCGTGCGCGGATATGGGCGTTCAATTGATCTGGCGGGTTAAATGACAGGCGGCCGGTTCCAGCCGCGGCGGACAAAATGTGAGGTTCACTACAAGCCGACATCTGGGCACTGTCGAGTTTTGCAAAGCAAACCGACCTTACTGGACGCTGAGATGCTGGCACGGCCTTTGCAAATTGGGAGGCGGCAACTTTTAGCGAGGGTGTCGCGTCTTTTGCCGGACAACAGTGGCAAAGCTTCCGAAGGTTTGAGTTAGCAGTAACTCAAAGCACAAATGCGTTCTCTTTGCCGGAACGCCTGAAGAAAATGAGAGCGTAAGCAGATACGTCATTGGTGACGTTACATATTTATTGAAAAATCTTGCCGCTTGTCGGGATACAGACAACATAAGAAAGCGAAGAGAAAACGATGAGTGCCGAAGGTAAAAAGAAACGCGGTGTATCAGGTGTATCAAATGCGCGGAATATTGCGTTCCGCTATGGTGGCAACCCTTCAAATTACAGCTCGGCGATAGGGCACACGACTCATCCGCGTCTTGGCGGTTCGCTGTTTCTTAACGCTATGATCCTCGGGCAAATGCTGCCAGGATTTAACCCAAGTGAACGTATGTTGAAGGCTGCGGACGCTTGTATTGAGGAATGCCCCGTTCTTGGTGCGCCTTTCCAGTGAAATAAGCGGAGAAATCGCAGTGACGTGGCAGATAGTGAGCCGATTGTAGGCGGGCTGTGCCGCCCTTCTTATTCGGCATCTTCTCGTACTCCAGGAATGGAAATACTGATTGGCGTCGATAACAACAACATCGAACGATCGGGCATCGAGATAAGCTGCGTTGCGCCGGAATTTGATCCGCTGATTACGGGGTACGCTTCATTGTCGCATTCGCGACGATGTCTGACATCGGACACAGCGCCGCCAGAGCGAGCCCATTGTTTAAACTAGGATTTCCCAGTTGGCACGACGGTTGCGGCCCTATGCGCAACAGCACTGCTACGCCGCACCAACTGGGAAGAACTCATCCATGATCACGCTTTTCGAACATACGGGCCTCGCCGCAAAAATTGAGCCTTCTCGAGCAGACGAGAGCCATTGCGCTTTCATTCCTCAGGTCTTTCGGACATGACTGAATTCGATTTCCGCCCGACACTGAAGGCGCCCGACGATGACCCCCATCTTTGGCTTGAAGATGTCGATGGCGAACGGGCACTTTCTTGGACCGCCAACCAGTCGGCGAAGACCTTGAAGGACTTCGCGGGAACGCAGTTCGAGCGCGACCGGGCGGCGCTTACAGCGATTTTCGATCGTCCCAGCCGGATTCCCCTGGTCACGCGCCGCGGTCAGTACCTCTACAATTTTTGGCAAGATGCTGGCAATCGGCGAGGACTGTGGCGCCGGACCACCCTTGCCCTCTACATGAAGGCGGATCCCCAATGGGAGCTACTGCTCGATCTGGATGCGCTCGCGGCTAGCGACGGAGAGGACTGGGTCTGGAGTGGTGCGTTGATCGAGCCGGAGAGACGGGAAAGAGCCGTTCTGCGGCTGTCGCGCGGCGGCAGCGATGCGGTCGTGCATCGCGAATTCGACCTGAGCTCTCTCAGCTTTGTCGCGGACGGTTTCAATCTCCCCGAAGCCAAGGGCGACATTGATTGGCTCGACCCCAACACTCTTCTGCTTTCCAGTGCGCTTGGTGATGGTATGGCCACGCGCTGCGGCTATGCACGCACCGTGCGACTGTGGAAGCGTGGCGCGGATCCCCTCGCGGCGCCGGTAATCTTCGAAACCAATTCCGAAACCCTCGGTGTGTCTGGCCATCTGGACCGTACCGCCGAGAGCGAGCGCTTGTGGTTCATTGAGCAACTGGCCTGGCTCGCGAAGAAAGTCCACGTTGGTGATAGAAGCGGGCCGAAGACAGAGATCGACCTTCCCAAGGACGCCAGGTGGGCTAACTTCGGCGATTGGCTGGCGGTAAAGCTGCGCAAACCATGGACGGTCGCCGGGACGACCTATAGCGCCGACGCACTGATCGGCATTTCGCTTTCCTCTTTCCTGGCTGGCGAGCGTCGTTTTAGTGCCCTGTTTGAACCAGCCGAGAGGCGCTGTCTGCAGTCATTCTTCTGGAATGACGGGACGCTCATTATCGGCTACCTGGCGAACCTCGCTCCGAGATTCGAGGTGTTCACCCCGGGCCCGCAGGAATGGACAGGCCGAGCCCTGGACGCCTTGCCGTCGCAAGGGACTGTTCACCTCTGGTCACTCGATGCGGCAGATCACGACACCAATGGGGAGGTCCTGGTTTGCGTTCAGGATCCGATCACGCCGCCGCAGCTTTTGCTGTTCGATCTCAAGGCCGCGCCACCTCTCAGCGCTTCAGAAATCCTGAAGCGCAGCCCGGAGAATTTCGACGCATCCGCACTGGTGATCACACGCCACGAGGCAGTCTCGATCGATGGTGAGATGATCCCCTATACGCAGGTCGGTCCACCAAACGGGAACGGAGATGCCCCAGTTCACCTTACCGCCTATGGCGGGTTCGGCATATCGCTCCTGCCCTCCTACAACTCCACCCTCGGCAAGCTGTGGCTCGAGCGCGGCGGCACGTGTGTGGTGGCCAACATCCGCGGCGGCGGCGAGTTCGGCACCTGCTGGCACGATGCCGGGCGCAGGGAGGGCAAGCGTCTCGCCCATGACGATTTCGCCGCCGTTGCCGCCGATCTCGTGCGAAGGGGCATCACGCTGCCGAGGCGGATTGCCGCCCAGGGCGGCTCAAATGGCGGCCTGCTGATCGCCAACATGCTTACCCGCTATCCTGAGCGTTTCGGCGGGCTGTTCTGCACGGTTCCGCTTATTGATATGCGCCGCTACACCAAGCTTCTGGCAGGCGCGAGTTGGATCGACGAATATGGCGATCCCGACAAGGCTGACGATTGGGCTTTCCTGAGTGAAATCTCGGCCTATCACGCCGCATCGTCGGGACAGCCCTATCCGCCTATCCTGCTCGCCACCACAAGACGCGACGACCGCGTCCACCCGGGCCATGCGCGCAAGATGGCGGCAAAGCTGCAGGCCCTTGGCTATCCCGCTTACTTCTACGAGCCCAGCGCGGGCGGGCACGGCTACGGCAAGGACAATCGGGAGCGAGCCGTATTCATCAGCCTTGGTATCGGTTTTCTTCGCAGCGCGATCGGGTGGCATGCCGATGGCTTTCATAAAGGACCCGGAGCTCGACAAGGGCGAACTTCGGATGAGTGAGTACAGGTCGAGGACTGCGACAAGGTACAGACCGTGCGAGTACAGTTTGCACAAATGCGCGCTAGCGCCTTGTCGTTCTCAATCAATCGACGGAGCACTTCACACCACAGACTACAATTCTGAAGAGCAAGGAGAAATATCATGGCAACAAAGCGAATGAACGTGGCGCGGGGAGTAGCAGCGGGCATCCTCGTGCTGCTGGGACGGCAGGCCATCGCGACTCCAAAATCCCCCTGCGCGTGTTACCCTCCCCCTCCACCTCCCCTTATTGCTCGGGCCCGTCTACGACACCGATCTAAGAGCCAAGCTTTGGGCAGTTCCGCCTGCGCGCCTCGGGGGCATATTCGGCTACGTTAATACCGTGCCTATCCCCGCTTAATTTCTATGGGACCAGCGCAGTCGGGCACAGCTACGGCAGGACAATCCCGAGCTCGCCGCATTCGTGGTCTTGGGCGACGATTCCCTTGGCGGCGCGATCGGCTGGCACGCCGATAGCGTTCATTGACGACCGGCAGCTCGACAAGGGCGAACTTCGAAGAGGTGAGACAGGTCGAGACTGCGACAAAGCTGCAAATAATACGTGCAGCGATTGCGCAAATGGCGCCAGCACTCTGTCGATCTCTATCAACACTGCGGACTATAGCAGTCTACCATTTTCTGAATAGCAAGGAGAAATATCATGGCAACAAAGCGAATGAACGTCGCGCGGGGAGTAGCAGCGGCCGTCGTCCTTATGCTGCTGGCGCAGCAGGCAATCGCGAACCCACAAGCCCCCTGCGGCTCTCCGC
>NZ_LYTP01000016.1:0-33581 GCF_001672435.1 Mesorhizobium sp. AA23
ATCAGGGGTGCCAGCATTATGCCCTCGACGCCTGAAGGGTTAGTTCATTGAACATTTCGCGCGCCCGCTGCTTGGCGGTTTCTGTGCTTTCGCCGGGGGCGGCGTAATAGTTCAGCGTGATGTCCGAACCGGGTTGAGCAACGGAGACTTGCGTGTCGGATGATCCGCCGCTCGTCATTGAACCGAGGCTGTAATGCGGGGCTATCCCGCCATTCAGGATCGGGCCGACATGAGATCCATGCTGCGAGTCCCACTGATCTCCGAACATGTTTGACGGCTGAGAAATGCTGCCTGTGTTTAGACCGGCCTGAACCATCTGCGCCGTAATCGCATCCAATGCGTCATATTGAGCGGCGGCGAAGGACGCGCCGAGGCCACTGATTGCGGTCACTTCGTTTGACGAATAACGCCCCATGGCGTCAGTCAATCGGCGGAAATTGCTGTTCGTGTTCTGATCAAGTGATGTGACGTTATCCGCCGTCTCTTGCGTATAGCCTGCAGTGTCCTTGGTGTTGTCGGCGGTGTCGCTGGAATATTTGGTGACATTGACACCGGAGCCGTTGACGTTTGTCTGAACGTTTCGGCTTTGATCGGGAAGTTCGATCTGGTTCGGGTTGCCACCGTAGCGCGTGACGTTTGGCAGAGAGCCGGGAGCAGCCGCACCGCGCATCGAAGCCAATGCATCCATCGAAGCATTCTCGGCCGCACGGAAAGCCTCGGCAAAGCTCGCCCGAATTTCGTTCGCAGCGGAAACTCCCACGCCCTGAATTTGGCGTAGCCGAAGCTCAAGGTCATTGAGGCTCTGTTGGGCATCGGTCAGTTCGACATGAACGTCGGCACCCTTGGCCGCCAAAGCCTGCAATTCGGCGATCTTCTGCTTCAGGAAGTCGATGCCTTTGGTGATGGCGGAGATGTCTTCGGCTGACGTGCCGAAATCCATCGTGCCGTTGGCGAGATGCCCGAGGAGGCTATTTTCCTTGAAGGGCTCACCGCCGATTGACACCACAAGCTTTTCGAGCGTTGCCCAACTCGGATCATTGACGAAGTTGGTGAGGGCGCTGGAAGCGGTATTCACGCTCTTTGAGAAGTTGGCAAAGCCGATGGTCGCCTTCTCAAGCACTGGCACCAGATTGATAACCGCTTCGCCGAGCTGAACGTGAATGATCTTGGCCAACTCATCGAGCTTGTTGTCGATATCGCCGGCACGCTGCAGAAGATCATCCGGTATGACGATCCCCAAGTCCTTGGCTGCCTTCTTCATGGCCTCGATCGAGGCGCTGCCCTGATCGAGGAAGCGGGCCATCTCGACGCCGCCCTTGCCGAATACTGCTGCGGCTAGCGCCGCCTTCTGCGACGCATCTGTCGTTTGGGCTAGGGCATCGGCGACAAGCTTGAGACGCGTCTCCTGGTCCTTGGTATTGACGATGTTCTGGAGCAACTGCGGATTGAGCTTCTGCAGGCTGCTGTAAAGCGCGCCCGTGCCCCTCTCGGCGAGCCCGGCATTCTTGGCAAAGATGGTGAGCGCTGTGTTGAAGCTCTCCTGCTCGACGTTCGCCTGCTTCGCTGCGAAAGCCAGAGACTGGTAGGTATCTGTATTCAGGCCTGTCTGCTTGGCGTTGGTAGCGATCTCGTCGTATTCGCTGATCGTTTGCTTGAGGGTATCGAAAGCTCCGCTCAGAGAGGCAATGGAGGCAATGCCGGCGCCAGCGGCCAAGCCACCGACAAAGGTCTTGAGCGTCCCGCCTATAGAGGTAACACCTCTTTCGACAGCCGCCACGCTCTTGGCCATGCGTGCGGATTGGCTCTCAACCGTGGTCGCGGCCGACTTGAAGCCGGATGCGAACTTCTGCGCGTTTGTCGATAAGTCGATGCTGATGCTTCCGACGCTTGCGACCATTAGGCAGATCCTTGTGTTTCCATGGCCTCGATCTCGGCCGTCAGCTTCGCATTGTGCGCCGCCAGGAAGGCACCCATTGCGGTCTCAGTCTCTTCGAGCGCCGCCAAGCCGCTGCCGGTGACTTGGAAAGCCATCTCGATGCCGGCGACGATCAAGTTTCTGGCGATGTGGAGCCGCTCTTCCTGGGTCACTGCACCGCCTCCAAAAGAGCGCGTTGCAGCTCGACCGCCCGTTCAAACGATTGGTCGAAAAGGGTTGCCCTGGAATTCGGCGGGCGTTCGGGATCACAGCCGAGTGGTTCGATATCGCGCGGCAGCGGTGACATTTCCCAAGGCTTGAGACCTAAGGCACGATGCAGCGCCTTGAAGTCATTCGCCTTGAACGCCTCGACGGCGGCCGATGTGATGACGATCCGATTCTTCGACTTGCTGCCGCGCCGCTTCATTGCCGGGGATCTCCGAACTTCTGGAACGCCCAGGCCGTCCACCCATCCGGCCGACTGGCCAGGAATGTGGGGCCGAGCCTTGCGCATGCCGCAGGCGCATCAGCGAGTTTCTGAGGGTCGTTGTGCTCGATCGCGTAGCCAAGATCGGTCAGATCGCCGAAGCCGTCGGAGCCCGTTTGGAAAAGCTCCGCCCATGCCTCGACTTGGGCCGATACGTGCTTTTTGCCATTGCGACGCTTCACGGGCATCTGGACGGCTCTCCGAACTGCACCAGTGCCCAAACCGGGCCTTGGGTCTGTCTATGTGCCAGGAAGGCAGCGCCCAAGACCGACCACGCTTCCGGCGCGTCTGCCTTCATCTCGGCTTCGCTGCCGTAGCCAAGCTCGGCATGATCCCCGAACCAGTCGTGACCGTATTCAAACAGGTCTTCCCACCGGCTCATCTGAGCCAGAAGCCTGTGCCTTTTGGAGATGCGGCGCTTAACCGGCATTTTCAGCCCCTGTTGCTCCTGATCGACGGAGGCCGGCGCCCTTCTGCCGGCGGCTCGAAATCAAGGTCCAGTTCGCGAATGAGCCTGGCAAAGCCGATCTTGGCGTCACGTTCGATGGCGATTTCCGGCCGTGCCTTGGGGCAGCCCTGAGCATCGGTGAATGTCAGCCCGTGCTTGCCGATCGCAGCACGCGCTGCCTGCATCCGCTCCCAGCTCTCGCAAGCTGCCTGCAGAAGCCGCAGATGATGGCTTTCGAGTTCGTATTCCCGCGTTATCTCGGCCCACCAGTCCTGACTTGCTTTGGACAGGTGCGCCGGGGCCTTCGGAGACCGGACGGACGCCGAATAGTTGATGTCGGGTGCGCCATCGGTGACGACCGAAAGCTGCGCCGTTGATTTTGGACCTCTAGCGCCCATTATTCACCTCCATCCTCGCGCGCGCGGGTTGAACCGGGGATGCAAAACTCTGCGAAAAGGGGGGACACCGGTACGAAGGGTCATCGACAGGCAAGCCGACCCTCCCCCCGCACCCCTTGTACGGTCCAACCCTCTCTCGGACTTCGCGGCAGACTTGCACGGCTTCGGAGAAGCTTAGGCCGTGCTTGCGCTTCATCACTTCGTACGGTGAGCCGTCAACGCCGCGCCTATCGGCTTCGTGCTCTGCGAACCATGCGATAGCCTCGGCTAGGTGTCCGCTCGTCATTGGCGCCTCATCTCTTGGGGCACCAGTGACTGCTCAGGCACGCCATGCCAGCGTTGCACCGCTGCCCAGATCAATAGGCTTTCACGCTCATCTGGTAGGCGCTGCTCTGACTGCTGGAAGGTGCGGATGTAGCCGCGCATGGTGTTGACCAATACCTCGACGCTTCCATTCCAGTGCGGTCCTTTACCGCTGATATGCATGGACTCGATGGTTGCTGACTTTGTCATCGCGACGCGTCCTTTCCATTCTCACCGCGCTTGACGGCAAGCCGCCATCCTGCAGCACCGTTGCCTGGCACGATCCCCGATCCCGCCAATTCACAGTGCCAGAGGCTGCCTGAGTGGGTGACGAAATGGCCGCGCTTGTATGTTTCGTCGGCCTTCCACACGCCCTTGTAGTCGAAGGACCGTTCTTCCAGTTCCTTCAGGCGGTCTTCCAACTCGGCAATGCGAGCAGTCATCCAATGTTGGACGCCGAGATGTTCGCCCGCCACGTCCATCAGTAGTTCGATGGACACCTTAGCGGCGGCATCCACGTTGGCCTTCTGCATGGCGATGTTTGCTTGATCGATGTGATATTCGACAAACGATGCGAAGGCCGTTGCGAGGGCCTTCTGATCACCACGTTGACGAGCGCCAGTTGGATATGTCGGCCTGGGAAGATTCTTGATCTCCCATGCCTTTTTCGGCCGTGGCGGCTGCGCGGTGTTCGGAGCAAGAGGTTTGGGGTTGAGGTCGCCAAGTTCGACCGTAAAGCGGCTGTCGCGCTGCTTGCCGATCAACTCTTCGACGGCGCCGATCTCGCCCTTCAAGCGGGCCTGCAAATTCACGTCCTGGTCGAGCGCAT
The DNA here is from genome assembly GCF_001672435.1 of Mesorhizobium sp. AA23. NCBI lineage: Bacteria > Pseudomonadati > Pseudomonadota > Alphaproteobacteria > Hyphomicrobiales > Phyllobacteriaceae > Mesorhizobium > Mesorhizobium sp. AA23. The sequence goes on from NZ_LYTP01000016.1 coordinate 4,381, forward strand.
GCAGACGAGTGTTTGCCGCCAAAGCTTCTCGTTTCTCGGTGAGCAGCTTTTCCAGCCGCGTGAGCTCCGCGCCGACCCTCGCGAGATCGGCCGAGCGCTGATCGATGACCGGAGCTTTCGGTAGCCTTGCCATCCGGTCAAACCTCAGAGATGCGACATGCTTCGGGTCAAGTAGCCGTTCGTCAGCTTCCTGCCGGTGACGCTATCGTTCGCCTTCGTGGGGCGGATGGTCGAAACCTTGCGCCAGAATTTTTGCGACAGATGGCCGACAGGCTTTAAACCGCGCACGAGATCGAATTTCGCCTCGTAGGTCTCGCCGGCATATCGGCATCGCTCACCTTCGCAGTAGGTGACTTTCGGGTGCCACTGTTCCGTCATGACTGTTTCCTCTCTTAGGTTCTCTCGAACGGCTGCCGCACGAATTGCAGACGGTCGCCCATCTGTTCCGCGACACCTGGCAGCCGCGAATGCGGTTTCAGATCGAAGCGCGCCTGTCGGGCTTTGGCGGCGAAGGCGGCGCCCTGCCTCAGAAGGCCTTCGAGAGTGTCAAGCGCCTCTCCGACTGCCTGGCGATAGGCTGCCAGCGGCTCAGCCAATGACGGGCCGATGCTCATCTCGAAAAGCCGGACTTCCTCGTCTCGTACTGCCCTGGCTTCCTTCTCCGCGTCGAAGAGCGGCTGAAGCGTGGCGCCGATCTCATCGACATCGCGCTGGCTGATCGTAGGCGGCTGGCCAAGGGGCTGGTTTGCGAGGCGCCGCCCAGCTTCGATGTGCCGTGCCTGTCCTTCCTCACGAGCGGCAACGGCCTTTTGCAGAGCTTCCTCTGCCTTGGCGATCGAGGCGGAACGTTCAGGGATGACAAGCGATTTCGAGAAGTCCGGCGATGTAGGCGCCTTGGTACGGGAAAGCATTCTGGGCTCCGAGACAAGATGGAATTCGAGTCAGGAGCCGAATCTACCACGAGCGCAATAAGCGTAACCGGGATTTGCGTTTGCGGTTAGGCGTTCTTTCGAATGAACTCGTCCCACATTTCAAGAAATGCCTCTCTCACCTTTGCCGGTGAGTGCTCGTCTTGCATGTTGAGGCTTCCGTCTTCGATAAGTGCTTCCCGGCCGTCCCTTTCTATCAGCACCTTCACAGCGATTGCTTCGGTGCGGCCGACGCGGTGCTTGAAGTGCAAGTTCCGGCAGTTCACACCGCAGAACTTTGCGTCGCTCCTCTTGCCGGCAAGGCTCCCGTTGCACTGCTGACAGCTTCGCGGCTCCGTCATGCACGTCTCCTGGTGGCTAGCCGGCAAATCGGAACCAATGCGGAAGATGAGGGTTTGCTAATGGAAGGGACGGCAATCCAGGATGCCGAGGAATGATTGAAGTTTTGAGTTTGGAAATGGCGGCGGCGCGGCAACGTGCTAAGCGAGCCGAACTCTCCCTGCAGCAGGCAGAGACCCTGCTCAATGACAACCACGGCCTTGCGATCAGTGTCGCACTTTGCTGCCGCATACGCTCCGGGCAAGCGCGAGCGAAAGCAGCCCGGCGGCGGCTGCTCAAGATAGCGCCGCCCACAAGCCCCCATTGAGGAGCCGACACGATGACGATGGTGTTTGCACCGCTTGACTCGCATTATGAAGAGCGCGCCGCTCTCCACCGATCTGCCCGGCTTTCGATGCTTCGTGACCGAGTCGTGAAGCGGATGGCAAAGGTGAATCACCTGGCCGACGAAGTTGAGCGGGCTGCGGCCGAGTTCGTCGGCGCCGCCCAGGGCTCGGCCATCGAGGCTTTCTGTGGTGCAGTCAAGGATCGTCAAGCGCGCCTCCGGATCGGCAACACGGCGACGGGCGCGTCGTAGCGCGGTTTCGGCCACGCGTCGTCGTATTCATGAATGCGGCACATCAACTTGGCGGCGAAAGGTTCGCCCCAATCGTAGATGCGAGCTGTTGGCAGTGCCGCTGCCCATTCGAATAGATCGAGCTGACAGGGGCAATTCGCCGAACGGTCGCCGAACGGTCGGGAGACTTTCAGATGCTCGTGTTTGCTAGCACCTGCTAGCGTAACGTTACGCAGCGTTTCAGTCATGCCGCGTTACCTCCGGGCCGCTGGCCGTGGCCGTAGGTGAGCCGGATGGTTTCCGCTTGGACCGCGTGCCAAAACTGGGTGAGTTGCCGATCTCGTTCGACTTCGGTTACGCCGAGCCGGTTTAGCTGGCTCACGAGGGCCGCCGTTACCTGATCCCTGTAGCTTTCGGCATGCCGGTCTGTCGTCTTGGCCATCATCTTGGCCGCGACATCTCGGATCTTGCCTGTGCGCTGGATCAGAGGGAACGCAATGACCTGGCAGTGCTCAGTGCGTGTCATGAGCGCGTCCTCCACCCCGAGATATAAGAGATAGTTCCCTTTCTAGCACTGGACGGCATACAGGAATGGGAACCGGTGAAGCCGATTTGCTGGCAGAAAAGGGAACCGATAAACGGCAGGAATGGGAACCGGGAAGCTGTTTTCGTGATGAACATCACGCAGCCTCTCTGATTGTCTTCTTGGTCGCTTTTGCCGCGGCTTTGTCGGCGGCCCGGAAAGCCTCGACCAATTGCCTTGCCTTCTCCTTCGTGATGGCCTTCCATTCGTCTGTCGGCGTCGTCTTGCCCTTGGCTGGCACGTAGGTAAGTCGATAGGCATTCGGCGGTCTGATCACGCCGTCACCCTCGGTATAGGTGACTTCCAGGAAGCCAAGATCGACGGCGAGTTGCTGGGTGCGTTTGATCGACTTGCGCGAAATGCCGTGATCAACGAACTGGCCGTAAGAGACGAACAGCTCGCCATTGTTATATCCACCGTGACGAAGATGCTCTATCTCCAGCCGCTCAAGCATTGCCCGGAGCGGGCCTACGCGGGCTTCAGCCCATGCAGGGCTGAGGTACATCTCCAGGCGATGCCCAACGAAACTTTTCAACCAAGACCGCTGTTTGCTCATCCAACGGCCTCGCATTTCAACCGGCGGTGCTCGGCCTGGTGATGCTTGCGACAATACCAGTTGACCAGCATCGGGCGGTCGTAATCAGGATGATGGGCCTCGGCGATCGGCGAGCCGCAGATTTCGCACGGCATCTGAATGATCAGCCCGCGCTTTACAGCGCTCCGGAGCGCATTCTGAGCCCATACGGCCTTGGGGTTAGCCTGCCGCCACCTGGCTTGGGGAGTTATCTTTTCCTCGAAGGTCATCATGCCGCCCTCGCCAAGATCATGTTGGCGGCGGCAATGGCCCTACAGGCTTCGGAAGCCGAAAGGCCGAATCGCTCCCTTAAGAGCGGCACTGTCGGCCGTTCGCGCTGGCGCCTGGGAGTGGAGGCCAGCCAGTTCGCCGCCTCGTCGATACGCGGGTTGTGTTCCTCATCGAGGCAGCTCATGCGGCATCCCCGGTGAAAAACGCCCGCAGCTTGCCGCGCTCAGCTACCCACTGGCTGCCGACCTTCCTGGCCGGCAGTAAACCTTGCTCCAACATGTGGAAGGTCTGCCGGGGCGTCCTGTTGATCTCTTTCCCGATCTCGACTGCGCCCCAAACTACGTCGATCCCGCTGGGCTCTGACACTGCCGTCATCCTGCGCCTTTCACCATTTGATAACGATTCCTATTTTGTTCATGTACCAATGAATGTCAATTGCTGTTACCATACAGTAGTCACTTGCAATGGTTCAAGGCGTGTGCAACCACTGCGGAAACTTTCTGGGGATAATTGCAATGGCGGCTGACAAAGAGAGCACCCAACGGCGGGTGTACGTCCTACCCACGGAACTGGTGGAGCGGATCACCAAGTTTCAGGCTGATATGAAGCTACAGTCAGAGGTGGAGGCTGCACGTCGTCTGCTAGACGAGGCACTGAAACACCGGGACGATGCTGAAGCCATCACGCGCCGATTTATCGAGCGCCTGAAGGACACGCGGATGATGTCTGATATCGCGAAGGACGTATTAGTGGGCCATCCACTGATAAATCAGATCAAGATGACCACGTCCTCAATATCGTTCGGCATGACGACCGGCGACGTTGTCACCGTCTATCAGGACGGCACCGCGTCTGTGCAGGACAGGCATAAGCGAAGCTTCAATATAAACGCTGACGGCACTCGCACCACAGACGAGATTCCTTTTTAGGTGAGTAGAAGCTATGTCGATACGCAAGCGGACGTGGACGACCACCAAGGGCGAGGCTCGGGAGTCTTGGATTGTCGATTACTTCGACCAGGACCGGAAGCGCGCAATCAAGACATTTGCGACCCGCAAGGAAGCCCGCGAGTGGGAAACCACCATGCGCGGGGAGGTGAGGGAGAAGCGCCACGTCATCGCGTCCAAATCACTGACAGTGGCAGAAGCCGGCGCCGAATGGCTTAAGGCGGTCGAGCATGGCCGCGACGATCGTGAACCGGCGGAGAAGGCGACGCTTCGAGGCTACAAGCATCATCTGGATGCCTACATCGCGCCAGCCATGGGCACGAAGAAGTTGACGGACCTGTCGAAGGCGGATGTCGTCACGTTTCGGAACGACCTGCTCCAGAAGCTGACGCGCGCGACGGCAAAGAAGGTGCTGCAGAGCCTTAAGGGCCTCTTGTCGGAAATGGTCCATCAGGATCGCGTCGGAGTTAACATCGCGTCTGCGGTCAAGATCGGCATTGGTGGCCGTCATGCCGAGGAGGTCACCATTCCTTCGATCGCCGACATCAAGCTCATCCGCGCCAAGGCCAAGGAACTGCCGCTGGTGCGCCGAGGCATGATCGAGACGGCCATTCACACCGGTATGCGCGCGTCCGAGATCCGGGGGCTGCCTTGGGATGCTGTCGATCTCAAGGCTGGCACCATCGAGGTCCGGCAGCGCGCAGACGAATATGGCGTCATTGGCCCGCCGAAGTCGAGGGCAGGGAAGCGCACCATCACTCTGCCTGCCGACCTCGTATCGCTCCTGAAAGAGCTAAGGCTGCAGGCAGGCAAAAACGAATTGGTATTCCCGACCGAGGCTGGCACGCCTTGGCTGTTGTCGAACTTCTACGCACGAGTCTGGACGAAGCTGTTGAAGGATGCCGGCGTCAAGCCTGTCGGCTTCCATGCCCTGCGGCACTTCCATGCGAGCATGCTGATTGACAGTGACGCCAACCCGAAAGAGATCCAGACCGAACTCGGCCATTCGTCGATCACGATGACCTATGACTTGTATGGGCACTTGCTCAAAAAGAAAGACGGCAACAGCCGCCAGAAGGAACGCGCCGACGCCCTGGCCAAGCTTCTGTGATCAAATGGGAAACGGGTGCCGAACACTCACTGCGACATGTTTGGCCCATTTTGCAACATGACCTTTGAAAACAAAGCGCTTTTCGCTCTCATGAGCGGATCAGATAGATCATGTTCGGGCCGGGTGTGAGCACCATGCCGAGGCAGATCAGCGCGAAAGTCAAATGGTTGGCGGCGTCGGGCATAGCTCGATCTCCAGCACCTGCGGCAGAGAAGGTCCGATGCCGGCGGGGACGGACATGTGCCTTGTGCCGCGCACGAGCGCAAGGGACTTGCCGGCGCCGTTCGTTGCGCCAGGTCGAGCAGCGCCGCAGGCTTTGGCAGCCTCTCTACTCACCGACGATCGAGGCTGCCGGACGAGGCGAGGTTATAGGATCGGCATGACGAAGGACGATCTTCCACGCGCCTTTCTCCCGCCGAAATATAGTGGTGGTTCGAAGTGAGATCGGAACAAGCTTGTCGCTGCCGCCGACCTTGGATCGGACCCGCTCGATCTCGATGATGTAACCCAAGTCGGTCGTTGCGTACTCGGAAATACGGTCAAAGCCGATAATCTCTCCGTCTCGGTAGTTGGTAGCGGCACGGTCCATCGTTTCGGCAGCCTTCTTCCATCCTTTTGCCGGCGGGCCGAATGGATTGGCGATGACGACGTCATCCCGTTGTGAGAAGAGACTTTTCAATGGTTCGGGATTGCCCTTGACGAAGGCATCCAGGGCTAAATGATCCTGCTCGATGAGTTTCGCGAGGTCTGACAGCATCTCAGCATCCTCCGATGAAGGGGAAAGAGAATACTATCTGAAATCAAGCCCCTGATCCTGCTTTTTCGCTTCTTGGCGCGCCGGCGTCAGTTTATGTCCGTTACCCCACTACGCGCAAATTCGATAGCTCGTTCGCAATCTCCTTGAAATTGTCGGACAGCGTCGCGCCGGTTGCATTCCAGAAAAGCTTGGCGGGCTTGCTGGGGTCGGCGGGATCCTTGCGGAAGCGGGAGTCGGATGAGCAGGTCTTCAGGGCGTCCATCGCCTGCTTGTCGCCGGCGTCGGTCGCGGACATGTCGAGCGCAACCGTCATCACCATGATGTTGGCCGCCTTGGCGTGGTCGCAGAGCTTGGCCATCTGCTCGTTGAGCGCGTTGGTGTAGTTGCCCGAGGAATAGTTGAACTGGCCGATGTCGCTGGAGGTGCCGCCGAACAGGCGGGTGACCGAGGTGCCTATGTAGCCGACGCCGGTATAGCCGTAGGCGGCATAGGTCGATTTGTTGCCGGCCGGATCGGAGTTCACCGTCGAATAGGTGTTCTCGCCGTCGGTAAGCACGATGACGACCTTGTCGTTGCCGCGTTCGGTCTCCGGCCGCCCTTCGGTGAACGGCGCGCTGCTGGAAACGGTGCGCCAGCCCCAGGCCATGCCTTCCGGCACGTTGGTGTTGCCGTTGGGCTGCATCAGGTCGACAGCCGCCTTGATGGCGGCCAGCCCGTCCGCGGTGGTGACGTCGGTGAGCGGCGTGACCGGCGTCGTGGTGCAGCTATAGTTGGGACCGGCGCCCGTAGCCAGCACCGGCGCATTGATCGGCCGCGGCATGAAATATTTGGCCATGTTGGATTGGCGCGTCTTGCCGGTGGTGCTCGACGGATCGTCGTTCCACCAGCTGTTGGCAGCGCCGTAGGTCACCGGGTTCGGCTCGTCGGGATCTTGCGTCACCTTCCAGTGGTTGCCGGGTTCGTCGGGCGCGAACATCGGCACGAACATTGTCGCCGGGTCGCCGACGCCGATGCCGGTGTTGTTCGGCCCCCCGGACGCAGGCGTATCGTCGACATTGTAAGGGTAGGGACGCACCTCGACGCAGCCCTGCCAGCTCGCGAACGGGCCGTAGGTGTCGTTGTAGTCGTATTCGTTGTGGCTTCGCTTGCAGGTGTTGTTGGACCGGTATTCGTCGCAGACGACGCGCTTGCTGCCGACGATGCGCTCGTGGCTGGTGACCACCTTCATGTCGCGATAGAGCGAAAAGCGGGTCAGTGCCTGGCCTTCCTCGGTCCCCCAGCCGGTGCCGTTCTTGTACCAGATGCCGTTGATCTTCTGGGCGTGCTTGTCGGCGGCGTTGAGCGTCGACCAGTCGAAATTCTCGTTGGCGACCGGCGACAGCCCGTAGACATCCATCCAGGAGGCGTTGTCGTTATCGGGCCCGACATTGACCGAAGCCGCGAAGGGCACCAGGCTGAACTGGACCGGCTTGTCGATCTGCTTGATCTGCGCCGCCTGCTGCGCAAGTGTGTCGACCAACTGCTTGGCGGCCTGTTTGAGCAGGTCGATGCGCTTCTGCCCCGTGCCGGATCCTTTCGTCGACATCGAGCCCGAATTGTCGAGCACCATCGCCACTTCCAGTGTGTTCTTCAAGCGCACCTGTGACTTCATCTCGATCTCAACGGGCTTTTTCGCGTCGACTTCGTCGACGCCGACGAGCATTGCCGAAGCCGGATAGAAATAGGGATGGTAGGTAAGAGTGGCGCTCATTGTCAGCAAGCCGCCGCCGGCCTGGCTGGTGGGTAGGGTGATGTTGAGCGCTACGTCCGCGGGGTCGATGGTGTTGAGGTTGGCGTTGAAGAAGTCGACGGCATAGGCCTTGATCTGGTCGTCGGTGGCGCCTTCCGCCAACCGCCTTGCGGCGGCAAAATTCGCCGCATCGAGCGCGTTGAGCACCATCTGTTTCTGACGGTTGAGTTCGGTGAAGTCGACCGCGATTGCGAGGGCGCCCATCAGCGGCACCATGGCGATCGCCGTCATCAGGGCATAGTTGCCGCGCCGGTCGCGGCAAAAGCGAAGCCAGAATTCGCGCATCTTCAGCAAGCGGTTGCTCTTTCGGATCAACTGACGATGCGCAGGTTCGACAATTCGTTGCCGATCGCCTTGAAGTCGTCAGAAAGCGTGGCGCCGGTCGAGTTCCAGAATAGCTTCGCCGGCTTGCTCGGGTCGGCAGGGTCTCTGCGGAAGCGGGAGTCGGAAGCGCAAGCCTTTAGCGCAGCCATGGCCTTCTTCTCGTCCGCCTTGGTGTCAACCAAATCGAGCGAGACCGTCATCACCATGATCCCGGCCGCCTTGGCATTGGCGCATAGCGTCTGCATCTGTTCGTCAAGCGCGGCGGTGTAGTTGCCCTCCGTATAGGTGGTCTTAGGCACCGCGGTGCTCGTATTCATGAACAGGCGCGTGACGCTTGCCAGTGCGGAATTGACTTTGCCTGTATAGCCATAGGCCGCATAGGTGGAACGGTTGTTGGCGTAACTGGCGTCGCTGATCGCGCTGTAGGTATTGGCGCCGTCGGTCAGCACGATTACGACCTTGTCGTTGCCCTTTTCGTTGTTTGGCCGACCTTCGGTGAAGGGCTCGTTGCTTGAGACTGTCCGCCAGCCCCAGGCGAGCCCCTCGGGTACGTTCGTATTGCCAGTTGGCGCCATAGCATTGATGGCGTCAGTCAGTTGCTGCTTCTGCGCACTCACCGTGACGTCCTTGAGGGGCGTGATTGGACTGGTGGTGCAGGCTGCGTTCGGGCCGTCACCGGCACCGGCCGAAGTCGAACCGTAAGGCTTCACCAGAAAGTACTTCCGCATGTCCGATTGCCGCTGAACCGCGGTTGGGTTTAATGAATAAGGCCAGTCTGCCCACCAATTGTTCTCGTAGCCGTAGCTCAAGCTGTTGACATCATTCGTGCCGTCGCGGTTGAAGTCGCGCCACAGCGTGCCGGGCTCGTCCGGAGCGAACATGGGCACAAAGAGCGTCGCAGGATTGGACGTGGTCGGCGTCGTGTCGTCGTCGTTGTAGGGATAAGGCCTCGCTTCGACGCACCCCTGCCAACTCGCATAGCGGCTGGTAGTGTAGACATATTGCGGGTCAGTCCAATGTCCGTCGGTGCATTTGCCCTTTTTGTTGTACGCGTCGCAGATGTACTGCTTTGAGTTCGGCACCTCTTCGCGACCCGATTCCACGGTCATGTCGGCATAAAGGCTGAAGCGGGTCAGGGGCTCACCCTTGGTATCGCCCCAACCGTCACCGCGTTTGTACCAGGCGCCATTGACCTTCTCGGCGTACTTGTTCGGATCGTTGGCGGCGCTCATCGTCGTCCAGTCGAAATTCTCGTGCTGGACCGGGGAGATCCCATCTTGATCCATCCAGCTGTCGCCGTCATGCGTCGGCCCGACATTGACCGAGGCAGAGAACGGAACCAGCGAGAACTGCACTGGCTTGGAGATCTGCTTCATCTGCTGGGCCTGCAGCGCCAGCGTGTCGACCAACTGCTTGGCGGCGGCTTTTAGCAGGTCAATACGCTTCTGCCCGGTTAGGGTCGACATCGATCCGGAATTATCCAGCACGAGCGCCACTTCCAGCGTGTTCTTAAGTCGGATTTCCGACCTCGCCGAAACATTGACTACGTGGTCGCCCGCAGTCCCGCCGAGCAGCATCGCCGCCGCCGGCAGGAAATAGGGGTGATATTTGAGGGACGCCTCCAGGACCAGGGTGCCGCCGCCGGCATTGTTGTTGGGCAGCGTGACGGTCAGCGTCGTGTTGGCCGGAGACACGTGCCTGAGATTGGCCTCGAAGAACTGCTTGGCGTAGGCCTTCGCGTCCGCGTCGCTCGCTCCGCTGACGATCTGTTGCGCTGTCGCGACCCCAGCAGCATCTAGGGCGTTGAGCGTCTCCTGCTTCTCTCTAACCAGTTCCGTAAAATCGACGGCCAGTGCCACGGCACCCATCAGCGGCACCATCATGATGACTGTCAACAGGGCGTAGTTGCCCCGCTTGTCGCCTATAAATCTGCCGATCATTGCGCTCAGCCCCCGCAAAAGACCCATACCGGTATACGACCATGGTCCTAATTCGGTGCTACCATGGTCATAGATCCTTAAATTTCAGCTTGCCCGAAACGTTCAAGCACGCACCGCCATTTTGACGGCGTGTTAACCCTGCGCTTCCGAACGGGCGTGGTCGCGGCTCGTCCCGGCGGCGATGGCGAAAGCTGGTGACAGGATGGAGCGCTTCGGTTATGCGGGACCGGCCGTGGGCGGCCTCCGAACCAAAAGGATGGCTGTCGCGGCTTTGCCTAGACCAGTCTCAGGATAACGGCATGGCGGACTCGCCAAACATCATCGCTTCGCTCACCGATCTGTCGGAAAACTACGCGGCCATCCTGTGCGACGTGTGGGGCGTGTTGCACAATGGCGAATGGCACTTCCCCGTCGCCGCGGAGGCGCTTGCCCGGGCGCGCGCGGCAAAAGTGCCGGTGGTGCTGATCACCAATTCGCCGCGGCGCAGCGCCGACGTCGTTGCGCAGATGCATGCGATCGGCGTTCCGGCTGAAGCCTACGACCGTGTCGTCACCTCGGGCGACGCCACGCGCGACTTGATCGCCGAGGGTCCGAGGAAGATCTTCCACATCGGGCCCGAGCGCGACTTCACCCTCTATGACGGCTTGGACGTCGAACTCGTGGAGGAATTCGAAGCCTCCGGCGTCGTCTGCACCGGGTTCTATGACGACGAGGTGGAGAAGCCCGCCGAATACGCGGAACTGCTGCAGCGGCTGCGTGCCCGCAACCTGCCCTTCATCTGCGCCAACCCCGACATCCTGGTCGAGCGCGGCGAGCGCACCATCTGGTGTGCCGGCGCGCTGGCGCGCGACTACGCGCAGCTTGGCGGCCGCACGCTGATCGCCGGCAAGCCTTTCGCGCCGATCTACAACCTCGCCATGAAGGAGGTCGCCGGGCTGCTCGGCCACGCGGCCGAGCGCAAACAGGTTCTCGCCATCGGCGATGGCATGATGACCGACGTCAAGGGTGCCGCCGACAACGGGTTCGACGTGCTCTATGTCTCGGGCGGGATTCATGCGCGCGACTATGGCGACCCGCTGCGGCCGGATCCCGAAAGGCTGGCGGGATTCCTCACGACGCACGGTTATCGCCCGGTCGCCGTCATCCCGCGGCTGCAATAGGCGGGAAGCCGGACCATGACGGGCGCCCCGACATCACGCAGGTCGACATGACGCATGATTTCGAACGCATTTCGGCGGTCACGCCGTTGCCCGGGCATCTGCGCGGCGGCGTCGTGGCGATCGGCAATTTCGACGGCGTCCACCGCGGCCATCTGTCGGTGCTGGAACGGGCGCTGGCCGAAGCCGGCCGCCGCCGCGTGCCGGCCCTGGTGCTCACCTTCGAGCCGCACCCGCGCAAGGTGTTCAGGCCGGACGTGCCGCTCTTCGTGCTGACGCCGCCGCCGATGAAGGCGCGGCTCCTGGCCAGGCTCGGCTTTGCCGCCCTCGTCGAGCAGCCGTTCACGCGCGACTTCGCCTCGCTCTCGGCCGAGGCATTCGTGACCGATGTGCTGGAAATCAGGCTGGGCGTCAGCCATGCCGTCACCGGTTTCGACTTCCACTTCGGCAAGGACCGCCAGGGCGGCCCGGCTTTCCTGATGGCGGCCGGCGAACGCCACGGCTTCGGCGTCACGCTGGTCGACGCCTTCCGCGACGAAGGTGCCGAGGTCGTCTCGTCCAGCCGCATCCGCGCCCTGCTTTGCGAAGGCAAGGTCGGGGAAGCAGCCGGCCTGCTCGGCTATCGCTTCACCGTCGAGAGCGAGGTGATCGCCGGCCAGCAGCTCGGCCGCACGCTTGGCTTTCCGACCGCCAATATGAAGCTTTCGCCGGAAGCCACTCTGAAGGAAGGCATTTACGCCGTCCGCTTGCGCCGCGCCGATGGCACGCTCCATGACGGCGTCGCCAGCTTCGGCCGCCGGCCGACCGTCGACGATAATGGCGTGCCGCTGCTCGAAACCTATGTCTTCGATTTCTCCGGCGATCTCTATGGCGAGATCTGCCAGGTGTCGTTCTTCGGCTATCTGCGCCCCGAGCTCAAATTCGATGGGCTCGATGCGCTGGTCGCGCAGATGAAGCGCGACGAGGCCGAGGCGAGGGCGCTGCTCGCAGGTGTGCGTCCGCTATCGGAGCTGGACGCCGCCATCTGTTTCTGAGGTCTGGAAGGCGCGGTGGCGAAGAGAAGCGTCAAAGCGCCTGCGTCCGGCTAGCAGATTGCAAACCTTGGCGATTGGCGAAACGCCCTCTCATGTCGTCATCCCAGGGTCTTCGCGACGGAGCTTCTGCTTCGCCTGGGATGACGATGTTGGGCAGGCTTCGGCCGATCGCGAAGGTCGAGTAACCTACCGCTTGAGCGCCAGCCCGGTGGCAATGAAGCTCCAGCCTTGGAAGATCAGGTCGACGGCCAGGAAGATGCCGAGCACCCACAGGCTGTTGACCGGCCAGCCCATGGCGATGATCAGGCCAAGCAGGATGGTGATGATCGCGGCTGCCAGCAGCCATCCCCAGCCTTGCTGCGGCCGGTGGTTCCAGGCGACCCAGGCCCTCAGCAGCCCGGAAGCAATGAGCGCGACGGCGAGCAGAAACGTCAGCACTGCCGAGGCGAGAAGCGGGTTGTAGAAGGCGAAAAAGCCGGCGACGGCATAGAGCAGGCCGCTGAGCAACCAGTAGAAGAAGCGCCCCCAGGTCTTGACGCCGAAAGCATGGATGATCTCGATGACGCCCGCCATCAGCATCAGCCAGCCGACGACATAGACCGAAGCGACGGTGGCGATGAAGAGATTGCCGAAGGCGATGCCGCCGAAAATCAGCAGCAGCACGCCGAGCGCCACGAACCATCCCCATTTGTCGCGCGTGCGTCCGATCGCGTCTTCCAGGGTATTGCCTTGCAAGCTCATGGCTTCGTCTCCCTGCAGAGTTCGCCGCGCATCCTGCGGTTGAAGGAAGGTAATCCCGATGTGATCACCCGTCCAGCGCGGTGGCTATTGCCAAGATGCACCGAAGCTGGTCATTTGACTTTGCGCAATGGAGGTACGGCGATGAAGCGATCCTATGGGCTCGCCCTGTTTTCCTCGGCTCTCGCCCTGTCCACTGTCGCTTCGCCTCCCGCCTTCGCGGCGCAGCCCGGCGATCCGCCGGACGGCATCGCCAAGATAGAGACGGTGGTCGTCATCTTCGCCGAGAACCGCGCCTTCGATAATCTCTATGGCCATTTTCCGGGTGCCGAGGGCATCGACAAGGCGAGCAAGGAAAGCTTGCAGCAGCGCGACCGTGACGGCTCGGTCCTGTCAGAGCTGCCGCCGGTCTGGGACGGGCTGACCGCCAAGGGCGTCACGCCGCCGGTGACGCAGGCAATGACCGAGCACCTTCCGAACGAACCGTTCACGGTGAACGACCCAAAAGGGTTCAACGTGCCGCTCAGCGTCGTGACGCATGATCTGTGGCATCGCTTTTACCAGAACCAGATGCAGATCAACGGTGGCAAGAACGACATGTTCGTCGCCTGGGCCGATTCAGGCGCCATGCCGATGAGCAACTGGGACGCCTCCAAGACCGATATGTGGGTCATTGCGCAAAAATACGTGCTCGCTGACCATTTCTTCATGGGCGGCTTCGGCGGCTCCTTCTTCAATCACCAGTGGCTGATCTGCGCCTGCGCGCCGTACTACGCGAATGCCGACAAGAGCCCGGCCAAGCCGTCGATCGCGGTGACGGACGCTAGCGGCACAGCGCTGAAGATCGCCGACAATTCGCCGAAATCGGCGCGCGACGGGATCCCGAAATTCGTCTCCGACGGCAACCTGACGCCGGATTTCTACGCGGTGAACACCATGCAGCCGCCATACCAGCCGAGCGGCAACGATCCGGCGCCCGGCGGCGATCGGCTGCTCGCGGATCCTACCAAGCCCACCACGCTGCCGCCGCAGACGGAACCGACCATCGGCGACATGCTCAGCCTCAAGCACATAAGCTGGGCGTGGTATTCCGGAGCCTGGCAGTACACGCTCGACCACGGCAACAAAACACCGATCCCGAACTTCCAATATCATCATCAGCCGTTCAACTATTACGCCAATTACGCTCCGGGCACCGAGGCCAGGCGCGAACATCTGCGCGACGCCGGGTTGGCTGGCGCGAGCTTCATCCAGGCCATCGACGACGGCGCCCTGCCGCAGGTCTCTTTCTATAAGCCGCAGGGCAATCTCAACGAGCACTCCGGCTATGCCGACATCCAGGCCGGCGACCGCCATATCGCCGACGTCGTGGCTCATCTGGAAAAGAGCCCGCAATGGCCGCACATGCTGGTCGTCGTCACCTATGATGAGAACGGCGGCATCTGGGATCACGTCGCACCGCCAAAGGGCGACCGCTGGGGACCGGGCACGCGCATTCCCGCGATCATCATTTCGCCTTTCGCCAAGCGCGGCTATGTCGATCATACCCCTTATGACACGACGTCGATCCTGCGCTTCATCACCGAGCGTTTCGAATTGCCGGTCCTGCACGGCATCGTGGTTCGCGACAAGGCCGTAGCCGCGCATGGCGAGCCGCCGCTCGGCGATCTTACCGGCGGGCTTGACCTGAATTGAGGGCGCGTTTTTGGAGGACCAACATGGACGCCGACCGGATCGTCGCGCTGGTCACGGCTGCCGGCATCGAGCTCACCGACCGGCGCCGCAACGCCAAAGGTGATGGTTGGTCGCTTAGCTTCTCCAGCGGCGCCACCGTTGAGGTGGGTGACGACGGATCGGCACGCGTCGCGGGGAAGGGCTCGAAGGCCGTGGCCAAGCTGCTGGACATGTCGCACGCGCCGCGCGGCAGCTGAGCCGGGCGGCCGATCTCCATGCTGGCGGTCCGCGCCGTCTCTGTTACGGATCTTAAGTCAAAATTTACCGCACTGACGCCATGCCTTCTGCGCTGCCCGGTGTTCCTGCCGGCCTGTTTCGCGTAAGGGTTGACGATGCGTATTGTCGGGACGATTCCGCTGGTTCTCGCCTCTGGCCTGATGGCCGTCACCTCTGCCCAGGCCGGCGAGGGGAGCTGGATTTCCGGCGACTGGTACCTGACGCTCGGCGCCACCGGTCTCATTGCCCCGAATTTCGAGGGCGGCAAGAAATATATGCTGAGCGCCCAGCCCATCATCTCGCTCGGCAAGGCAGGGCCGGAGGCGCGTTTCACCTCGCGCAACGACAACATCTCGCTGGCGCTGATCGACGACGGCAGCGTGCGCGCCGGCTTGACCGGCAAGTTCCTGTTCTCGCGTTCCAGCAAGGACGAATTGCAAGGCCTTGATCCGGTGCGCTGGGGCGGCGAGGTCGGCGGCTTCTTCGAATTCTATCCGCTGGATTGGGTGCGGGCCCGGGCGGAGCTCAGACACGGCATCCGCGCCCATAACGGCTTCGTCGCCGACATCGCGGCGGACGCCTTCTACGACGTCACCCCGACCGTCCGCATTTCCGGCGGCCCCCGTGTCTCCTTCGCCTCGGCCGGCTATTTCGACGCCTATTACGGCGTCAACGCCACGGAAGCTGCGGCCTCGGGCCTCAGCGAATACCATCCGGGCGGCGGGCTGAAGTCGACCGGGCTCGGCGGCGCGATCACCTGGAAAGTGACCGAGCCGATGACGGCCAGCGTCTTCACCGAATATTCCCGCCTGATGGGGCCGGCGGCCGATTCCAGTCTGGTCAAGGAGCGCGGCGACCGCGATCAGTGGACCGTTGGCGTGTCGACCACCTACCGTTTCAATTTCTCGATGTAAGTCAAAATACCGGCGCTTTGGCTTGAAATCCGCGCTTTATTCCTGCCGCGGCATCCGCTAAAAGCCACGCCATGACGAGCTTTTCGCGCCTTTTTGCGATCGCGATACGAATTACGGGCCCGGTGTTCCGGGTGGCCTGAGCGCCGCCGGAGCCGCCGGGACTTTTGCGCGCGGCCCCCTCGCGCTTTTTCCAGATCATGATAGTTCAACGCCCGAGCTATTTTGCCAACGGGCAATGCACATGGCAGACCAATGACCGACACCCCCGTGACCGATACTGCTGAAACCATCGACTATTCCAAAACGCTTTACCTGCCGCAGACCAATTTCCCGATGCGCGCCGGCCTGCCCGAGAAGGAGCCCGGCCTGGTCAGGCGCTGGCAGGACATGGAGCTTTACCGCAAGCTGCGCGATGAAGCCGCCGGCCGAGAGAAATTCGTGCTGCATGACGGGCCGCCCTATGCCAATGGCAACATCCATATCGGCCACGCCCTCAACAAGATCCTCAAGGACGTCATCAACCGCTCCTTCCAGATGCGCGGCTACGACGCCAACTACGTGCCTGGCTGGGACTGCCATGGCCTGCCGATCGAGTGGAAGATCGAGGAGCAGTACCGGGCCAAGGGCAAGAACAAGGACGAGGTGCCGGTCAACGAGTTCCGAAGGGAATGCCGCGACTTCGCCGCCCACTGGATCAAGGTGCAGGGCGACGAGTTCCAGCGGCTCGGCGTCATCGGCGATTTCGACAATCCCTATACGACCATGGCCTATCACGCCGAGGCGCGGATCGCCGGCGAGCTTTTGAAATTCGCCATGTCCGGCCAGCTCTATCGCGGCTCGAAGCCGGTGATGTGGAGCGTGGTCGAGCGCACCGCGCTCGCCGAGGCCGAGGTCGAATACCAGGACTATGAGAGCGACACGATCTGGGCGAAGTTCCCGGTGGCGAGCCTTGCCCGGCCGGTCGACGCCGCCGATGCCGCGCCGGCGCTGAATGGGACGGCACTCGACCTGCTGGAGGCGCATGTCGTCATCTGGACAACGACGCCCTGGACGCTGCCCGGCAATCGCGCTGTCAGCTTTTCGCCGCGCGTCGCCTATGGCCTCTACGAAGTGACCGCGGCCGAGAACAGCTTCGGGCCGCAGCCCGGCGAGAAGCTGATCTTCGCCGGCGCGCTGGCGGAGGACGCCGCTTCCAAAGCCAAGGTCACCTTGAACCGGCTTCACAACGTCTCCCCTGAACAGCTTGCAAGTCTTACGCTTTCGCATCCTTTCAGAGGACTGGGCGGCGGCTACGAGTTCCCCGTGCCGATGATCGCCGGCGAGCACGTCACCGACGATGCCGGCACCGGCTTCGTGCACACCGCGCCCAGCCACGGCCGCGAGGACTTCGATGCCTGGATGGATGCGGTGGCCGAACTCATCAAGCGCGGCGTCGACACCTCGATCCCGTTCCCGGTCGACGATGCCGGCTTCTTCACCAAGGATGCGCCGGGCTTCGGCCCGGACCGCGAGGGCGGCCCCGCGCGCGTCATCGACGACAACGGCAAGAAGGGCAACGCGAACCAGGCGGTGATCGAGGAACTGATCAAGCGCAACGCGCTGTTCGCGCGCGGCCGGCTGAAGCACAGCTATCCGCATTCCTGGCGCTCGAAGAAGCCCGTCATCTTCCGCAACACGCCGCAATGGTTCGTCTATATGGACAAGGACCTCGGCGACGGCACGACGCTGCGCAGCCGCGCGCTGCAGGCGATCGACGACACGCGCTTCGTGCCGGCGGCCGGCCAGAACCGCATCCGCGCCATGATCGAGGAGCGCCCCGACTGGGTGCTGTCGCGCCAGCGTGCCTGGGGCGTGCCGATCGCCGTCTTCGCCGATGCCGACGGCAATGTGCTGAAGGACGAGGCGGTCAACCAGCGCATCATGGACGCCTTCGAGCAGGAGGGCGCCGACGCATGGTTCGCGCCGGGCGCCAAGGAGCGCTTCCTCGGCAACCACGACGCCTCGAAATGGCACCAGGTGACGGACATCCTCGACGTCTGGTTCGATTCCGGCTCGACGCATGTCTTCACGCTGGAGGATCGGCCCGACCTCAAATGGCCGGCCGACGTCTATCTCGAAGGCTCCGACCAGCATCGCGGCTGGTTCCACTCCTCGCTGCTCGAAAGCTGCGGGACGAGGGGCAGGGCGCCTTACGAGACGGTCATCACCCATGGCTTCACCATGGACGAGGAAGGCCGCAAGATGTCGAAGTCGCTCGGCAACACGGTCGTGCCGCAGGACGTGATAAAACAGTCCGGCGCCGATATCCTGCGGCTCTGGGTGGTGACGACCGACTATTGGGAAGACCAGCGGCTCGGCAAGAACGTGCTGCAGACCAATATCGACGCCTACCGCAAGCTGAGGAACACCATTCGCTGGATGCTGGGCACGCTCGCCCATGACGATGGCGAGGACGTGCCGCTGGACAAGATGCCGGAGCTGGAGCGGCTGATGCTGCACCGGCTGTCCGAACTCGACGAGGCGGTGCGCCAGGGCTACGACGCCTTCGAGTTCAAGCGCATCACCCGCGCGCTGCTCGACTTCATGGTGGTGGAGCTTTCGGCCTTCTATTTCGACATCCGCAAGGACGCGCTCTACTGCGACGCGCCGTCCAGCTTGCGCCGCAAGGCGGCAGTGCAGGTCGTGCGCCATCTCTTCGAATGCCTGGTGAAGTGGCTGGCACCGATGCTGCCTTTCACGATGGAAGAGGCCTGGCTCGACCGTCATCCCGAAGCCGCCTCGGTGCATCTCGACCAGTTCCCGGCCATTCCGGATAACTGGAGGAACGAGGCGCTGGCCGAGAAATGGCGCAAGGTCCGGCAGGTGCGCCGCGTCGTCACCGGCGCGCTTGAGATCGCGCGCGCCGATAAACTGATCGGCTCCTCGCTGGAAGCCGTGCCGGTGGTCACCATCGACGATGCGGCGCTGGAAGCAGCCATCGCCGATGTCGACATGGCCGAGATGGCGATCACCAGCGATCTGGTCATCAGCCATGGCAAGGCGCCGCAAGGCGCTTTCACGCTGGATGACGTCAAGGGCGTCGCGGTCGTCGTCGAGAAGGCCCAGGATCGCGGTCTGGTCAAATGCGCGCGCTCCTGGCGCTACACGGCCGATGTCGGGCAGGATCCGGAATTTCGCGATGTCTCGGCCCGCGATGCTGCCGTGCTGCGTGAACTGAGGGCACTCGGTCGTTTGTAGGTGCATGTCGCCCAAGAGTGCGCAGCGGTTTTGGGCTAACGATATGCACCCATGAAATAAGTGCAAAAGTGCCACGCCGGGCGGCGCAAATTCGCCCGCGCGTTGCCCTTGACAAGTGGTTGAGGTAAACACGCGACACTCCGGCAGACAAATTGTCGCCGGATTTCCATCGCAAACGCGGGGAAGAAGGGGACCGCGCCCCTGTGGCCGGTGGCGACCGAAAGGCTTTAAAGTGGGACTTTTTGGCATGACCGAAAGAACGTTTGCGCGCGCCGCGCTGCTGGCGCCGCTTGTGGCATCGGCCATAGCCATGTCGGGCTGCGTCGGCTCTCCGACCTACGGAACCGACAAGACCGCCGCCGAGCAACTCGCCGACGACGTTTCGGGCGCCATCGCGATCACGCCGAAGCGCCGCGATCCTATCGACTATAAGCCGCGCCCGGACTTGGTGAAGCCTGCGCCGGGACAGAAGGAAACTCTGCCGCCACCGCAGGAAAGCATCCAGACGGCGAGCGCCGACTGGCCCGAATCGCCCGAGGCGCGCCGCGCCCGCATTCGCGCCGACGCGACCGCCCACCAGAACGACCCGAACTACCAGCCGGAAGCGGTCGAGGACGTTCAGACCGACCCGGTGGCGGTGAAGAAGGCTTTGGCCGATTCTGCATCCAGCCATCCGCCGCGCTGGTCGCCGGACGATTCCAGCGCGACCCGAACCGCCGAGATCCAGCGCCGCCTCGCGGAGCAGAAGCAGGGCAATCCCAATGTCCGCAAGTATTTGAGCGAGCCGCCGCTTGCCTATCGTCAGGCCGCCGACACCGCGCCGCAAAACGAGCTCGGCGAGGACGAGTACAAGAAGGAGCGCCGGCTCAAGGCGCAGGCGGAAGGCAAGAAGGGCGGCGGCTGGTTTGACTGGCTGGGGCTGTAAGTGGCGAATAGCGATTTACGAATAGGTCTCTGTTGCTCACTACTCACGACCTGCTTCTTTGCTACTCACTGCTTGCGTCAACCATTCACCATTCACTGCCATTCCGCCTCTCGCGAAAGAACTCCTTCAGGATGAGGGCCGCTTCGCTTTCGCCCAAGCCGGAATAGACGTCCGGCGCGTGGTGGCAGGTGGGCGAGGCGAAGAAGCGCACGCCGTTGACCACCGCGCCGCCCTTCTCGTCGGCCGCGCCGAAATAGAGCCGGCGGAGTCTCGCGAACGAAATGGCGCCGGCGCACATGGCGCAGGGCTCGAGCGTCACATAGAGATCGTGACCGGTAAGCCGCTCGCTGGCGAGTTGCCGGCAGGCTTCGCGGATCGCCAGCATTTCGGCATGCGCAGTCGGATCGGCCAACTCGCGCGTGCGGTTGCCGGCCTTGGCCACGACAATGTTGCCGTTGGCGATCACCGCGCCGACCGGCACTTCGCCCCGGCTTGCGGCCGCTTCGGCTTCCTTGAGCGCCAAAGCCATGAAATCCGGCCGCTTCACGCGCTTTGCATTCCGATTACTCCTCGCCACCCGACGGTGATCCTGTTATCTAGCGCGTGACCCTGAAAACCGGAATCGGTTTTTGCCGCGCTGCTGCATGCGCAAATCAAGATGACACTGCCTGCATAACGTGTCCGACCGGGCGCGTACGCCGCGGCAGTCCAAGAAGAGCAAGATCCATATGGACGACGACAAGAAATCATCACGCAAAGGGCCGGGCAAAGGCGGATCGAAACCGACGCCGCGCGGCGACAAGCCGTTCCGCCAGGGAGCGCGTTCGCAGGGCAAGCCCTTCGAGAAGCGCGATGGCGCGCGCAAGCCTTACACGCAGCGTGACGACAGGCCGATGGCCGCCGATGGCGAGCGCCCCGCGCGCGATTTCAAGCGCAGCTACAAGCCGCGCGCCGTCGAGGGCGCGGAACGCGGAGAACGACCGTTCCGCAAAGGACCGCGCCCCGAGGGAAAGCCGTTCGAAAAACGCGATGGCGCCCGCAAGCCCTATACGCCACGTGGCGATCGGCCAGCGGCCGCGGAAGGCGAGCGCCGCGATTTCAAACGCAGCTATAAGCCTCGTGACGGGGGCGAAGGTGGAGAGCGTGGCGAACGACCGTTCCGCAAAGGTCCGCCGCGCGACGGCAAACCCTTCGACAAGCGCGAAGGGCGCAAGCCCTACACGCCGCGCGGCGACCGGCCGATGGCCGCCGAAGGCGAACGCGCCGAACGGCGCTTCGATCGCCCCAAGCGCGACTTCGGCGATCGGCCTAAGCGGGATTTCGGCGATCGGCCCAAGCGCGACTTGGCCGACCGGCCGCAGCGCGAAGACGGAGGCGACTTCGCGCAGCGCCCGAAGCGGGATTTCGCCGATCGAGCGCCGCGCGACAGCGCCGCGAGAAAGCCGGAAGGCGGCTTCAAGCCGCGCCCGCGGCCCTCAGAAGCAGCGCCGGAGGCCGGCGAGCGCATCGCCAAGCGGCTGGCGCGCGCCGGCATCGCCTCGCGCCGCGACGCCGAGGAACTCATCGCCGCCGGCCGCGTCAAGGTCAACGGCAAGGTGCTGTCGTCGCCGGCCCTCAACGTCATGCCCGACGACGTCATCCATCTCGACGGCACGGAGATCCCGCCGATCGAGCGCACAAGGCTGTTCCTGTTCCACAAGCCGGCAGGCGTGGTCACCACCAACCGCGATCCGGAAGGCCGCAAGACCGTCTTCGACGTGCTGCCGGCCGATCTGCCGCGGCTGATGACCGTCGGCCGCCTCGACATCAACACCGAAGGGCTGCTGCTGCTGACCAATGACGGCGGGCTGTCGCGGGTGCTCGAACTGCCGGCCACCGGATGGCTGCGGCGCTATCGCGTGCGCGTCCACGGCAAGGTCGAGGAGAGCAAGCTCACCGCCTTGCGCGACGGCATTGCCGTCGACGGCGTCTTCTACGGCTCGGTCGAGGCCTCGCTCGACCGCGAGCAGGGCAGCAATGCCTGGCTGACGATCGGCCTGCGCGAAGGCAAGAACCGCGAGGTCAAGAACATCCTCGGCGCGTTGGGGCTGGAGGTGACGCGGCTGATCCGCATCTCCTACGGGCCGTTCCAGCTCAACGAGCTGCCCGAGGGCCACGTGCTGGAAATAAAGGGCCGCACGCTGCGCGAGCAGCTCGGCGAGCGGCTGGTTGAAGAGTCCGGCGCCAATTTCGACGCCGAGATCCAAAAACCGTTCTCCAACAAGCCGGTGCGACGCAGCGAGCCGCGCCGCGATGAGGACGAGCGGCCGAAATTCACGCGCGAGGGCGACCGCCGGCCGATCGGCGAGGGCGGGCTGATCAAGGCCCGCAAGCGCCGTGAGGGCAGCCGCGACGAGGCGCTGAGCAAGCTTTCGACGAAGCCCGAGCGAGCCTTCGGCGAACGCGGTCCCCAGTCTCGCTTCGACAAGTCTGGCTTCGACAAATCCGAGCGCGGCTTCGGCAAGTCCGAGCGCGGCTTCGGCGGCAAGGCCGGCAAGAAAGGCGAACCGCGGCCGATCGAACCGCCCGGCCAGCGCAAGGCCAATGTCTGGATGGCGCCGGGCGCGCGTCCCATCGGCAAGGGCAGGGCGGAGGCCGACGCCGCGAAGGCCGCGGAAGCGAAGGCGCGGAAGGCGTCGTTCAGGCCGGGCGGCAAGGGCACGCCGTTCGGCAAGCCAAGAGACGATCGGCCGGAGGGAAGCGGCGGCGACAGGCCGCGCGGTCCGAAGGGGCCGAGGGGTGGCAATGCGGATCGTCGGCGGTGAGTTTCGCGGGCGTCCGCTGGCGACGCCGCGTTCCAATGCCATCCGTCCGACCACCGATCGCACCCGCGAGGCGGTGTTCAACGTGCTTGCGCATCGCTATGCCGAAAAGCTCGAAGGCGGCCGTGTGCTCGATCTCTTCGCCGGCACCGGCGCGCTCGGGCTGGAGGCGCTGTCGCGCGGCGCCCCCTATTGCGTCTTCATCGAGGAATCGGCGGAAGGGCGCGGGCTGATCCGCGACAATGTCGAGGCCTTCGGGCTCACCGGGCGGACCAAAATCTTCCGCCGCGACGCGACCCATTTGGGCGAAGCCGGCACGCTGTCGCCCTTCGGCCTGGTCTTTGCCGACCCGCCCTATGGCAAGGGCCTCGGCGAGCGCGCGCTGCGCTCGGCAAAAGCCGGCGGCTGGCTCCTGCCCGGCGCGCTCTGCGTGGTCGAGGAGGCGGCGTCCGCGCCGTTCGAACCGGGCGCCGGTTTTTCCGTGGTGGACGAGCGCGGCTATGGCGACACGGTGATCCGGTTTGTCGAGGTGGGGTGAGGGGCACGTCCCTTCTCCCGCAAGGGAAAAGGAAATGACGCACGCGCCTCGAAAATGACGAACAAATCACTTTGCCTCGCCATGGAACCTTTTCTATCGTCGCGCGACCGAAACCGGAGCATTTGATGACATTGAACACCAGAGGCCTGCGCGCAGCATTCCTTGCCGGCGCGCTGGCGTTCGCGGCGCAGGCTCCGGCACGCGCCGCCGACGAAGCCGCGGTCAAGGATTTCCTGCTCGAGAACGGCCTGGAAGTCGTCGTCATTCCGGACCATCGCGCCCCGATCGTCACTCATATGGTATGGTACAAGATCGGCAGCGCCGACGAGCCGCCCGGCAAATCCGGCATCGCGCATTTCTTTGAGCATCTGATGTTCAAGGCTACGAGCAACCACGCCGCCGGCGAGTTCGACCGCGCGGTGGCCGACATCGGCGGCTCGAACAACGCCTTCACCTCCTACGACTACACCGCCTTCCATGAGACGGTGCCGCCTTCGGCGCTCGAGGAGATGATGGGGTTCGAGGCCGACCGCATGCGCAACCTCGTCCTCACCGACGATGTCATCAAGACCGAGCGCGACGTTATCCTGGAGGAGCGCCGCTCGCGCATCGACAACGATCCGCAGGCAGTGCTGGACGAGGAGGTCGACGCGACGCTCTGGCAGAACCAGCCCTACCGCATTCCGGTGATCGGCTGGATGCAGGAGATGGAGCAATTGAACCGCGAGGATGCCAAGGCCTTCTACGACACCTTCTACCGGCCGAACAACGCCGTGGTGATCGTCGCCGGCGACGTCGATCCGGACGCGGTGAAGGCGATGGCCGAAAGGACTTACGGCAAGGTGGCGCGCGGGCCGGACCTGCGGCCGCGCATCCGCCCGGTCGAGCCGGAGCAGAACACCAAGCGCACCGTGACGCTGACCGATGCGCGCGTCTCGGTGCCGAGCTTTTCCACGCAATGGGTGGTGCCGTCCTATCACACCGCCAAGCCCGGCGAGGCGGAGGCGCTCGATCTCCTGGCCGAAATCCTGGGCGGCGACAACCGCAGCCGCCTCTACCAGCAGCTGGTGGTGAAGCAGGGCATCGCCTCCGGAGCCGGCGCGTTCTTTCAGGGCACCATGCTCGACGCCACCAACTTCACCGTCTATGGGTCGCCGCGCGGCGACGCCAAGCTTTCCGAGGTCGAAGCGGCGGTCGATGCCGAGGTCGCGCGCATTGCCAAGGACGGCGTGACCGGTGACGAGCTGGAGCGGGCCAAGACCCGCTATGTCCGTTCGATGGTCTTTGCTCGCGACAAGCAGGACGACATGGCCAATATGTACGGCTCGACGCTCGCCACCGGCGGCAATGTGAAGGATGTCGAGGAATGGCCCGACCGTATCCGCAAGGTCACTGCCGCAGAGGTCAAGGCCGCGGCCGCCCGCTACCTGGTGCTAGACCGTTCGACGACCGGCTATCTCCTGCCGCAACAACAGGCGGGGAATTGATGATGAGCATGGAACGCGGACGAATGAGCGCTTCTTCCCTTCTCCCCTTGTGGGGTCCGAAGGACGGGGCGAGACCCGTGGCTCGCCCCCGGGCGGTGGACGCGAAGCGGCCGGATGAGGGGCGCCCCAGCTGGGCGATATGCTCCTCCGTCTCGGCGCTGTGCGCCGATCCACCTTCTCCCACAAAGGGAGAAGGTGGGGTCTACCGTATCGTCGCAACCCTCTGCTTTGCCCTATTCTTCCTGCTCTTGCCGGCGCTGGCCGCCCACGCGGAGATGAACATCCAGGAGGTGAAGTCGAAGAAAGGCATCACCGCCTGGCTGGTGGAAGACCATTCGATCCCGCTGGTTGCCATCCGCTTCGTCTTCGACGGCGGCACCGCGCAGGACCCTGCCGGCAAGGAAGGTCTGGTCAATCTGATGAGCGGCCTGTTCGACGAGGGCGCCGGCGACCTCGACAGCGAGGCCTTCCAGTCGAAGCTGGACGACGCCGGCGCCGAGATGAGTTTTCAGGCTGCACGCGACGGCCTTTATGGCTCGATGCGCATGCTGTCTGATCAAAAGGACGAGGCGTTCGGCCTGCTGAAGCTGGCGGTGAACAGCCCGCGCTTCGACCAGGCGCCGATCGACCGCATCCGCGCCCAGATGCTTTCGGGCATTCTCGCCAATGAGCGCGACCCCAACACGATCGCCCAGCAGCGCTGGCTGCGCGCGATCTATGGCAAGCATCCCTATGCGCGGCCGGATGAGGGGACGAAGGAGAGCCTGGCCACCATAACGGCCGCCGACCTCAAGGCCTTTCGCAAAGCGAGTTTCGCGCGCGCCGGCCTGCATGTGGCGGTGGTGGGCGACATCGACGCCGCCACGCTCTCCGGCAAGCTGGACGAGGTGTTCGGCGACCTGCCGCAGACGCAGACGCTGGCCCAGGTGGCGGACGTGTCGCTGAAGCTCGGCCAGCAGCTGGAAGTGAACTACGATCTGCCGCAGACCTCGCTGCAGCTTGCCTGGCCCGGCGTCAAACGGAGCGATCCCGATTTTTACGCGGCCGTGCTGATGAACGAGATCCTCGGCGGCTCGACTTTCACGTCGCGGCTTTACGAGGAGGTGCGCGAGAAGCGCGGCCTTGCCTATAGCGTCAGCTCCGATCTCGTCGATCACGAGCATTCCAACGCGCTGCTGGTCACGACGGCGACGCGTTCCGACCGCGCCGCCGAGACGCTCGCCATTGTGCGTCAGGTGGTGAAGGAGATGGCCGAGAACGGCCCGACCGAGGAGGAGCTCGCGGCGACCAAGAAATACATGATCGGCGCCTACGCCATCAACAATCTCGACTCCTCCAGTTCCATTGCCGCGACGCTGGTCGAGCTGCAGCTCGACGATCTCGGCATCGACTACATCAGGCGCCGCGCCGCGCTGATCAATGCGGTGACGCTTGCAGACGTCAAGGCGGCGGCAAGGAAGCTTCTGTCGGCCGACCCGGCGATAATGGTGATCGGACCGCCGCTGGTGCAGGTGGCGGGAGCCCGCAAGGGATGAGCCCGACCTTCGCGGTTGCCTTCGGCGGCGGCGGCGCGCGCGGGCTGGCGCACATTCACGCCATCGAGGCGTTGGACGAGCTAGGGATCAAACCGGTGGCGATCGCCGGCTCCTCGATCGGCGCCATCATGGGCGCCGGCATGGCCGCCGGCATGCGAGGGGCGGAGATCCACGAGTACAGCCGCTTGATCCTCGGCAGCCGCGCCGAGGTGGCCGCGCGCATGTGGCGCTCGCGGCCGGGCACGATCGCCGAGGCCATGCAGGGCGGCATCCGCGTCGGCCAGTTCAATATCGAGCGCATCCTGAAGGCCTTCCTGCCTGACGCCATTCCGGCGACCTTCGAAGAGCTGAAGATTCCGCTCAAGGTGACGGCGACCGACTATTTCGGCCACAAGCTCGCGGTGTTCTCGCAGGGCGATTTGCAATCGGCGCTGGCGGCCTCGGCCGCCATTCCGGCGGTGTTCCGCCCGGTGATGCGCGACGACCGATTGCTGATCGATGGCGGCATCTACAACCCGGTGCCCTTCGACCTGGTCGAGAAGGATGCCGACATCATCATCGCCATCGACGTGGTCGGGGCGCCGAGCGACGTCGAACGCAAGCATCCGACCACGGTCGACCTCATGTATGGCGCCACGCAGCTGATGATGCAGTCGATCATCGCCAACAAGCTGCGGCAGCACCCGCCGGATATTCTTATCCGTCCGGCCGTCTCGAAATACCGCGTGCTCGATTTCCTGAAGATCGAGACGCTGATGGCCGACACCGTCGAGATCAAGGACGAGCTGAAGCGCGCCGTCGAGAAGGCGGTCGCCGAGCGCGGCGGCAAGCTGGGCAAGGCGGTGTGAGCGGTGGGACAGGCCTGATCCGCTACGTGGAAGGACCGAGTTCTATTTGCCTGTGCGATGCAGTTTATCCATGTCTGCGTACAAGTACGCATTTTGTCATTAACTCTTCTTCGAATTCGACATTGACGCGCGCTGCGGTAGAGTTAATAATATCCTAATATATAGGGTAGCGCGAATAATCTCCCGACCGGCAACAACGAGTTTCGGCGCTACTGGGGTAGGGGAAAAGCAACGCGGCGATCATCGCCGTCGTAGCCATCACCATCGAGCCACCACCTGTCTGTGAACCGCCTTGGGCTGGCCGTTCACGGCCGGACCGTCGGGTTGCGCCTGGTTGCATGGCACTCTGATCCTTTCCTCTCCCCGTCAGACTGGGCGCCGATTCGTCGGCATGGGGTAGTCAGCCGTCTCGGACGGCCAACGAGCAGGCGCGGAGCGCGTCTGCCAGGGGGATGAAAATAATGGCTACGCAAATCTCCGGTGCCGGCGGCACCACGACGTCGTTCTCCAACACGCCGCAGGCACAGGGCGATGTCTTCAACTACACGGAAGACAACGTGGTCATCGTGTCCGCATCCCAATCCATCATCCTATTGGACGTTTTGGCGAATGATTTGGGCGGCAATGCCAAGACCCTCTATTCGATCGACGACGGCACGTCCGCATCGACGGCTACGAAGCAATACGCGCCGATCGACCTGACGACCCAGGATGCGCAGGCAACCGGCATCTCCGCCTGGGAAGACATCGGCGGCGGCGTGCTGATCCGCATCAACAACGGCAAGGTCGAGATGAACCTTAGCGGTTATCTCGCGCAGCACGGCTTCACGAGCCTGCAGGCGCTCGGAGCCGGCGACCACATCAACGAGACTTTTACCTACGCAATCAAGCTCGGCAATGGAACGTTGAGCTGGGCGAGCGTCTCGGTCAACATTCAAGGCACCAATGACGGCGCCACCATCACAGCGGCGCCGGGCGCGGACACGACTGTGGTGGAAGCTGGCGGCGTCGCCAACGGCACGCCCGGCGACCCCGGCGCACATGGTCAGCTGATCATTTCGGACGTTGATGCCGGCCAGAACCATTTTCAGGCACCGCCGAGCCTCAAGGGCATGTACGGCACCTTCACTTTCGATGCGACGACGGGAGCGTGGACCTACGCGCTGAACCAGGCACTTGCCGACCCGCTGACGCAGGGCCAGAATGTCACCGACACGTTGACCGTGACATCCGCGGATGGCACGGCGAATTACAACATCGTCGTCAATATTACCGGCACCAACGATGCCGCGGTGCTGTCGGCCGATGTGAGGAACCTGACCGAGACCGATGCGGCCGCCGACATATCGAGCAGCGGTCAGCTGACGATCTCGGATGTCGACAGCCCGGCGACCTTCGTCGCCCAGGCCGGCACGGTCGGGACCTACGGCACCTTCGCCATCGATGCCGCCGGCGCCTGGACCTACACGGCCTCCTCGGCGCACAACGAATTCGCCGCCGGCACCACCTACACCGACACCTTCGACGTGGTCAGCGCCGACGGCACCCACACCTCGGTGACCATCAACATCGACGGCACCAACGATGCCGCGGTGCTGTCGGCCGATGTGAGGAACCTGACCGAGACCGATGCGGCCGCCGACATATCGAGCAGCGGTCAGCTGACGATCTCGGATGTCGACAGCCCGGCGACCTTCGTCGCCCAGGCCGGCACGGTCGGGACCTACGGCACCTTCGCCATCGATGCCGCCGGCGCCTGGACCTACACGGCCTCCTCGGCGCACAACGAGTTCGCCGCCGGCACCACCTACACCGACACCTTCGACGTGGTCAGCGCCGACGGCACCCACACCTCGGTGACCATCAACATCGACGGCACCAACGATGCCGCGGTGCTGTCGGCCGATGTGAGGAACCTGACCGAGACCGATGCGGCCGCCGACATATCGAGCAGCGG
>NZ_LYTP01000017.1:0-31178 GCF_001672435.1 Mesorhizobium sp. AA23
CCTCTCGCCCCGCTCCCCCACAGCGCCCGCGCGAACACGTTGCGCTTGCCCTTGCGCGGCGCCAGCTCCACATCGCTGACCAGCTTCGCGCCGCCCTCGCGCCGCTCCAGCGTGATCTTGCGACTGTGGAAGGCTTCCAGCTCGGCGCGGTGGGCGACGCTGATGACCGTGACCTTCGGCAATGCCTGGATCACCGTCTGCATCATCTTGTCCTGGCTCTTCTCGTCGAGCGCCGAGGTCGCCTCGTCCAGCACGACGATGTCTGGCTCGTGCAGCAGGAGGCGCGCGAAGGCGAGGCGCTGCTTTTCGCCGCCGGAGAGTGTCTGGTCCCACGGCGCCTCTTCCTCGATCCTGTCCCGCAGGTAACCGAGGCCAACCTTGTCGAGGGCGGCGTCGATCTCCTCCACCGTCCAGTTGTCGGCGGCGGCCGGATAGGCGACCGCGCGCCGCAGCGTGCCGGTCGGGATGTAGGGGCGTTGCGGCAACATGAACAGCCGCTTGCCGGCATGGAAATTGACGCTGCCGCCGCCCCAGGGCCACAGGCCCGCGACAGCCCGCACCAGCGTCGACTTGCCGGTGCCGGATTCGCCGGCGACCAGCACCCGCTCGCCCGGGTTGATCTCGACCTTCGTCTCCTTGACCACGCCGGTGCCGTCGTTGAGGGTGACGGAGAGATCGTCCAGGCTGAGCATGGCGCCGTTTTGCGTCTCGCCGCGCCGGATGCGCCCAAAGGACTCGCTCTCTTCGGCGCGCTCCAGCCCGTCGAGCGACATCATCAGCGAAGCGACGCGGCGCGCCGAGGCGTTCCAATCGGCCAGGCGCGGATAATTGTCGACCAGCCAGCCGAACGCGCCTTGCACGATGGCAAAGGCGGAGGCCGCCTGCATGACCTGGCCGAGCGACATCGAGCCTTCGAGGAATTTCGGCGCGCAGAGCAGCACCGGCACCACCGGCGCGAACAGCATCGACCCTTGCGAGACAATCGCGGTGCGCATGTGCTGTCCGGTCAGCAGCGCCCATTGCCTCAGCACATGGCCGAAATTCCTGTCGATTCCGCTGCGCTCCTCCGCCTCTCCGCCGAGCAGCGCGATGCTCTCGCCGTTTTCGCGCACGCGTGTCAGCGTGTAGCGGAATTCGGCTTCCGCCTGGTTCTTGCGCTCCGAAAGCTGCACGAAATGGCGGCCGATGACCACCATCGAGGTCGAGGTGATGGCGGCGTAGATGACCGCGGTGACGACGAGGAAGCCGGGGATGGTGATGCTCTCGCGGCCGAGCGGCAAGGTGAGCGCGCCGCCGATGGTCCACAGCACGACGATGAAGGTCGAGGCCGCCAGGAAGGCGTTGAGAACGCCGGAGATGAAATCGACGGGGGACTCGGTGGCGATGCGCAGATCTTCGGTGAGACGGGCTTCGGGGTTCGAGTGGTCGCCGGCGACGAGGTTGAGCTGATAGTAGCGGCCGCTGGCCAGCCAGCGCGCGATGACAGATGTGGTGAGCCAGGAGCGCCAGCGGCGCTGGATCGTCATACGCAGGTAGACCTGAACGACGACGAGGCTGGCGCTTCCGGCAACCAGCGGCACGAAGACGGCGCTCAGCATATAGACGGTGTGGACATTGCGCTGCTCGATGGCGTCGAAGAAGGCGCGGTTCCAGACATTGATGCCATACTGGAAGCCGACATTGACGCAGATCAGCACCAGCAGCCCAATCGTAAACGGCCATGCGAGCTTGTCGCCATTCCGGCCCCAGTAGCCGCGCCCGCTGATCCAGAACCGCCTAAACAGGTACTTCCTGCGCGCCTGCTCGGCCTCCTCGGGCGTCAGCTTCGGACCGGGCTCGACGGATTCCGGCGGCGGCGGCGCCGGTTCGCCGACGGCCTCCGGCGTCGCTTCGGCCGGCTCCTCGTGCTCGGGCGATTGCTTCGGTTGCGACTTCTCTTCGCGGGGTCTTTCCGGATGCAAGCTTTCCGGCGGCGACTTTTCCGGCCGCGTCTTGCCCGGGGGTGCCTTCGCTGCGCCCGTCTTTGCGGGGCGCGACTTCCCGGCACCGCGCGGCTGGGCGCCGTCGGCCGATCTTGGCTTGAGCTTTGCTTCAGACATCAGCCGACAACGGCTCAAAAATCAGAAGGTTTCACGATCTCGGCGAGAGATGTTGCCTGCCCGCTCGGGCCTCGACCTCACCTCACCCGGCAAAACCCCGCCGCGCGGCGGCCATGCCTTCCCACATCAGCTTGATCCCGAGCGCGCCGACCACGGCGCCGGCGGCGCGGTCGATCCAGTGCTTGGTGCCGAGATAGGCCGCGCGCGGCCGGCTGGAGGAAAAGGCGAAGGCGACGACCGCGTACCAGACGAATTCGTTGAGGAAGAGCAGCGGCGGCAGGACCAAGAGCATCCAGAGCGGCGGCGAGGCCGGCAGCATGGCCGCGAACATCGAGGCGTAGAAGATCGCCGTCTTCGGATTGGCGAGCTGGACCAGAAGCGCGCGACGCAGCGCCCGCCAGAACGAGCCGGCGCGCGCCGAGGCATCGTTCGCGATCTCGATCGGCTGATTGGCGCCGCGCCAGATCTTGATGCCGATCCACAACAGATAGGCGCCGCCGGCAATGCGCAGGAAAATGTCCAGCCAAGCGATCTGGACGAGCAGCGCGGTCAGGCCCGCGACCGCGATGATGGCGAAGATGAAGCCGCCGATGCCCATGCCGATCGCCGCCGCCAGGCCATCCGTACGCTCGCCGGCCACCGCGATGCGCGAGACGACGACGAAGCTCGGCCCCGGGCTCATCGCCCCCAGCAGGAAAACGCCAAGGATGGAAAGGATGGTTGCAATCTCGGACAAGGCTTCCTCCGCAGGTCGGCTGCAATTCCCTGCGCAGTACAATGCACGCGCCGCACGCCTTGTCACCATCCTGGCGGGCGATCGGCGAGCGCGAGCATGCCGAGACGGCGTCTGGTCAGGCTGGAGCCGCGCCCTATGTCTTCCGCGGCCCGTCCAGCCATCGGGCAAAACACCGCCTTTGCGGAACAGGCGGCAACTGCTTGGGTTGGCAGCCGTGTTCAGCAGTCGTACGGTATATGGCGGAAGTGCCTCTGCACACGGGGAGACTTCAGATGAAAGCTGCCGCAGAACGCGACCCTCGCAGGCGCGAGCTTTTGAAGGATCACGGCCCAGCCGGACTGGCCGCGAAGTCTGTTTCCGGCCGTGCCGCGGCCCAGCGGCGCCGACGACGCGCCGCCCACAGTCAAGACGTCCCGCCGATCCGTTCGCGCCAAGCATGATCCGTTCCAGTGCTTTCCTTCCCTAGACCGAGGCGAGGCCGCTCGCCGCTCTGGATAGGCCTGATCGCAACGCTCTCCGGCTGCGCGGGCGGGGTGCTCGACCCGCAGGGCCCGATCGGCGCGGGCAACCGCACGATCCTGCTCAACTCGCTGGCGGTCATGCTGGTCATCGTCATTCCGACGCTGGTGGCGCTGCTTTTGTTTGCCTGGATGTTCCGTGCCTCCAACCGCAACGCGCGCTACGAGCCGGAATTCACCTATTCGGGCCGCATCGAGCTGATCGTCTGGTCGATCCCGACGCTCACCATCCTCTTCCTCGGCGGGCTGATCTATTACGGATCCTACCATCTCGACCCGCGCCGGCCGATCGCCTCCAGCCAGCCGCCGCTCGACATCCAGGTGGTGGCGCTCGACTGGAAATGGCTGTTCCTCTACCCCGACCAGGGCGTCGGAACGGTCAACCAGCTGGTCATCCCGGCCGGCGTTCCCGTTCGTTTCAAGCTGACCTCGGCCAGCGTGATGAACACCTTCTTTGTGCCGCAGCTCGGCAGCATGATCTATGTCATGAACGGCATGCAGACCGAGCTCAACCTGCAGGCCGACCGCGAGGGCGACTATCTCGGCCTGTCGGCGCATTTCAGCGGCGATGGCTTCTCCGACATGAATTTCCGCGTGCGCGCGGTCCCGCCCGACGAGTTTGCGCGCTGGGCCTCTTCGCTGCATGGCGCCGGCGGCGTGCTCAACGCCCGCGCCTATGGCGAGCTTGCCAGGCAGAGCATCAACGTGCCGCCGGCCTCGTTCGGCGTCGTGCAGGACGGCCTGTTCGACGCGATCGTGCGCCAGACGCTGCCGCCCGGTCCGGGTCCCGCCGAAACCGCCGCCGGCGAGCCGCAGGTAAGCCCCAAGGCCCAGCCCAAGGCCGGGACGCCGGCGCCTGCCCAACAGCCGCAGCCGAAAGCGGGAGGATGACGATGCTCGGCAAGCTCGACTGGTCTGCCATTCCCTTCGATCAGCCCATCCCGCTGGGCGCCGCGCTCGTCGTCTTCCTGGCGGCCGCCGCGGTGCTGATCTGGGTCACGGTGAAAGGATACTGGCCCTATCTCTGGGACGAATGGATAACTTCGGTCGACCACAAGCGCATCGGCGTCATGTATATCGTTCTGGCGGCGCTGATGCTGCTGCGCGGCTTCGTCGATGCGGTGATGATGCGCACGCAGCAGGTGCTCGCCATCCACGGGCCAGGCTACCTGCCGCCCGAGCATTACGACCAGGTCTTTTCGGCCCACGGCACGATCATGATCTTCTTCGCCGCGATGCCCTTCGTCATCGGGCTGATGAACTTCGTCGTGCCGCTGCAGCTCGGCATCCGCGACGTCGCCTTTCCGACGCTGAATTCGGTGAGTTTCTGGCTGACGGCGACCGGCGCGCTCCTGGTCAACATCTCGCTCGTCGTCGGCGAGTTCGCCCGCACCGGCTGGCTGCCCTATGCGCCGCTGTCGGAGACGACCTACTCGCCGGGCGTCGGCGTCGACTATTATCTCTGGTCGATCCAGATCTCCGGCGTCGGCACGCTGCTCACCGGCGTCAACCTGGCGACCACCATCCTCAAGATGCGCGCGCCGGGCATGGGCTATCTGCGCATGCCGATGTTCTGCTGGACATCGCTCGCCTCCAACCTGCTGATCGTCGCGGCCTTCCCGATCCTCACCGCCACGCTCGCCATGCTGACGCTCGACCGCTACCTCGGCTTCCATTTCTTCACCAACGAAGCCGGCGGCAACCAGATGATGTTCATGAACCTGATCTGGGCGTGGGGCCATCCGGAGGTCTACATCCTGGTGCTGCCCGCCTTCGGCATCTATTCCGAGATCTTCTCGACCTTCTCATCGAAGCCGCTGTTCGGCTACCGGTCGATGGTCGCGGCGACGCTGTTCATCTGCATCGTCTCCTTCATGGTCTGGCTGCACCACTTCTTCACCATGGGCGCCGGGGCCGACGTCAATGCCGCCTTCGGCATAGCCACCTCGGTCATCGCGGTCGGCACCGGGGTCAAGATCTACAACTGGCTCTTCACCATGTATGGCGGGCGCGTGCGCTTCGACACGCCGATGCTGTGGGCGCTGGGCTTCGTCACCACCTTCATCATCGGCGGCATGACCGGCGTGCTGCTCGCCGTTCCGCCGGCCGACTTCATGCTGCACAATTCGCTCTTCCTGGTGGCGCATTTCCACAATGTGATCATTTCGGGCGTGTTGTTCGCCGCCTTCGCCGGCTTCACCTACTGGTTCCCGAAAGCCTTCGGCTTCCGGCTGCATGAGGGCTGGGGCAAGGCCGCGTTCTGGTTCACCCTTGCCGGCTACGTGCTGGTCTTCGTGCCGCTCTATATCGTCGGCCTGCTCGGCATGACCCGCCGTCTCCAGCATATCGACATGGACCTGTGGACGCCGTGGCTGATCGTGGCGGCCTTCGGCGTTGCGGTGATGATCGTCGGCGCCGCTTGCCAGGTCGCGCAGCTCGTCGTCTCGATCAGGCATCGCGACGAATTGCGCGACGAGACGGGCGACCCTTGGGACGGCCGCTCGCTGGAATGGTCGACATCCTCCCCGCCGCCCTTCTTCAACTACGCGCGGCTGCCGCATGTCGAGAACGAGGAACCCTACTGGACCATCAAGCAGCGGGCGATGGAGGAGCAAAGGCCCGGCGAGGACGAAAGCTATGAGCCGATCGAAATGCCGCGCAACAGCCCGACCGGCTTCGTCACCGCCTTCTTCAGCACGCTGATCGGCTTCGCCCTGATCTGGCACATCTGGTGGCTGGCGATCGTAGGCTTCATCGGCGCCTATATCACTTTCGTCGTCTTCGCCTGGCGAGAGCACGGCGACTACGAAGTCTCCGCGGAGGAAGTCGAGCGCATAGACCGCGACGGCAGGGCCGCACAGCTTGCCTGGCTGCGCAGACGGGAGCGCGCATGAGCGACATAGCGGCCGGCAGCGCGGCGCGCGATCCCTACCGGGTTGGACGGTCCGGCGGGCATGGCCATTGGGGACACGGCCATGGGGGACACGGCCATGGCCTGCTCTCGGCGACCGGTCACGGCCAGGGCGGCCCGGCCTCGAAGTTCGTCACGGTGGCCTACGGCTTCTGGATCTTCCTCCTGTCCGACATCATCATGTTCTCGGCTTTCTTCGCCGCTTATGCGGTCCTGTCGACGGCGACCGCCGGCGGGCCATCCGGTAAGGAGCTGTTCGAGCTGCCGCGCGTTGCGGCGCAAACGGGGCTTCTGCTCACATCGAGCTTCACAGGGGGGCTGGCGACGCTCGCGACGCAGCGCCGATCGATGGCCGCCACCCAGTTCTGGCTTCTGGTCACCGGCCTGCTCGGTGCCGCCTTCCTGTTCCTCGAGGTGCAGGAATTCGCGGTGATGGCGAGCGAGCAGGCAGGCCCTTCGCGCAGCGCCTTCCTGTCAGCCTTCTTCGCCCTTGTCGGCTGCCACGGCACCCATGTCGGGCTCGGCCTGCTCTGGCTCGGGACCATGATGGCGCAGCTCTGGGTGAAGGGCTTCCGGCCGGAGATACTGCGCCGGCTCCACTGCTTTGGCCTGTTCTGGCACGCGCTCGACATTATCTGGGTCGCCATCTTCACCCTGGTCTATCTCTTGGGAGCGTCGCCATGAGCGACATCGACAGCCGGACCGACGAGGAACTCGACCGCCGCGATTCGGCGCCGGGCGAGGAGCGCATAACCGAGCACGAGCTGGCGGGAGGGCTGTCGGGGTACCTGCTCGGCTTCGGCCTGGCGATCCTGCTGACCGTCGCCTCTTTCCTCGCGGCGCAGACCGGCCTGATCTACCAGCCGGCGGTGATCTCGGCCCTGGTGGTCCTGGCGATCGCGCAGATGGGCGTGCATCTGGTCTTCTTCCTGCACCTGACCACCGGGCCCGACAACACCAACAACGTGCTCGCGCTCGCCTTCGGCGTGCTGATCGTCGCGCTGGTCGTGATCGGCTCGGTCTGGATCATGGCCCATCTCAACCTGAACATGGCTCCGATGAGCGCCCATCAGGCCAGGATGATGCCATAAGGCGGCTCAACCCGCCGGCAGAGGCGTTCTCCCGCGTGGGTCGCCACCGTCACAGCCGGCCCGATCGACGTCATGACCCCATGCCAAAAGCATGGGGTCACATCGATGTGAGAGGTTTGATAGGCTTCCGCCGATCAGTGAATGGCGATGCGTCGCGTCACCTGACCGTTGCTTTCCCAGTAAGTGTGCTTCTTGGCGATGACGGGATCGTCCATTGCGGGTTGGACCTGCCCTCCGGTACTAACGGCGCGCGAGGTGACTGTGTGCTCCCCGGCGGAGGGCTTGGGCCAGTCGACGGACCATATCTTCCAAGCGAAGTCCGCCTTTTCGGTTTCATCGATGGTCGCCGGCATCCATGGGCCGTCATCGATTTTCACCTCGACCCGCTCGATCGGCGCGCCCCAGGCCGCTCCGACGATCCTGTAATCATTGCCGATATGAGTGACCCGGGCCGGCGCAGACTTCAGACGCGCCCGCCCGACAGAGGTTTCCATCCATACCGTCTCGCCGTTGTGCTCCTCCTCGCGCAGCGTGACATAATCGCGTCCCATGAACTGGTTCACGAAGCGTTGGTCCCTGACTTCGATACGCTTGAGCCACTTGACGTTCGCGATCCCGTACCAGCCCGGCGCTATCAGCCGCAGCGGGAACCCGTTATCGGCAGGCAAGGCAGTGCCGTTCATCTCGTAGCAGAGGATATTTTTGGGGTCCAAGGCGTCGGCGAGCGACATGCTGCGCGCAAAGTTCTGCGTGAACTTGACGTCGTCGGCTCGCTTGATTTCACCTTTATCGGTGCCCCAGAAGACAACCTCGATGCCACTGTCGAGGACGCCGACCTCCATAAGGATCGTGGCGAGCGGCGTGCCCGCCCAGCGAGCATTGCCAATCCCGCCATTGAAGAACGGGAGGCCAGTATTGCCCGAACATTCGACCGTGAACGTGACTTCCTGGCGCGTTCGAGCCTTGATGTCGGCGAGCGTCAGGTCTGTCGGCTTTTTGACGGAGCCGCCAATTTCGAGCTTCCACGTGCTTTCGTCGATGACCGGCCGGTCGAAATGCGCGATTGAGAAGAACTTGTCGTTGGGCGTCACCCAGGAATCGAGATCCTCCCACACCAACTGATTTTTGATGACTTGCGGAACCGGGTTTGGCGGCAACTGATCGAGCCATTTGATGACTTCCTCGCCGGCCCGGGTTGGAAAAGCATAGGCAATCCGCGATTGAAAGGACGCCAGCGCCACGAGGGTTGCCCCTCCTCGAACCATGAATTCACGTCTGGGAAGGTAATGCATGATCACTTCTCCTCCAGTGAAAAGCTCAGTTCTCCTTCAGTGAGTAAATGCGAATAGCGACCGCGATCGCGCGCAGAAGCCGGACGCGGCGGGCAATGATGAGAGCGCGTGGAACACCCCCCGAGTTGGAAGTGCGCCCTAGTTGAAGCGACGTCTCCCGCTCTCAATTCGCCGGCGTGTCAGGTCCGAGCCAGCGGTCTTCAAATATACGCCCTATCTGTCGTCGTGGCGAGGCCAAGGGCTGGCATCTTCGCATCAGGACTCGATACCTGCATCGTGCTCCAAGCTTGAATGCCGCCGACGATTGATGCGTTGCATCTCGTGAGCGGCATGGACCTGGTCAGCACCGATGTCAGCTCTGAGGCGTTGCCGATCCTGCCAAAGTCCGACCCGTGACGTCCCACCAGGTCTTGACGAAGATCGGCGGGCCTGTTTGAGACTCGCGGTCAAATGGGGACACTTGCTTCACGGGGAGATGAACAGGCGGTGGGCAGGCTGTGAGGCGCGTTTTTCGATTGCTTGCCGCGGCGGTCCTGGCGGCCGGCGTGGCCGGGTGCACCAGCATTTCCTATTACGCGCAGTCGCTGGAGGGCCATGTTGAGATCATGGCGGCGCGCAAGAATGTCGGCAAGCTGATCCGCGACCCCGCAACGCCGGAGGCATTGCGCGTCAAGCTGACGTCGGCGAGCGCCATACGCCGCTTTGCCACGGATGAACTGGCGCTGCCCGAAAACAGCAGCTACCGCAGCTATGTCGACATCGGCCGGGACGCTGTGACCTTGGCGGTTTTTGCCGCGCCGCAATTCTCGCTCACGCCCGTAACATGGTGCTTTCCGGTCTTCGGCTGCGTTCCGTACCGGGGTTACTTTTCCCGGAAATCGGCGGCAGAGAGCGCTGCCGAACTGCAGCGGCAGGGGCTGGACGTCTACGTCTCGGGCGTCACCGCATATTCCACGCTCGGATGGTTCAGCGATCCGCTGCTCAGCACCATGCTGCGCCAGGACGACACCTATCTCGCAAGCCTGATCTTCCATGAGCTGGCGCATCAGAAAATCTATGTGAACGGCGACTCCGCGTTCAACGAGGCTTTCGCGGTCTCGGTCGAAACCACCGGCGTCAGGAAATGGCTCCGCGCCACAGGCAATCGCGCGGGATTGCGCCGCTACGAAGCCAATCGCAAGCGCAACGCCGATTTTCTCGGACTGATAGCGAAAACCCGGGACGAGTTGCGCCAAGTCTATGGAAGTCCGCGTGGCCCACAGCAGATGGCCGCCGCCAAAGCAGCCACGATCGACAGGCTGCGGATGCGCTACCGGCGCATGCGCGATACGCGCTGGGCCGGATACCGGGGCTATGACGCCTGGTTCGATAGCCCGATCAACAACGCAAAGCTCGCCGCGACTGCCGTCTATGGCGAACAGGTTCCGGCGTTTCTTCGCCTGTTCGACTTGTGCTCCGGCGACTATCCAAGGTTCTACGCCGCCGTTCGAAGGATCGGGAATTTGCCCGGACCTGCGCGCGCCCAGACGCTGAAGACCGTGGCGGCGTGCGATTGACCTGAACAGGCAAGGGTCGGCCGCGTACCCGACATGAGCGAAGCCAACTCGGCAGCCAATCACATCGGGCGCGCCATATGCGATTGCCCTTAGGCAGCCGCGCGGTGCCGCGACGCCCCAAAAAGGCCTCTTGCGGAGCCTCGTCGCAACAGCGGCGCCCGGTCGGCGCGCGGCCCCTAGCTCGAAAACGTCACGGTCACGCCGCGCTGGCGGAAATAGGCCTGCATCAGCTTGCGGCCCGCGCGGTTGTTGTGCGCCAGCTTGGCCGGCTCGAACACCGCCTGTTTCAGCCCTTCCCGCGCCATCGCCGCCTTGAGCGTCGCGATATGCGCATCGATGTCGGCGTTGTCCGCGCGGATCGAGGCATAGATGCTTTCGGTCGCTTCGGCCACGGTCGGTTCGCTCACTTTATGTCGTCCTTCGGTTGGTTGCGCGGCGGCTTAACCGGGCCTGAAAACAAAAACAAGGCTCCATGGGGCATTGTCGCACTCACAGCAGAACCTTGCCCTATTCTCCCCGCCAGCTGCTTGGCGTTTTCCGGCTTAATCGCCTACGCCGACGCGATCGCACCCAACGTAAAGGCGTCCAACGGCTACGAAGTGAGCGCCAGCCACGCCGTGCCGAAGACCAGCGTCAACAGCGTCAGCGGCAAACCGACCTTGAAGAAAGCTGCGAAAGACAGCTCCTTGCCCGCCGCTCTTGCCTGCTCAGCCACGATGAGGTTGGCGACCGAGCCGAGCAGCGTGAAATTGCCGGCGAGCGTCGAGCTCATCGCCACGACCAGCCACGCGCGGTGGGGGTTTTCGAGGCCCGGGATGAACGGCCTCAACGCCAGCACCGCCGGCACATTGCTCATGACGTTGGAAAGCACCGCGGTGAAGCCGGAGAGCCGCCAAACATCGTCGAGACCCATATTCTTCGCCGCGGCGATCATGTCGGGGGTGAGCAGCGTGCGCTCCGCGCCCGCCACGACCACGAACAGTCCGGCGAACATGAAGAGCAGCGGGCCGTCGATCTCGCGGTAGATGCGGTGCGGCTTGATCGCGCGGGTGACGAGCAGGAAAGCGCCGGCAATGAGCGCCGCCTTGGCGACGGGCACGCCAGCGAAGAAGGCGAACGCCAGCACCACGCAGACGATGGTCGCCTTCAGCACCTGTCCCGGCAGCATGCGGCCGCGATAGACCTCGGGGCTGAGCTCGGCGGGGCGAGAGAATTCGCCGCGGTAGACGATGCGGACAATGACGATGACGGCGACAAGGCCGAACAGCGCCACCGGCGCGAGCGCCGCCGTGAAGGCCGGATAGGAAATGCCCGAGAGCGCGCCGATGACCATGTTCTGCGGGTTGCCGGTGATGGTGGCGACGCTGCCGCAGTTGGAGGCCGTGCAGGTGGCGATCAGGTAGGGAACCGGGTTGCGCCGGATGACGCGGGTGACGTGGACGACGATCGGCGCCATCACCAGGCAGATCGCGTCATTGACCAGAAAGGCCGAAAGCACTCCGGTCAGAAGCGTCACCATGACGAGCAGCATGAAGGGCGCGTGCGCATGCTCAATAGCGAAGCCGCCGAGCGCCCGGAACGCGCCCGACACTTTCAGATGCGCGACCACGATCATCATGCCGAGCAAAAGCGTGATCGTGTCGAAATTGATGGCGCGGTAGGCATCCTCCATGCCGATCGCGCCGATCGCGATCATGGCGGCGCCACCGAGCAGCGCGATGCCGGCGCGATCCAGCCTGAAGCCCGGAATACGGCCGACGGCAACGCCGGCATAAGTGGCTACCAGGATGAAAAGCGCTCCCGCACCGGTCCATGTCATTGCAGGAAATCCCGTTGCCTGCCCGCGCCCGACGGAATCTGCTCGGGCGCCCTTTGCCGGACGAGCTTTAGCAACGGCAGCGCAAAGGGAAAGGGTCGAGGGATGAAACTTTCGTCATCCGCCCGGGGCTTTTATATCTCGGATGGCTAATGTAATGTCTTGAGAAAAACAGGACCGACAATCCAGTCGTTGGGGACTAAATGGATGAACGCGGTCGTTGAAGCGGAGCATCGCGTCTCGCCAAACGAGAATCTGATGCCCTCGGCGGAATGCCGGCGCTGCCATGGCGCCAGGAAAATTTTCATTTGCGACCGCTGGGTCGCCTCCAACGGCCATTGCTGCCCGGAAGGAACGCACCGGCTGAGCTGTCCGGGACACAGTGTGATCTGCCTGGAATGCGGCGGATCGGGAGGCCAGAATGCCTGACCGGGTTCTTACCGACGTCGCGCTGACGGTCGCTTCGTCGTCCGTCCGACCGCGACAAGGCCGGTTGCGCAGACATCCTCATCGGCGTCGTTTTGCTGTTCAAAAGCCTTGCGGTGTTCCGGCGGCGAGCCATATTCGTACCGCAAAAGCGATCACTGAAAGCTGGCGCCTCCATGAAAAACCTGACGACCGCCCTTGTAGCCGGCACGATATTATGGACTGCGGGCGCCGCCGATGCGCGGCCCGACACACGCGCCATGACTTGTGGCGAGACGCAGGCGCTGATCCAGCGCCGGCATGCCGCGGTGCTGACCACCGGGCCCAACACTTATGATCGTTTCGTGCGCCAATTCGGCAATGAGTGCGACTGGCCGGAAGTCCCGATGTCGGTCGCGGTTCCGACCCGTGACGGTCCATGCCGCGTCTACCGCTGCGAGGAACCGGTCTTCGACTTTCCCGGTTGAGCGACGTTCCGACCGCGCTGTGGAACAGTTGAGGCAGCATGCGAATTGTACCGGATGGTGACACCAATGTCCCGGCTGCAGGAGGAACGGCCATGTTCGACGATGTCATGCGTAGCGGCAGCTGCCTGTGCGGCGGTGTCCAGTTCCGGGTGACCGGCGAGCCGCTGAGGGTGGGACTTTGCCATTGCAAGGACTGCCGCAAGACCAGCGGATCGGCGTATCAGGCCTTTGCCATATGGCCGCGCCAGGCATTCGAAAGCGCGGGTATCACCAGCACTTATGGCGGGCGAAGCTTCTGTCCAACCTGCGGCAGCCGCTTGCCGTCGGTTCGCGAGGACGAGGCCGAGGTGATGATCGGCAGCCTGGATGTCGTACCGACCGAAGGGCTTGAGCCCAGCTACGAATTGTGGATCGGTCGGCGCGAGCAGTGGTTGCATCCTCTGCCCGAGGCGAGCCAATTCGAGCATGACAGGACCGTCGCTGAGTCGGCGGCCGATGATGCCGAGCCGGAGACCGTGCGCGAGCCGTATCGCAAATCAGCCTAAATGCTGAATGTCAGTAAGGCTTAAGTCGCAGAGCAAGGACGCATCGGTCCAGCGAGCCGGCGCCTATGCCCGTAAACGACCGGACGCTGACCGCGAGGGCCTTGTCTTCTTCTGGAAGTCGGGCATTTTCAACCAACGGTCGGTTTGCCGGCGCGGCAGCGGCCGCTAGCATCCCCGGCGCGGCGAAAACCTTTTGGAGGCCGCTTCGGCCGGCGCGGCTCAGGCAACACCAGCATTGCCGCGCCGGCCTTACAAGATGGACAGTATGTCCAGCCCAGGCGTTGCGTCCGGGCGAATACAACTTTTGATGCTGTTTAAGTTCGAAAGCTTCCTTCTCGCGTGAAGCACCGGCTTCATTTGCGACACGGAAATGAAAATTGTTTCGGCCAGAGAAAATTTTTCACGAAACGTATTTCCTGGATGATGCCAACTATGCGGCGTAGCTATGCAAGCAAGCGGCAGGCCCAATCATTTTCCTGCCTTGTACAAAAACTCACCTTTGTTTCTTTTTGATTTTAAGACATAGTACTGGCGAATCCTGAAACCGAACGGGGCGGTTTTCATGACACTGGCGCCTCAACGCAGCCGCAACCTGCATATGCGGTATCCACCGATCGACGGGTTTTGGACCTGGGACATCAAGCGCGACCGCATCTATGGGGACGCGAATCTGTCCGCTTATTTCGACCTGACGCTCGAGGAGTTCTCGCACGGCGCGCCGCTGGAGCGGTGCATGCAAAGCATAGAGCGGGACGATCGGCCGCGGGTTCGGCTGGCGATCCGCAAGGCGATCGAGCGCAGGTCAGGTTTCCGCGAGGTCTACAAGGTCCGCTCGGAAAAGATGGGGCTGCGCAAAATCCTTGCCGTCGGCCAGTGCTATGTCGATGACATGGGCGAGGCAGCGCTCTATCCCGGCTGGTTCATCGACCTGACGCAGGATGCCGCGGGCGAGGATCACTCGCTGCGCGAAATCCACGACCATGTCCAGCAGGCCAGGGAAATCGCGCAGTCGATCGAGGACGACATGCTTTCCTACCTGCTGGACAACATCGAGGAAGAGATCCTGCAAAGACTTGGCGAGAGATCGAGGAGGCGCAAATCGTCCTGAGGCGATCTTTGTCGGTTTCTCGGCCGGGTTCCGGGCTAGCTTCTGGGCGGAAGCCTGCCGCGCCTGCCGATCTCGGCCGTCACCATGCGCGCGAAATGCGAGTGGGGCGAGCGGCGCTCGATAAGCTTGGCTCGCTCGAGGGCAGCGTCGCCGTAGAATTCGATCAGCACGTTGGCGGCCTTGGCGGCATCGGCCTGCAGCCTGCCGAGATCGGCCTGTCCGCTCCCGCGCGCGGGCTCGCTCCTGGCAATCACGTCAAGCATGGCTTGCAGCTTGTCGGGAGTGCTGCCCTCGTCTTCATGCATATTCGCCATCCGATTGGGGGCGTAAAATATCGACATTTTCGCGCGATGTGCAACAGCTTCATTGATCGAGCGCAGGTGCAACCGGGCGCAGCCTGGCCGCGAGCGAGCCGACAACATTCGTACAAGTATAGTCAGCCAAACTTCCACGCAGACATTGGGGGCACCGATGGACCAGCCGAGCAAAATGGAAAACCTGCAGTTTGCGCAGGGGATCTTGCGCGAGCTTCGCCAGAAGGCTGAGGCCGACGGCGAAAAGCTTCTGACCTATCTCATCGACATGGCTTACCTTGAAGCCAGCGACCGCATCCGAGCCCATTGGATCGGCCATGAAAACGAGAACCGCCGGGCCAAGGGCTAAGGCCACTGTTCCAGCCGGAGCATGCCGGCGAGGTGCGGGCTTGCGCCCGAAACGCAAGAAAGCCCGCCATGCCTTTCGGCACGGCGGGCGGGATCCTGAATGAAGGGCTGCGCAGCCCTATTTTTATGATGCGGCGGCCTTTTCGCGGACGGGAAGCTTCCAGCCCGGCCGGACGAAATGGCAGGTGTAGCCGTTGGGATAGCGCTCCAGATAATCCTGATGTTCGGGTTCGGCCTGCCAGAAGGCACCGGCCGGAGCGAGCTCGGTGACGACCTTGCCCGGCCAGAGACCCGAGGCGTCGACATCGGCGATGGTGTCTTCGGCCACCCGCTTCTGCTCGTCGCTGGTATAGAAGATCGCCGAGCGGTAGCTCATGCCGACATCGTTGCCCTGACGGTTCCGGGTCGTCGGATCGTGGATCTGGAAGAA
This sequence comes from Mesorhizobium sp. AA23, assembly GCF_001672435.1. Classification (NCBI taxonomy): domain Bacteria; kingdom Pseudomonadati; phylum Pseudomonadota; class Alphaproteobacteria; order Hyphomicrobiales; family Phyllobacteriaceae; genus Mesorhizobium; species Mesorhizobium sp. AA23. The sequence continues at coordinate 15,658 of NZ_LYTP01000017.1, forward strand.
GAACTCGAGCAGCGTGCGGAAACTGGTCTTGGTCGGATCGAAGACGATCTCGATCGCCTCGGCATGGGTGCCGTGATTGCGGTAGGTTGCGTTCGGCACGTCGCCGCCGCTGTAGCCGACACGGGTGGAGATCACGCCGGGCAAGCGGCGGATCAGATCCTGCATGCCCCAGAAGCAGCCGCCGGCAAGGACCGCGCGTTCGGAAGAAGCCATGTCAAACCTCCTTGGATTTCTCCATAAGTGGGGATTGTGGCCCGCTTCTTCCAGCGGCTCAAGCGCCTGGAAAAGGGCGCCTGGAAAAGGGCGCCTGAAAAAGGCGACGGGAAAGGCGCCTGGAAAAGGGCGACTGGCAGGGAAACTAACCGAACCACGGTGCCTCAGTCTGCGCCGATTGCTCGCCGGTCGGGCAAACCGGCGAGCCTCGGGCTGAGCGCCAGCTTCACTTGGGCCCTTTATCGCCCCTGCCGTTGTCGCCTCCGCCATTGTTGCCCCGGCCGGGATTCCCCCGGTCATGGCCATGGCTTTCACCACCGAGGCAATTGGCGTCGCCGACCCCGCAGCAGCGGCCGGCCCACAGCTTGTTGGTCGGCGTGTTGTCGCATTCGTAGATCTGCTGGCCGGCCATCGCGGATCCACCCAGGGCGGATACGGCCAGGGCGGCAAGAAGTGCATTGCGAAGGATTGCAGGCATCGAAAATCTCCATGGATACACGGGTGTTCATTTGCACCGATGCGTCGCATGGCGACGCGAATTGGTTCATCGCGATTGGCAGAATTCTTGCCGGCCGGTGTCGCCAATGCTCGGGACTGATCGGCACGGCTCCCATTCCGCGCCGCTCATTCTTCTGGTGCGGGCCTGAAGCGCCGCACCAGCACCTCGAACACGATGTCCGAAAGGCGGCGATAATTTCCGCGCGCTGCTCGGGCGAATAGTGCCCGGCATCTTCGATGGTCATGAAGGTCACGTGTCGGGACATATTAGTCTCGTCGTAATTATCTGCCCCAACCAACTATTGTCGTTGATAATACTGTTCATCAATGCGAAGTTCCTGATGAAACGGGGGAGATACATGATCCGCATTGCAATCGTCGTGGCCATTGCCGCGAGCGCCTCAGCCTGCCAGTCGAACGTGCCCTATGACACGAGCAAGCAGACCTGCGGGATGCACGAGTTCAGGGGGTTCCAACGCAAAGTTTGTATCCCGGACACACCGAACAAAGTATGCAATGTCTGGTACAATCCAATTACTCGTGACGAAAGGATATGGTGCCAACCGCTAACCCGGAAAGCGACCGACCCTAAGGCTCGCGCCAGGCAGCTTGCGGGCAGCAAATATCCCTGATCAGATTTCATCCGTATTTTTTGGCTCCAATTCCTCGCCCCACGAACGTGGGGGAGGTGGCGCGGCGGAAGCTGCGACGGAGCGGGGGCAGCGCCGGCTGTCGATGCAAGAGCGGAAAGCTACTCGTAAGCTTGTCGCCCTACGAAGACCCCCTCTCCGGCCGCTTCGCGGCCACCCCGCCTTGCGGGGGCGAGGAACCCAAGCCCTGAACCGCCTCCGCCGACAAAAACCGCAGCACCACATCCGACATCCCGAGCAGCGGTGTGAAAGTCACGATGGTTATCCCGCCCGTCGCATTGGTGCGGGTCAGACCCTCGGAATAAATGTCCAGCGGCGGCTCCTCGTCGAACCAGACACCGTGCAGCGTCTCGCCCTGCCATTTCTCGCGGCCTTTTTCGTAGGACTTGAAGGAGAGCACGCTTTCGCCCGCCTGCACATCACCGCCACCGCCCCAGCGCACGACGACGCTGTCCAGCGCTCCGGGCGCGCCGCGGCCCATCGTCGTCTCGGCAATGGCGTCGGCCGGGATCATTCCGGTGCCCCATTCCGCCTGTCGCTGCGGCGGGCCGACCAGCACACGCTGCGGATTGTCGCGCGTGCCCTCGCCGGTGACGCCGGCGGCCCAAAGCCGGACGGGCGTGTCGAACACCTTGCCCATCCACCAGTCCGGATAGCGGCCGGTGAGGTGCATGGCCCATTCGGCGCCCCCTGCCCTGGTCTTGCCGAGCTGGTTACCGGCCATGAACAGGCGCTCGCGGTTTTTCGCCCCCGCCGCGTGGAACTCGGCCTGCCTTTGGTACGGCCTGTAGGCAGCAAGAAGGTTACGTTGACGGCGTTGGTCCAGCTCCTCGAGCAGCGCCAGATAGGTCGTTATCATCGAGGAACGGCCGCAGCCTCGCTTCGAGGCCGCGGATGCGGCTGCGGATCTCCTCATCGCTCAATTGGTCCAGACTGTTTTGGTTCGCATCGAGACCCTGCGAGAACTCTTTGGGCAGCATCGTCAGCACGACCTTCAGATACTGGTCGGGCTTTTCCGCCCTGACCGCGGCGATGACGCCGGCGCCATGGGCGCGGAAATCAGCGCGCAGCGCCGCGGCGAAATCGTCGCCCAGCGTCTTTTTCGAGCGCCCGGCGATCGGCGCGGCGGCCGGCTCAGCCTTCGCTCCAGCGGTTCGGGCGCCGGCGCGCCGCGCCTTGCCTGCGCCGTCAGCCATTGGCGGCTGCAGCGGCTGCCGGCGTTCCGGCGGAACGAACCGCACGCGCCCTGGCGGGCTTGCGCGCCGGCTTCTTGCGCGGCTTGGCGCGGGCGGCCTTCGGCGCGGAGGGCTGATCGACCTGTCCGGAAAACGGCTCCGTTCGTTTCAGCTTCGCCGCGGCGGCTCTCATGGCCGACGGATCGAGACCCTGGCGCGGAAAGCCGAAGCCGGCGATCGCGTCGACCGGACCGCCGCGCACCATGCCGATGCGCACACCCGGCGCGACTGCCTCTACGCGGCTTGTGCGGGGCGGCTCGCCGAACGATGCGAACTCGCCGATGGCGCTGACGATTTCGGCGTCGTCGTCGCCGGTGATGATGGTGGCATAGCGTGGCATGCAGAGCTTCCGCAGATTGGATTCAACTAAAAGGTCGAGTTCCCGCCCCGCCTGTCCTGACGGACATCTCGCCCGCAAGGGGGACCATCGATCCCCTTCTTGCGGGGGATATGGCTGGCACGCCACAGGAGGATGCTGTCCCGTCGCCTCGCCAGCTGGCGAAGCCCCCAAGGTGAGGAGCCACAAAAAAACCCGCCGGCTGGCGGGTCGTTGGCGCAAATCAGCACCATGGATAAAATCATAGCAGAGCTGCCCTCACCTGACAAGGCTCTTAGGTAAATTTTCCTAGCTGCTTGTCTGCAGCCTTGCCGGGAAAGCGACTTTCGCTCGCGCACCGATAAATTGTGGAAGTTCCAGAAATTTTTTCTCGGAACCACCTCCGGGCCGAGGGGTTCCACCCTTAGTCGCGACGCGACAGACTCCCGAACAGAGAAACGATCTCGCACAAGAAGGAGAAGATCATGCTCATCAAGATTCTTGCGGCATCGGCTCTGACCATCGGTCTGGCTACGGCTGCGATGGCTCAGAATTCAACGGGCGGTACCGCCGACACGGCGGGCAGCGGCCAGAGCATCACGGTGGACCCCACCACGCCTGCCAATCCGCCGCCCGATCAGATGGCGCCCGATACAGGCACGACGGGCAGCATCACCACGGACGGCATGAATTCGAACGCCGATCGGAATTGCCCCGCGACGCCGCAGGGCGCCCAGCCGGATGTAACTCACACGTCGCCTGGCACGGCATCGCCGTCGGTCAACGATAATCATTGCGGCAAGTAGTAACGACACGCGGCAGTTTCGTCGCGCGAGGGCCGTGGAGTTCCGCTCCACGGCCCTTTGCTTGGAAGGGAACCATGGCGGACGTGAGCCGTTGCAAGGTCGGGCGTGAGCCGTTGCAGAGTTCAGCAAGGAGAGACCCATGGCAGACGATGAAACCAACCAGGGTAAGGACACGAACGCAGCAGCCGCGCGCAACGGCAGCTCGACGTCCCAGGGCGGCGGCACAGAGCGAAGCAATCCGAGCCGCAGCAGCGCTGCCCGCAGCGGCAGCGCTTCGCGCACCAGCGCCAGATCTTCAGCCGCTTCGGAAGCGGCGATGAGGAAGCAGATCGCCGAATTGAAGCGCGAGGTGAGCCGGCTCAACCGCGCGCTTGCCGATCAGGCCGAGGAAGCCGCCAGTGCGACGCAAGGGTGGTACCAGAGCGCGGCCGACCGGGCCTCCGGCCTCTACAGCGGCGCGGCCGACCGAGCTTCTGAATTCTACGGCGGCGCGAGCGATCGCGCCTCACGCGCGGCAAGGCAGTTGCGAAGCCAGGCCCAGAGCGTTTCCGAAACCGTGCAGCAGAATCCCGGCACCGTTTCCACCGCCATGGTTCTTGGCGGCCTGGTCGGCTTGCTGATCGGCATGGCGATGGCGCGCAACTCGGACACAGACCACGACTGGGCCCGCCCCTGGACCCGATAGAGCAATCGCGCCCCCACGGCCGCCGCAGCGCAGGCCGCTGAAGGAGGCCGGGCCCAGAGCCCGGCCTTTCCATAGCGGCGGGTTGGTGTGCCCGGTTGTCGTTGGTGTGCCCGGTTGGGCTGGTCATTAGCCGGACCTTATGGAATCATTCCCCAAGGGGAATCGCGGAGAGCGGGCATGGACAAATCCGCCATGGCATCGGTCTTTCGGATGCGGCATGCGCCAGCAGGTATTTCAGGCGTTCGCAGTCTTGGCCGAGGCCAGGCGGATCCGGTCTTCCATTCGCGCCCGCTTGGCGAAGCCATCCGCTTCATCGCCGAGGCAGACGGCCAATATGATCTGAGCGCCGTGGCCATCTCCTATGGAGATCGCTCGACCCCGCCGCTGGGCGCCTGCGAGATCAAGCAGCTCTGGGCCGAATACGGCGTGCGCCTGATGGAGGCCTAAGGCGGTCCCGGATCGGAAACGCCGCTCATGCGTTTTCAAGCGAGGTCAATGGGAGGAAGCGCCATGAACGTCGCCAATCTGCAACTCGAGGGCCTGCTGATGGCCGTCGCGGCAATCAACCATACTCTGGTGCGCAAGGGGGTGCTGACGGTCGAGGAGATCGACATCGCGCTGCGCAAGGCCGAGGCCGTCGAGACAGGCGAGGACCGGTCCGAGGCGATTTCGGCGTCGAACCGCGATGCGATCAACTTCCCGATCCGCCTGCTCGAGCTCGCCAACCAATGCCAGCCGGAAGCGGACATGCCTTCCTTCTCCAAGCTGGCGCGCATGGTCGGGCAGATGAAGGAACCCTATAACGATCAGATGTGAAGTGGCGGCGCCTCACGCCCGGCCCGGCCAACCCTGTCGGACGGCGAGCAACTTGCCCGGCCCATGCACGGCGGCGAAGAAAAGGCCGGCGAGGAAAGTGAAATGATCGACGAAGAAGCCGAACTCGGCCTGGTTGCCGGTCCAGTGCGACGGGCCGTGGAATGAAAAGCCGAGGAAGATCACATAAACTGCCGCGACCAGCGCCGCCGGCGTGAAGAAGGCGCCGGTGAGGAAGGCGATCACCAAAAGCACCTCCAGGATCGCCGCGCACCAGGCGAGAAACAGCGGGAACGGAAACCCGGCGGCGGCGATGTAGCCAGCGGTGGCGCCCATATCCATGAACTTGAAGGTCACTGCCATCGCGAAGACGGCGGCGAAGATCAGGCGAGCGATGAGAATGGCGGCGGTCTGCCAGGCCGATTGCGTTTCCACGTTGTCCCTCCGGTTCGAAGCTGTTGATGCCCCAAGGACGGAGGAAGGGCAATGATTCCGACAGGGGGCTGGAATTTTTGCTTCACTTGTTTCCTCACCCCCACTGCAGGCCGCGGAGAGTCGCCGCGCAGCAGCCGGTGAGGCGCCGGCGACGCCGGGACGAACCGCCAGACGGCGAGCCCACAGCCAAGCTCGGCGCTCAACGAGGGCGCTCTCCCTCGCGGCTACGCCGCGCCACCTCTCCCCTGTTCGCGCGGGGCGAGAAAAGCTCAGCCCGCCTTCGCGTGCGGCGGGTGGCTGATCGAGTCGCGCACGGTGCCGTAGGCCGCACCCCAGCGGTCGGTCATGTCGCAGCGTATGTCCCAGAGCTCGGGGAAGAAGCGGTGGCGGGCGCCGCCTTCCAGGATCTCCACCGGGCGACCCTTCAGCGACTTGGCGCCAAGACCGATCGAGCGGTGGATGAGATAGAGGTGGTTGGCGCGGAATTTCTGGAACAGCTCGTCGAACTCGATCAACGCCTCGGCCACGACATAAGCATCGCCATGGTCGTAGTGAGCGTCGTAGACGTCCTCGACGGAAAGCCCGCGGCCGTCGAGATAGGAATGCTTGAAGGCTCGCCAGAGGTCCGGCGGCAGGCGCAGGATAAGCTTGAAGCCTGGCGATTCCTGGCCGCTGCCATTACCGAGCTCGAGGCGGATCTGCTGGTACTCCTTGGGCGACATCGTCTCCAGCAGATCGAGCTGCGCCGTCATCATGCGCACCAGCCGGTGCACGCGGCCCATCAGCGTGATGATGCGGTGCGTGTCTTGCCTCTCCAGATAGTCGAGCACGTCGACCAGCGTGTAGGCGATGAGCTTCATCCACAATTCCTCGACCTGGTGCACGATCTGGAACTGCAGCTCGTCGGCATTGACCATTTGCGAGAGCGGCTTCTGGCAGGCGAGCAGCTGGTCGCATTTGAGATAGACGCCGTAGTCGCGCATTTCGGGCGCCTCGATGCGGGCGTGATAGTCCGACTTGTCCATGGTTCATCCTCCTCGCGCGGGCATGTTCGGCAGGCAGCCAAGGATAGCGCTTCCGGCTTGAACATTGTTCCTTTCTGTTATCCAAACGGCGTAAATTGGAGTACGATTACCGTCCATTGCCGCGACATTGGAGAACGATCATGCTTGATGCACTTGACCGCAAGATAGTGTCAGCACTCGAGCGCGACGCGCGCATCTCCTTCGGCGAGCTGGCCGAAGAGGTGGGACTGAGCAAGACGCCGTGCTGGAAACGGGTGAAGGCGCTCGAGGCTCAAGGCATCATCCGCAGCTATTCCACCCGCATCGATCCGGCAGCGATCGGCTTTGACATCGAGGCCTTCATCCAGGTGTCGATCGACTTCGAGGTGTCGGACGCCTTCGAGGCGGCGGTGAGGAAGCACCCGCTGATCCGCCGCTGCTACGCCACGACCGGCGAGGCCGACTATCTGTTGCAGATCGTCACCGTCGACATGCGGGCGCTGGACAGAATGCTGCGCGAGGAGCTCAGCCGGCTGCCCGGCGTGCGCCGCACCGTCACCTCGATGGCGATGCGTGAGATCAAGGGCGACATCTCGTTCGCCGATGCAGCGGCGCATGCGCTAAGGGAATGACTACAAGAATATTTGCAATCAAAGAGTAATTTCGGTATATACCTTAATTGTCGAGACGGGCGGGGGCGATGCGTTTCGAATGGGATGCCGCAAAGGCTAAGATCAATAAGGCCAAGCACGGCATCGATTTCGAGCTCGCTCCGGAATTCGATTCGCCAACGCGGTCGTCGCCATCGACGACAGCACGGACTATGGCGAGGAACGCCTGGTCGCCACCGGGATCATCGGCCTGTCAGTCTGTGTGATGGTCTATGTCGAGCGCAGCGAAACGATCCGCGTGATTTCGCTGCGACGGGCCACGAAGAAGGAGATCGAGAGTTATGTCGAAAACATCTAGTCGTTCCCGCTCCGCGCTCGTGCACCGGGAAGCAATCCCGCCGAAGCGCACCCGAGAGGAAGCCCTCGCCATCGCCCGGGCCGCGCTTTCGCGCATGTCCGAACAGGAAGATGCGGCGATCAGGGCGGCGGCGTTGGCGGACCCGGATGCGCAACCTGCGGAAACATTGCCGCGCCGCAAGCCGGGCCGCCCGCGCGCCGAAGTCAAGAAAGTGGCCGTTTCGCTGAAGCTCGACCCCGATGTGGTCAGCGCTTACCGCGCCCAAGGTCCCGGCTGGCAGACTCGGATGAACGACGATCTGCGCAAGGCCGCGAAACTAAAGCGCCACGCTCTCTAGATTGCCCTGGCAGGTTGGCGGTGCTCAGGTCAGTCTGAAGCAGGCCGGCCGGCTCGGGCTGCCGCAGCGGCTTTTCCTTCTCGGCGTCGGCCTTGCGCTTCGGGCACGCCTCGAACTCGTGATCGCGGCCGCCGCAATAGGAGCAGCATTTGGCAGGCTGATCGGGATGGAGCATCGGTGCCATTCCCAAGAATGCACGAAAAGGTTTCCGGTTGCAGCAATTGCGTGAGGTCGCAACCGTTGCTCAGCCCCGTGCCCCGATTGGTCTTCCATGCAGTTCCGGCCGGAAAACCGGCTGCACGCTTTTCCTGGAATTGTCTTTTCAAAGGAGCTCGCCGCTTGCGCGGCGGGCTCCCTTAATCACCGCTCACGCATGCGCGTGGGGATGACGGACGTCCCAGACGGCCCAGGCAGATGCCGCGACCACGAGCACGCCAAGGATGACGTGCGTGAGCATCACGTTCCTGTCCGCCGCGAAGCCCAGCAGCCAGGGCGACACGATCAGCCAGAGCCCGAGCACGAGATTTACCCATTCCTCCCATTCGGCGAACACCGAAAGCGTCGCGAGCGCCAGCGCACCGAGCAGGACGCCAACAATCCAGGCGTTCCACGCGGGCATCATTGCCGCGGTGAATCCGATGACCCAGGGTGAGATGAACAGGCAGATCGCGAGGACCAGGATAACCCAGTCCTTGCTCTTCCTTTCTTCCATCAGTTTGCTTGCCATGACAACCTCCATCGATGAAGCCAGACCAAAGCAACTGCAATCGCGTGCAATGCGCACGCTATGTTACATGATGTAATACATTTTTACGGAGCGACAAGGGAACCTTCCGCGGCAGCCGTATTGCGCGCCGTGGCGGCCCGCTCAAGCTCCCGCTGGATCGGGCCGGGCCGTCCCTTTTACGGGAAAGCCCTTCGAGGTGAGGAACGGACTGTCATCCGTAGAAGTCGCTTCCGCTCTCGGCGCCGAGCTGCGGCATGACAATGGCCTCTAGCGGTGCCGTCAGCGACCATTTCAACGCACCGGACGAGCGCTCGAGACTGGAGGAGCCGCTGAGGGATTGCGGCGCCACCCGCTGCAGCACCACGGTGCCAAAACCCTTGCGCGCCGTCTCGTCCGGCTCGCCATTGGCATGGCCATTCGACCTCTCCTGCCAGACAAGGTGAAAGTGGCGCTGCGCCTTCGGGCCGGTCTCGACCGTCCAGGTGATCTCGACATGCCCGCCCTCGCCTGCCAACGCGCCATATTTCGACGAGTTGGTGCCAAGCTCGTGGAAGGCCATGCCGAGATTCTGCACGGCATTCGACTGCAGCGTCAAAAGCGGGCCGGAAAGCGAGATGCGCTCCTCATGACCAAACGGTTTCAGATGTTCCTGGATCAGGTCGAAGAGACTGGCGCCTGCCCATTCCGAGGTGACCAGCAGATCGTGCGAGCGCGACAGCGCCATGATCCGGGCCCGGATCATCTCCTCGAACTCGCTGGGGCTGGCAGAACGCTTGTTGGTTTCCCTGACCATCGACAGGATCACCGCGAACTGGTTCTTCACACGGTGGTTGACCTCGCGCATCAGGAGCCGGATGCGGCGCTCATTTTCCCTTGCGGCGGTGATGTCGCGCGCGATCGTGGAGGCGCCGACGATCTCGCCCGCAAGGCTCCTGATCGGCGACACCGTTACCGAAACGGCAACGAGCGAGCCGTCCTTGCGCTTTCGCATCGTGTCGAGATTTGCCACGCCCTCGCCCCGGCGGATGCGGCTGATAATGTCGGTCTCCTCGTCGTGCATATGCTCGGGGATAAGGAGCAGCATCGATTGGCCGATGGCTTCCTCCGCGCTGTAGCCGAACATGCGTTCTGCCGCGCGGTTCCAGTCGGTGATGGTGCTGTTCAGATCCTTGCCGATGATGGCATCGAAGGACGAATCGACAATGGCGGCCAGACGCGCATTGGCGCTGGCATCTTCAAATTCCCTGCCCCCGGATGTCACCATGGGCATTAGTTAGCGCGGCCGAATCTCATAGCAAGCGGCTAAGCCTTGGAGGGGTCAGGATTTTCGCCATTCCCCTTTGCTGGATCCAGCACGCCGAAATCCTGCGACTTCATGCCGGTCTCGGCTGTCAGGAAACCTTCGGATGCGAGGCCCCTTCGCAGAAGCTCGCGCACGGCGGCCGAGCGGCTCGGCATGCGTTTCTCGAACCGCCAGTTCTCGACTGCCGCCAGTTCCTCTTCCGTCAACATGATCTGCAGCCTTTGCGGCCGCTCCAATTCAACCACCCTAGCCTCCCGCAGGTCATGACACGAATGAGTATGTCACTCACTGCCAGTAAAAGTAGGATTCGGCTCAAAAGACGTCAAGGTCATGCGAGACAACAAAGGCGGGGGACGCTGGCGGTGCTAACGATATGGCTACACCGCATTTGCCGGTCTATGCTAACTTGTTGATTTTTTTACAGCTTTTCCATTTTTTAGTTGCCAACCGAGCGACGTCGGCGCATTATGGCCGGCAGAGGGATGAACCGCCGCGAAAGGAGGTTTTTCCGATGTTACGAGGATTTTCCGACCGGTTGCGCAACGACGCTCACCACAAGGTCCAGCGGGCTTTGCGGGAAAACGGCATCGTCAACATTATCCAACTGTCGGAAGAAATCAGGCTGATGAATCTCGCTGAGAACATTGCCCGCGAGGATATCGAGAGTCTGGTGATGCAGGTGGCTCAGCTCTATGGCGGGGCCATCGAATTCGACGAAGAGGCGCTGACGGCGCTCGACCTGCCCGACGCCTGCCCGGCTGACAGCCGCAACGACCTGGAAAAGGCGTTGCGAGAACGCTCGCTCCTTTCACCCGAGTCGGCGGATCTGCTGCAGGTGAGCGACAAGGGCTAGAGCAATTCCAGTCACTCGCTGGTCAACTCGTCGAGCAGGCGCAGTCCGTTCTCGTACTTCTCGGGGTCGATGCCCGCCTGGTGCGCCTGCCAGAGATTGTCCTTGAGGTCCGCCTGCTTGACAGGCAGCGCAAGCTCGTTGGACGCCGCACGGCAGACAAAGTCGTGCTCGCTTTCGTCCATTCTTTTCGTCAGCGCGTCGACGGCGGCGACGACCGGAAAGCCGAAGCCCTCGGCCTCGAGCCGATCGAGCGTCCACCCCTCGCCTTTCTCGACCACGTCGTGCAGGTAGGCGACGGTTTTCTCGTCAAGCGTTTCGACCGCATCGGCGACGCGTCTCAGATGTTCGATAAAGGGACGGCCGGTCTTGTCTTTCTGGCCGCGATGGGCCTCTTCGGCGATCTTCGCTGCCTGGTAAAGCATGATCTCCTCGATCTATTGGAAGCCCGCCCCAACGGGACAACGAGACGGGCAGGATTGGGTCCCGACCCGGTCCGCCGGCACGCCTTGCAGGGGACGGCGCGCCATACTGCGGCAGAACATGAGCAGCGTTCAAATGTTCCCTCGTGTCCGGCCGAAAAACAGGAACCCGCGGCCCGCGCAGTCGTTAGCATTTACGCAAACACAAAGGAGGTCTGCACCATGGATTGGAACCGCGTCGAAGGTAACTGGAAGCAGGTCAAGGGCAAGGTGAAGGAACAGTGGGGCAAGCTCACCGATGACGACCTCGACCGCATCGCCGGCAACCGCGAGCAGCTCGAAGGCAAGATCCAAGAGCGCTACGGCATCGAGAAGGATCGCATCCGCCGCGACATCGACGACTGGGCGAATCGCCAGGGCTGGTAAGATCCGCCGCCGGATGAAATGAGCCCGCAGCCCCGATCGGGGCTGCGGCGTCGAAAGCCAGAAATTTTGATTTCAGAACAGGGACGTTATATTAGTTGACTAAGCGATTCGCGGCACGGTGAACCGATGGCCAAGAAGAAATCGAGACCGGCCTTGTCCGTTATCGCCGCAGCCTCGCGATCGGAGGCTTCCGAAGCGATTTATTTTGCCCGCAAATGCGGCCTTACCCCCGATGAAGCCCTGCGGATAATGCGCGAGGCGCTCGTGACCGTGGGGCCTAAGCCTTCCGGCGCCGGAAAGCGGAAGCGCTAGGCGCCATCGCCTCGGGCGATCGGATACGATCTTTCTCAAACCCGCAGCGGACTTCGGCCAGGATCACAAGTGCTGTGCTCGGCGGCAAAGCCCGGGGTTCCAAACCGCTCCGTCCGTGACGCGAGAAGGTTCCGCTTGATGGCAGGGTGACACAACATGTGACCCCGCCGCCAGCGCTTATCCGCAACTCCCAAACCCAGGCCAGCGTTTGTAAGCGCGGACCACGCTTTCACTTTCACCTGTCATCGGGAGGGAGAGCTATGGTTTTTCCGGGTTTCCTCGACCCCGAGGATTTGGTCATCCTCGCAGCCGCTCTCGACGACTACTGCCGCACATTTCGCATACCGTCGGACAGTGAGGAGCGGCTTCATGCGGCAAGGCACGCGCTGATTTTGTTTGAGAACGGCTGCCGCGATCCGGTCGAATTGAGTGAAAAGCTCAAGGCCAAACGCAAGTAGCGCAAGCCGGCGCGAACTTTAGGTTCGCCGGCGCCCTGCCTCTTGCCGCCAAAATGAAACATACGGCCACCTCGAAAGTTCTTGTCTGAGAGGAGGCGCGCCATGGTTGGAAATGATGGAAAGCAGGTGCAGCAAACGGAGGCCGATGTCCAAATGCTCGCCCACCGGTTGGCAAAGGACGCGGACATTTCGGAAAACGATGCCCGCGAGTTGATCAAGCTAATCGGAACCGACTGGCCTTCGCTGCTGCGCGAAGCCCGGTTCCTCAAAAGCCGACACTGATGCTGCTTGCCGGCCAGGCGTCCCGCGATTCTTTGCGAGCTGCTTCAGCGCCTTGAGAAAAATCGGAGCCGCCAGATCGCATTTGTATTTGGACGGTCCATTGGTCTGGATGACGATCTCAGCCTGCCTCAGGGTCAGGCCGTGCTTTTGGGCGAATTCGAGCGGTTGATAGGCCTGCTCCCAACCTGGCCCTGTCTTTGGCATCGTGACGACTTCCTCCCGCGATTGATACGTGAGGCAACGCATTCGGCCGGACAAGGTTTCAACGGCTCGCACACAGCGGCGAAACCGCTGCCAAGCGCCTGGCACTGGGTGCATGGAACTTCGGTTGCCGCTGATTGTTGCACCTGAAAGGCGGGCCGGGATGACCATATCGTCGCTGCATCTGCTCAAAGGCATAGGCTATTCGATCTCAACGGTAAGCGTGATGCTGCTGGCGATCGTCAGTTGGGAGCACGTTTCGCAAAATCCGTTGCTGATTGCCTGCCTGCTTGGCGGCGCCGCCACCTCGATCATCGGGATGTTCTGCCGCTGGCTTTCCTACGAAGTCGAAAAGCGTCAGCAGGAGCGACAGGCAGAGAACGGCCAACTCTCGAACCGGCGGCCAGCAGCGTCACCCCTGCCGCCAGCGCCGGAACTCCGAGACCAGCACCGTGATCAGGCTGCTGAGGACGATCCATCTGACGACCTCGCCGTCCGGCACGCCCGGTTGCGGTGACCTGCCTGACCTTGACGTTTCGTCGCTGGCCGCCACCACGGGCGCGAGATCCTGCCGGCTGCCGCTCCGCACCGAATAGGCGCGGGTGATCTCGGCACCGAAGAGGAAAATCTGTGCCGAATAGTAAACCCAGACCAGCACGACCATCAGCGCGCCGGCAGCGCCATAGGACGTGCCGATGGCGCTGGTGCCGATGTACCAGCCGATCAGCGACTTGCCGATGGTGAAGAGCAGCGCGGTGACGATGGAACCGACGCCGACGTCGCGCCATTTGAGCCTGCGGTCCGGCAGGACCTTGTAGATCGCCGCGAAGAGCAGCGCGATCAGCACGAAGGAGACGATCGTGTTGATCGCGCTCACGATCAGCTCGCCGAACGGCAGGTGCTGGTTGATGACCTCACTCAGCGCCGAGATCGCCGTGCTTGCGGCGAGCGACACCAGAAGCATGAAGCCAAGAGCTGCCACCAGCCCGAGGCTTGCCGCCCTCGCCCGCACCAGGCGCGAAAGCGAAACGCCGCTGGGCTTGACCTTCCATATCTCGTTCAACGACTGCTGCATCTCTCCGAAGACGCCGGAGGCGGTGACAAGCAGCGTGATCAGCCCGATGAGGGTGGCCAGCGTGCTGGACCCGCGATGCGCGGCGGTCTCGATCACCGCCGTGAGGAGTTCGGCGCTCTGCGGGCCCATCACCCCCGCGAACTCAGCCGAAAGCGCGAGCTGCGCGGCGTCGTTGCCGATGACGACGCCCGCGATCGCTACCACGATCAGAAGGATCGGCGCCAGCGAGGTCGTGGCGTAGAAGGCCATCGCCGCGCCATGGCTCAGCGCATTGTCGTTGACATAGCCGGTGATGCTCTCTTTCAGCACAACCCAGGCTTCCTGGAACCAGCGCTGCATCTTCCTTCCCGTCGGCTGCTTCTCCTCGTCGGCTATTTGGGGCGCGGATCCTCGAGCCCGGCTCCGATGGTCTGGAACGAACCCGCGCGACGCTTCTCGACGGCTTCGGCGAGCGCCAGCGCGGCATTGCGGACTTCCGTCTGCACGGCATGGTCGGCGTCGAGCTCGTCATGGCTCGTCGCATAGGGCTTCCAGTAGCCAATGTAGCGGTCGAGCTCGGCAGCCTCGCCCACCGGATCGAGCTTCATCGAGCGCAGCCAGTCGGCGAGGCTGTGGCGCACCCTTCCGGCACCTTCGGTGTCGCCATGCACGATTACGGAGAACAGCCGGCCGGCGAGATGGCGCGGATAGTCCCAGCCGGCAAGCTCGACCTTCTTGGCGAGCGCGGCATCCTTGCCCTGCGTCAGCGAAGGATCGGGATTGCCGCCGTCGGCGCAGACAAGCCGGTCCATCATCAGCTTCACCGGCGAGGAGGAATGGAACCAGTTGACCGGCGTGACGATCATGACGCCATGCGCCTCGACCCAGAGCGGATAGATGTCGTTCATCCAGTCACTGACCTGCCCGAGCGAATGATTGGGGTAGCAGGAACACGGCCAATGGCAGAGCGCGGCCGCCGTCGAGAAGCACGCCTTGCAGGGAAAGATCCTGCGGCCGTATTCGGAGGCGAGCCGCGCAAGGTCGAGAACCTCGATCGCGAAGCCCGGTCTTGCTGCAATGGCGCTGCGCGCCAACTCGACAAGGCGGAAGGTCTTCGACATTTCGCCCGGGCACGTGTGCTCGCTGCGCGAGGAGCCGTTTATGAGCAGGATGCGGGACGGCGCGGTCTTGTCCTCGTACCGGCGCTGTGCCGCTTCGACCGCTTCGTGCGCGGCGAACCAGTCGACGGAGAGATCATAGTCCGGATCGTGGAAGCCCTGTCCCGCCTTTCTGGTGATCGGTGCCTTGCGTTCTTCGCTGTAGGCCTGCCAGGCGATCTCGGCCAGCCTGCCAATGGCATCCGCCTCCGGCTGAAAGGCCGGATCGTAGAATTGTCTCAGATAGCGTGCCTTGAATTCGCTTTCGCCAAGACGCGGGCTCGGCATGCCTTTGCGCGGCTTAGGGCTCTTGCTGAAATCTGTGCTGTTTGCCATGCGCCCACGCCCGAGTTGGGCGGGCCGGGTGG
>NZ_LYTP01000018.1:0-29045 GCF_001672435.1 Mesorhizobium sp. AA23
TCATCTGGAAGAGATTCTTGCCGGTGAAAATCGACATCTCCTCCACCTCACTATCGGTCACCAGCAGCTTGCCGAGGTGGGAGATATAGACGATATCGGTCGGGTCGGGGCTCGGCGGTGACCACTGCGAAGTCAGAATGGTGTGCGCCAAGGTCACGGATGTCGGCAACTGGGTGGCGGTGACGTCGACCGTGAAGGTGCGCGTTGCCACGCTGCCGTCCGACGAGGTGGCTGTGACGTGGAGATCGATCGTCGGTTCGGACTGAGCGTTGAGCGTGCCGCTGCTCGATCGCGTGATGACGCCGGTGCTGGAATTGATGGCAAAGCGCGAATCGTCGATCGTGTAGGTGACCGTCGAGCCGGCATCGGGATCCTTGGCCGAGGCGGTGATGCCCACGGCAGTACCGGCGGCGGCATTCTGGAGGATCTGGTTGGCCGCGGTGTTGGCATCGGGCGGCGCGTTGAACTTTACAGGTTCCGGGCTGTCGAGGACATCGAGGGTGAAGCTCTTGTTGGCCGTGCTGCCGTCGGAGGAGGTCGCCGTCACCGTCAGATTGATGGACGAATGGGTCTCGAAGTCGAGTGTGCCAAGGGCCGAGCGCGTGATGACGCCGGCATTGGAGATAGCGAAGCGCGCATCATTGATGCTGTAGCTGACGGTCGCGCCGGCGTCGGGATCCGTGGCCGAAGCGGTGATCCCGGTGGATGCTCCCGCCGCGGCGAGCTCGGCTATCTGGTTGGCAGCGGGATCGGCATCGGCCGGTGTGTTGAAGGCCACCGGACTTCCGGATCCCGGCAAGACATATTCGATGTGCAGCAGCGGCGCGCTGGTCGGATTGTATTCGTAGGAATCGGCGGTGCGCGTGCCGGTGCCGGTGATCAGGAAAGCCATGTCGTTGAGCGCCGCCCAGCCCGAGCGGCTGACGATCTCCTGGACGATAGCCGTAAGGTCTGGCGTGCGCTCGGCCAGGGCCTGCTCGCCCACCGTGGTCCACGGGTCCGGCGTCCAAGCCGTCGACGCGTCGGTCGTTGCCCGTGACGATACATTGAAGCTGGTGCTGGTGAAGGCGCTTGCGTCGTCGGTGTCCTGGCCCTTGATCAGCAGCGAGGTCGCGCCTGTCTTCACCTCGTTGGCCTGGAACTGGATATAGGCGCTGGTGATGATAGCGCCTTTCGGGACGTCGATGCCCGTGAAGCGGAGACCGACCGTCTGGCGGGTGCTGCTGTCAAAACCCAACTCCAGATCGTTGATGTTGGTCGAAATCGAGCCGGAGCCTTTCTCCTCGACGTCGTCCCCTGCGGCCGCGACCCTCGTTTCGAACATCGGGTCGGCCCCCAGGGCACTGGTGGCGGTGAATGCGCTCGCCGTTGCGGTCGTGCCGGTGTTGGATGCCGCATCGGCGCTGGTGGCCGCGTAAGTGGTGTCCGGAGGGCCCGCGCGGTGCCCCGAGCCATAGCCTGTTACGGTGTCAGGAAAAGTGCCGTCGAGATGAATGCCAATTCTGGCTGCAGCTTCGGACAGGCCGTTCAGGCCGGCAGTGATCTCGCCTGTCGAGGTGCAGGCGGCAATGAGGGTGTCGATCCTGGTCGCGGCTTGATCCGCGCCATCGCTATGAACACTTTTGTCAATTCCGGCAGCAAGGCTGCCGGAGCCGGGAGCTTCCTCTGTCGCCGAGGCCCTTGGCGTGCTGTCATTATCGGCACCCGGAGCGCCAGTGCCAGCCGTTGGGGCGGGTCCGTCATCGATCGTCTGGAGGCCTTTGAGGGAGGGCCAGGATCCGAACCAAGTCATGTCGGCCCCAAGGCTTTCGCCAGTGCCAGATGTCCAAAGTCGTTCGGACATATAATGTCTCCTTCACCGCACGTCGCAAAAACACCTGGCGTCAGCCTGAATCGCAGCAGCCTGGAACCGTCGTATTCGACCGCGCGCCATTCACGTGACTCGAGCTGTCGTGACAAGCTGGCAAAGCCGTGTTCGAGCCATTCTTCCTGCCGGCCAATTGACCCCGATCCATTCGAAGCTGCCCGCGACGGAATTCGGGGCTCAATTCATAGTTCTATAAACATTGGCACGCCTTCAGATAGCGCGTGCCATTATTTCAGAGAATTCTGCGTCATCACAACGGCTATTCGGTCAGACGAAGGGCTTAGAATTGGGCGGTGGTGCTGCAGGCTTTCGAGCGCGCAAGGAACTTGAGCGCCTTCGCGGGTGGTCAGTTCGAGCCGGTTGGTATCAGGCGCTGCGTTCGGCACCGGTGTGAAGCAGGGATACGCACCGCGGGATACTAATCAGCTGAAAGTTATTCGCCTATCGCCGGCCGAACGGCTGGCTCATAATAGAGACTTGCCTCGGGTGGCAGCTGGGCTGCTCTGTCCGGCCGGCGAAGCCCGAAACTGCTGCATGCCTGGCGGGGTATAAAGGCAGAGCTGACGGCGACGCGTTGATTCTTGCGGCGTCTTCCGAAATTGTCGCTCCCCTGTTTAGTCCCTGCCAGTCAGCCTGAAGGCAATTTCAACGATGAGGCCTTCCGGCTGAGGGAGCCAGCTTACGCTCCCGCCTGCTCCTCGGAAGGCGCTGTCGAGCAAACGGGTGCCTGCCCCGTTTCGAGCTTTTCCAAGCACGATTGGGCCGCCACTTTCCTGCCATCGCATGCGAACTACGTCGTCCTGAATGTCCCAGCTGACGTGTACACGGCCCTCGCTCGCCGACCAGGCACCGTACTTCGTGGCGTTGGTCGCTAATTCGTGCAGAACAAGTCCCAGCATGAGCGTCGTGTCTGGATGAGGGCTGGCATCAGGGCCCCCATAGGATAGGCGGTCACTACCATATGTCGCCGCCATTGCTTCGAGAAGCCCATGTAACGAGATGCCCCTCGGGTTTACTGCCGTTCCTGACTGAACTTCCGAGAGCGCCTTCAGACGCTCCGTAAAATTGTGCATGAACTCATCTGTGGTGTCTGAGCTCTTTGCCGATAAACGTGCGATCGATTGCACCAACTGGAAAAGGTTGGTGATCCGGTGGCGCATCTCGTCCGCGACCAGCGAGGCGCGTTCTTCGGCGTCCCGCAGCGCAAAAAGTAACGCGTGGGTTAGGCTGACAGCTGCGATCATGAGGCAACCGAACGTGAGAAACGCCAGTACGGCGACAAGCGTTCCCACGCCCCATTCGGGCGATGTGATCGGTTCCAGCCAAAGGGAGCTTCCGACGGTCACGCCAAGACCCAGGACGAGGATCCCAGCCCAGGAGCCGCCGAACAGGCTGGCTATCAGGATGGCGGGATAAAACGTCAGGAAAGCCAGCCCCCGTATCCATGGCGCAAGGCCGAGTCGGAGTAGGAGCGCGACAGCGAAGGCTGCAAGGCCCATAGCTGTCGAACGCGCGAGCGGTACTCTGGCGCGAGGCAGATATGCCAAGGCAAATTTCTGAAGCTCAGCATTGAGCTGCATTGCGATCACCGCGTCGCGGCTCCCCATGCGCTTATGTTTGCCGACGGTCATGGCGCGGTCAAGAACCTTGCCGCCAATCCGAAAATCGCCTCTTGCGGGGCATCAGCGAAAATCCGGTTCCGGCTACCCTTGCCAATTTCCAGAGCGAGCTTAGCTTACGTGAGCAAAGTCTTATTTTGGTGCTCGGCGGTGGGGATGCGCGCATCGGGGACAGATCGCTTGACTGCAGAATCGGGGTCGGAAACGAGCGACGCAGGGATCCTGCTCAGGCTGACCGATCGATTGTATCGGGCAACCTCCAAGGATGAGGTATTCGACGCAGCTCTAGAGGCGATTTGCGATGCGCTGGGTTGCAAATCGGCCTCTATTCTCCAGTTCGACGAGGCTTACGTCATGCGCTTTGTTGCGTGGCGCGGTTTGTCGGAAGGGTATCGGCTGGCCGTCGATGGACACAGCCCGTGGAAAGCCGGCCAGCGCGACGTCGCCCCCATCTACGTTGCGGATATTCTGCAAACCGACGAACCCACTTGGCTGAAGGAGGTGATCGCGCAAGAGGGCATTCGGGCTTTGGCGTTCGTCCCGATCGAGGCGCACGCGCAGGTCGTAGGCAAGTTCATGAGCTATTTCGGCTCACCGCATTCCTGGAGCGAAAGGGAAAACGAGATCGCGGTGACGATCGCACGGCAGGTCGGGTTTGCCGTTGAACGGTGGCGTGCCGAAGAGGCGCGGCTCTTTGTCGAACGGGAGTTGCGTCTGTCGGAGGAGCGCTTCCGATTGATGTCCGAGGACGCTCCCGTGATGATCTGGACATCGGATTCCAACGGACATTGCAGTCATCTCAATCGTCTGTTGCGGGATTTCTGGGGAATCGACGAATCCGCGGTCGCGACCTTCCAATGGCAAGACACCATCCATCCCGAAGATGCGCCCCTCGTGGCCTCGGCAATGGCAACTGCCTTGGCGACCAGATCACGAGTAGGGCTGATGGCGCGGTATCGCAGTGCGGAGGGCGGCTACCGCGTGCTGCAGACGGAAGCCCGCCCCAACTATGCGCCGGATGGCAAATTCATGGGCATGATCGGCGTAAATATTGACGTCACTGAAAAGGAGCGGGCGGAAAAGGCGCTACGGGAAAGCGAACGTCGGTTCAGGGATATGTCGGATGCCATGCCGCAGTTAGTCTGGACGGCCGACGGTCAGGGTCGGGTGGACTATTGCAACACCAGGGTTTCCGAATACGTCGAGGGTCGCACGGGGACCCAAGGCGACTTTGACTGGACTTCCCTGATCCATCCGGAGGATCTTGAGAGTACCACAAACGCCTGGAACCTAGCCTTGCAAACCGGGCAGCCCTACCAAATTGCCCACCGGCTGGTGATGCGCAACGGTGATGCGCGATGGCACCTGAGCCGGGCGACGGCGATCAGCGATCGCGGTGAGGTTCAGAAATGGTTTGGCACGGCAACGGACATCGATGACCTCAGACGGGCAGAGGATCGCCTGAAGCAGAGCGTGAAGCGGCAGCTCATCGCGGTGGAAGGCGCCGGCCTGGGCGTGTTCGAATGGGACATGACGACCGACAGGACTATCTGGGAAAATCGTCGCATGTACGACATCTTCGGTTTTGATCCAGATGAGCCCAGCCCCGGCAAGGCGGAGTTTACCCGGTTTTTCCTTCACCCGGATGACGTCCCGCTGTTGGAAGAATCACTGCGGAAAGCAGGTCAGCAGGATCAGTCGTTTCGACTGGTCTGCCGGATCATGCGCAAGGCGGACCGGGAACTGCGCTGGTTAGAGGTCTGTGGCAGGTTCGAATTCGATGCCTCAGGACAGCCAGTCAGACTGGTCGGCGTTACCGCTGATATCACCGAACGCAAGCAGCTTGAGGAGCACCAACACCTTCTGATCAATGAGCTTAATCATCGGGTCAAAAACACCTTGGGCGTCGTCCAGTCTCTGGCGAAACAGACCTTCAAAACGAGCGATCCGGCCACTCTGTCGACCTTCGAAGGCCGTTTGAAAGCGCTTGCCCATGTCCACAACCTGTTGGCCGAGCGGAGCTGGGAGAGGGCCTTCCTGGGCGAAGTGGCGCGGGAGGCCGTTTTATCCCGGCCAACAGACCGGACTAGGATCCAAATGACGGGCCCGGAGATCCAGTTGAGCCCCCGCCAGGCTCTGACGATAGCGATGGTTCTTCACGAGCTATACACGAACGCCTGCAAATACGGGGCACTTTCGGATGCGACGGGCTTCGTAAAGCTGGCCTGGCGGGATTTGTCGGATCATGTGATCGTCAACTGGGCGGAGGAGAACGGCCCGCCGTGCGAGCTCCCGGCAAGGCGCGGTTTTGGCTCATTGTTGATCGAGCAGGCGCTGCGGGCAGAACTGCAAGCGACCGTTGACAGAGACTTTCGGCCCAGCGGTCTTGTTTGCACGATCTCGATCCCGTTGCAAAGGGTGATGGCGTGAACGCGACAACTCTCCGGGGGCGCGCGGTGCTCATCGTGGAAGATGAGTTCCTTATTGCGCTCGAGGCCAGCGAGATCCTCGAGGGCTGCGGGGCTACCGTCGTTGGACCTGCCTATCGGGTGCAGGAGGCGCTCACGCTTGTCGAGGCAAATCACGTCGACTTGGCTTTCCTCGACGTAAACCTGAATAATGAACTCAGTGACCCCGTAGTGGGCGTGTTGCAGGCGAAGGGAGTTCCTGTTGCGTTGACAACCGGCTACGGAAAGAACTTGCCCTTCTCCTTTGCTGGACCTGTCCTGGCTAAACCTTACAGTCCTGAGGAGCTGGTGGCGGTCATGAGCGCACTTGCCGGCTGATGTCCCCAGGTAAGGAGATCAGCCGATCAGGCGATATCAATAATCGCCGCGCTAATACCGATCGCTGCGCTGTGTAGATGCGGGCGTCGCCGGCGCCGCTGGCGCTGCTGGCTCCCGTTTGGGTCTGGCATCCGGCAAGCAGCCACCCTCGTTAAGCGCCTGCATCGTATGCGGCTCGGCAGCGAGGGATCTCAAATGATCTCGCGTGCCAGGCGAGCTTTCGGTTCAGCCCTTGGCCGGCGTAGCGGTTGCCGATACCTGCTGCGCGGCCAGGAACATCAATGTTGAAGCGGCGGTGCGGCGTCTCCAGCCGGCGGTTTCGGCCGCGTCGAGGAGTCCCGCAAGCAGCGGCTGCAGCGCTGTTCGGCACTCCGCCTCATATGCGAGGAACTCGCTCGGCTCATGTGTCGGCGCCGGGACCGGGCCGGTGCTGGTCATCAGATCCATGATGGCCTCCAAACTGTCCTAAGAGACCCTGTCCCGGAGCGGGCCCGCGATCTTGCGCATGTCTAGCTAATTGGGTTCTTCCACTTTCAAGAGGCGCCGCAAAAATTTGGCCGGTGCTAGTTTAGTGCGCTGAAAACATGCGCTAAATTCGATCGCGAGGGCTTGAATTCGCGATTGAGCTTAACAAAATTAACGGCTGCCGGCGCCCCCGGAAAGATGAGAAATTGGAATCCGAAAAAGGAGTTTTTGGACACGGAGGACAGAAATGGACCGACAGACGCTTTCGCCGATCATTCCTTCCCTTGCTCCCGAAACATCAGACCTTTCGCTCGACCGGCTGCTGTCGCCGGCCCGCCATTTTCAGGACCCGCAGGATCTGCTGGATGACGGCTCACTGGACATATGGGAAAAGCGGGCGATCCTTTCGTCGTGGGCATCCGACGCTTGCGCCGTCGAATCCATGCCGGCGCTGCGGCAGCCGCCCGGTGCCGAACTGCCGGTCTCCTTCGACGATATCATGGACGCGCTGCGCCGGCTTGACGCAGCTGGCCCCTCGTCGCCTAGTGGCCCTGCAGATGACGACGACCGGCACCTGGTCGACCGGCTGAACGCATGAGGCGTAGGGAGAAAACGACGGGGGAGCCGGCGCAGAACGCTGTCTCCCCTGCGCAGGGACTCAATCGTTCAATACGCCCGGTAAGCCGGTCGTCGCAGGGCGCGGTGTAGTGCTGCGTTGGCCCGATAGCGGCAGAGCTGCTGGTGCTGCCGCGCGATTGCCTTCCCGACTAGCGCGCCGCCTGCCCTCTCCGATCAGTGCGCCGGTAGTTGCTCGCTGCTGACCCTCGGTTTGAGTCCCGAACCCGGCAAGTGCCGCTGCCATGCCTGCAGCCTTCCAAACGGCGGGGGGCGCCGGAACGGCGCTCCCGCCAGGTGACGACCGTCAGTCGAGCACTTTGACGATCGTATGGGTTTCGGGGTCGACGACCACCGTCCGATTTTCGATCACCGTGTATTCGTATTTCATGTTCGGGACCTTATGGAGCTCGAGCTCCCAACCTTCAGCTCCACGCCCGGCAACTTGATCGAGGCGAGGGGTTCTTTCTTCACGTACTCGCGAATGGTCGTTTCCTGTTCCGGCGCCAGAACCACCGTGTCCGCGATGGCGACGCTGATGCCTGACAAGAGCAACAGGCCGGCGACAGAATTGGTGATCACCGTCTTCATTTCGATTTCCCATGATATGCGCCCCTGGCTAATGCGGCGCGAGACCAGCAGAACCGCCGATAGGGCCGTCCTCGGCGGTCCGCCAAAGCAATGGGGTTCCGGCTGTGATGTTTCACTGCCCTGGATTGGGCCCAATGCGCACACGAAAGACCAAAGCCCCAGTTTGCGACCGGCTGTTGTCCCGGAACATTGGACCGAAGCTCGCGTTCCGAATTCAACTTCCAGCCAGTGGGGACACCAATGAGGCATCCTGAACAGCCCGTCGGCCTCGAGCTCTTTTGGCTTCTAGCCGGCCCTCTTGCCGTCGAACTCGTTGTTTTGATGACGGCTTGGCGCTGCACTGAGCCGTGAGCCTTGCGCCAGATCCCAGGAAGCAATCCCGGGCTCTTGCTTAACTGATTGTCCGGCCGCATCTTTCTCTTGGGGAGAGAGGGCTTGGACAAGGCTCGATATAACAACAACATTAGCTGCCGCTCGGCCGCTAGGGTTTGTTGGAACCTCATCAGCCTCGTAAAGACTGGCGCTTCTACTCGTCGGCTTGATGCTGTGGTATGTAGATGCCGCAATTCCATTGGTGGGACCACGGATATTCCGCTCTACCGTGCAGGCCGCCCCAGCGCAGCTGGCGTGGTGCGGATCGTCCGGCGCAAATGACGATCGATCAGGGAGGAATGCCATGCGTGCAATCGCACTTTTCATCGCCTCGTCGGCCACGATCTTCCTTGCAAGCGCTTCGCGGGCGCAGGATGCCGCCGCGGGCGAGAAGGTCTTCACCAAGTGCAAGGTCTGCCACATTGCAGACCAGGACCAGAACAAGGTTGGCCCCTCTCTGAACGGCGTCATCGGGCGCACCGCGGGCACGCATCCCGGTTTCACTTATTCCATGGCCATGACCGAGGCCGGCAAATCCGGCATCAAATGGGATGAGCCCACGCTGACGAAGTATCTTCAGGACCCCAGGGGGATGGTCAAAGGGACGAAGATGGCGTTTCCCGGCCTCAAGAACGATCAGGACGTGGCCAACGTCATCGCTTACCTGAAACAGTTTTCCAAGTAAGGGCAGTCGCTTTCACGCTTGCCGCCGCGCGGAATGGTTTGCGCCCCCGCCTGTGAGGGAAAACTGGCGAAATCACATTTGACGGCGTTGGACGCCGAAATCCTGAAGGTTCCTAAACAAAGTTCGCTGTAACAAGAGGGCCCAAGCCGCGCGGCGAGAGCTGGCCCGAAAATAATCCGGGCGTATACCGGCTCTCAGACCGCGATCACAAATTTGCTCGATTGGATTTGTCACAGATGACTTGAGCGCATCTAAGCCGGAACAGGGAACATCGCGACTCGCAAGCGGTTGTAGAGTCGGCGGCACGGTCTGTCTCCGTTCTGCCGGCCGTCTGAAAGGCAACGACGGAGCCCGCTCGTGCGAGCGGGCTCCGACCGAATTTGAGATCCTGCGACTGAAGTCCAATTTCCGTCGCATTGGTCTTATCGGCGAAACATGCCCCTCGACGTTCGTCGCTCCCATCCCAAAATTGTAACGATCGGCGAAATGCACCGGTAAGGATGCGCGGTAAGAGTTGATTCAACCATTGCTGGTATCTAATGGGTGGCGGCTCCGACAGCTGGCAGGGTGGGCTGCTGGGTGTTGCCGGAGCCGCCTGCGCGGCCGATGGGAAAGACCGCTGATTATAGACCGCGCTGTCCTATTCTGAGACAGCGCAGTTAAGGCTAACCTATTCGCCGTCTCCCTCCTTTGTATATGTGCGAGGTTTCAACGGAACGGACGCTCTCGGTGTCAGTTTCTGCAGGCGGACATATCCAGCTGTCACTGGCGATTGCCGCTCAGCCCGTCGCCTGTTCCCCCCATAGCTGGCGACGGGCCGTCGCTATCATCAGCACTGCGAAAGCCTGTCGGTAAACAGACAGATGCCCGCGGGACCAAAATCTTTTTAAATGACGGCGATGCTGCCGCCGCTACATCACGGCCAACTTCAACAAGGGGATTCGCGATGAAGCGCACACATGAAAAGCCGACACTGGTCAAGCGAGACGCCGTTACAGCCAACATCGTCGTCTCGCTCGCGAACGGCGGGGCATCCGGATAAGACGATGCCCGTCCAAGCGACCTCGGTCGTATCGAGAACACTGGCGCTCCGGCGATGGAATGGGATATCTCCGGCCGAAGATGAAATGCGCGGTGTGCGGCGCAAGTGCGTTACCCTGACCTACGCGCCAGATACCTCTCCGAAGAAGATCCGGGATTGGGGCAACCAGGGGCAACCGCTTCAGGCGCCGCCAGGCATTTCCGCAGCGATCTGTCTGAGTCCTCTCTCGACGTCGGCAATATAGGTGCTGTCATTGGCATAGTGGTCCCAAAGGACCAAGCCGACAATCAGCGCAATCACGACCAAAGGCCATCGCATAGAACCTCCCTCAAGGCTCCTCGCGCTAGGGAATATCCTCCCGCTTTCCTATATTTACAAGCAGTCACTAATATAGTGGAGAACTGCCGAGCGAGGCCCCCCAACAACGGCCTCAAGTCCGACGAGCTGCCGGGGATCAAACCGGCAGCATTTTTTGGTGCAAGGTCTATGGCAGCATTTCCGTCCTGAACGGAACGGCCCGCTGATAGCCAAACGGCCACTCGGGCGGGCGCTCCGCGCGCCGCCAACTGGCCTGTCGCGACCGACGCGATTGTCAGTGGGCGTTGGCTGACGGTGCAGTCTTGTCCTGGGTGGCCGAAGGCATGGACCTCACTGATGCGCCGGTCTGCGTGTCGGTGGCCGGTACGGTATGATCATCCCCGGACAGCGGGCTACCCTGGCCAGGCACATCCTCGCCTGTTGGCGCTTTGTTGTTTATGCCATTCTGGAAAGGTTGGCTCGAGGTCGTCAAGCCGCCCGCCGATGTGGCGGTGAAGAGGTGATCGGCTGCTGACGCGGGGCCAGCGAGCAGCGAAAACGCTGCGATGAGGATAAATGTTCGCATGATGGGTTCTCCAATGATTGTATGGAGTTCGACGTCCCGTCCGATGCTCGGCCGGGAAGCGGTCCCTTCAGGTACTTCAACGCCGCGCTTCGTGGCTTTATTCCCGAAAAGCGAGGGGTTGGGCGGAGCACCTTCCTCACGTCGGCTTGTCGACCAGTGGCGTCTTCCTTGTCGGCGGCTTGTAGGGTGTGACCAGCCTAACGGTATCGGCATTCACCGTGACGGGCACACCCAAGTTGATGGTCACCCTGCCTTCGTTGACGCGGGTGACATCGCCTCGCAACTCGATCTTCCGCCATGACATTGAGTCTGGCGCGGCGACTGTCTTCGTCAACCTTGAGCTAATGTTTACTAATAGACATGACAGATTGACAGAATCCCTGGTTGTAAATGGCAGCGGTCATGTCCGTTTCTGGGTCCAAGATAACCCGCCGCCGGGAGGACTTGGCGGATGAGGTTATGCCGCAGTCCTCGCACTCCACGCCACGCTATCGGGCTGTCATGAATGAGTTGCACGGCAAGGCTCCGCAGTCACCGTGTCGAACGTTTTTTGCCATTGCCCTTTGCCGGCTTGGCGGCAGGCTTCCGCCCCAACCCGCTGGCCTTAGCCAATTCAGAGCGTTGAGCCGCGTAGTTCGGCGCCACCATGGGATAATCGGGCTTCAATCCCCATCTGGCCCGGTATTCGTCGGGCGTCAGTCCGTGAAGCGCAAGATGGCGCTTCAGCGATTTGAACTTCTTCCCATCCTCCAGGCATACGATGTAGTCCGGGAACACAGACTTCTTGGGATTCACAGCGGGGACTTGTGCTTCGGCAGGCACAGCCGACCTCTGGCCAAGGCCTGATAATGACGAGTGAACCGACGAGATGAGGTCCGCCAAGCCTGCAACCGGGACTGAATTGTTGCTTACGAACGCCGAGACTATGTCGGCGGTAAGCTCCACGAGTTCGGTGGCATCGGTGTTGGTTTGGTCGATCATGCGTGAGATCCCTTTTGTCTGACAAAGCCTCTCTATTGGAGGAAACTCAGGGGCGCAATGGAAGCGTTTGTGCAACGGAGCGCTGGTAGACTGATCCGACGAAGCTCCGTGCCAGCAATCGGCGCATCCACTGACAGGAATTGAACAGGTCATATTCGCGATTGTAGCGGCGAAGGTATTTTGGACGTTGTTGCGGATGTTATGGACCAGGATCGCGCCTTCAAGCAGTGCCAGCATTATCTCGCCGGCGACCTCATCGGGTATCTGCCTGGGGAGGGCGGACGGTATTGGCGGCATTGACTGCGCGCGGCCGAGCGCCTTCGCCGATGATGTGGAATGGCTGAAGCCAGGCATCACCGGGCGCGTGAAATTCCTTCGCGGTGAACACACCCTACGCCATGCGACGCTGCAGGATTTCAAGGAAGGAACCTAAGATCGCGATCGGCTTTTCCTCGACCATGAGCGCGCGCGCTTTGGAATTTCTGGACAGATGGATTGCAGAACATCTGCCAAAAGTGAGCGACCAAGCGGCCATTGCCGATCTTGTCCTTGAACTCGTGGATTCTGCCAGGAGTGCGGGCATCGCGCCCGAAGAAATATACGAGGAGATCAACAGCGTGTTTCGCCTTCTGAGTGAAGCGATGGAGCGCCCTAGGGGCGGCTTGGCCCCCTAAGAGGGCGAATGGATGTCACTCCAAGGGCCTACATCATTTTTAAATAACGGCGCGCTGCTGCGCTCGCCAGATGAGGGGCCAAGTTCAGCAAAGGGGGATTCGCCAATGAAGCGCACCTATGAAAAGCCTACTCAAGCGTGACCGCCTGTCCGCCGTTACAGCAAACATCGTCGTCTCGATCGCGAACGGCACGGCGTCCCGATAAAGGATGATTCCGGCCACTCCAGGCAACGGAATGGCGGGCATCTATCACTCCTCTGCCGCCGACGATAGGGGCTCCATCACCGCTCGCCGGCTCTATCAAATGATGGACCGCGGCGAAGGTTTCAGCGTAGGGACCAACGCGTCATTTTCTACGCCTTCTGTCTGAATAGGGAACGTCCCAGCGGGATGCGAATATGGCCTCGGCGGCACGGGTAGTTCCGGCATTCTATTCGGGCCGCCTGAAAGGCAAAGCATGGAGCCCGCTCGCACTCCTTCTCTCACGAGCGGGCTCTTGCACCCGCCGCGCAGAGGCCTTCACCTCACGCTCCGCTTGGTTGCCTTCTTCACGGGCTTAGCTGCAGCCTTCCGCTGAAAGCCCAATGCCTTCGCCAACGCCGATCGCTGCTCCGCATAATTCGGCGCCACCATTGGATGGTCTGCCGGCAGGTTCCATTTCGCGCGATACTGCTTTGGTGTCAGACCGTGATCGGTCCTCAGGTGCCGCTTGAGCGACTTGAACTTCTTGCCGTCCTCCAGGCAGATGATGTGATCGGGGAAGACCGAGTCGTTCGGGTCGACGGCAGGCTCCTGCTTGGGCAGCAGGGCTGCGCTTGAGGGGCCGATGCCAGTGAGCGAGTAATAGACCGAAGCGATCAAATCCGCCAAGTCGGTTACCGAGACGAGATTATTGCTAACATAAGCGGAGACGATGTCGGCGGTGAGGTCCACTAGGGACATGCGAAATCTCTTTTGTCTGACAAACCATCTCTATTTGAGCGCATCTGCTAATAAAATGAAATCCCGCCAAAAGGCCGAGCCGCCCTTGGATCGCCAGCATGACGGCTGGACTCTTCAAGAGCTTATCGACGCGGGCATGTCCGTCACGGGCGGCTGCCTAGACTGCCATCGTCATCAGAGCCTCGATCTGCCGGCGCTCCGCGATCGC
This sequence comes from Mesorhizobium sp. AA23, assembly GCF_001672435.1. NCBI lineage: Bacteria > Pseudomonadati > Pseudomonadota > Alphaproteobacteria > Hyphomicrobiales > Phyllobacteriaceae > Mesorhizobium > Mesorhizobium sp. AA23. The sequence continues at coordinate 13,731 of NZ_LYTP01000018.1, forward strand.
TTCGGCCCTGACGCTCCCGCCATGGAGTGGATCTGCGGCCGAAGATGAAGTGCGCCATCGCGCGCCCGCCACAGGCATGGATGCCAAGCTCACCGGCCGTCGGGCTGAGCCCGCGCTTCAGCGCGCCGATGACGGAAGTGGTGATGCCGGAGGAGTGCCAGTCCATGCCCATCACAGCGCCGAAGGACTGGAACCAAAAGGGATGCGCGAGGCGCCGCAGAAGCTCGTCGCGGCCATAATGATGGATGATGGCTTCGCACAGCACCGCGCCGAGCTTCGTCATGCGATCGCCCAGCTATTTCAGAACCCGCCCGCCATGCAGCGGCAGGTCGGCGCTGCCGCTTCGCTCGTCACTTTTGCTTCCCTTATGAATGCCGGGCATTTAGCGGGAATTTGCAAGGCGGCGCAGCCGCAGCCAATGTTTGGCCGTGTCAGTAACGGCAAGCCCGCACGCGTTCCAGCACCCGGCGATGATGATGCCAGTGCCGCACCCACTTTACGTGGCAATGGCGGTAATGGCGGTGCCGGTAGTGGTAGCGATGCGGATAGCGGGCCACGTAGCCGGGATAGTAATCGCCGTAATAGCGCGGGCCGTAGTAGCGGCCGCCATAGTCGTAAAACGGACCGCCGCCGTAGAAAGGACCACCGTTGAATGGGCCACCGTAGAACGGGCTGAAGCCGCCGAATGGACCGAAACCGAGACCGAAGAACCCCTGCGCATCCGCAGGCGCGACCGTGGCTGCCGCGGTGGCAACGGCGATCACTGAAGCGAGTAGCAGTTTTTTCATGGCAACCTCCTCCTGAAGGCTGATCATCGGGTAAACGCGCCGTAGGAAGCCATGTTCCCGGTCGCTAATATTCCCGGTGGCAAGAGGAGATTGCCGCGAAGCGGCGACACGGGGGCCCTGTATGGAGCCCGCTCGCGACGCGCGCGCCTTGGATGCTGAGGCGGACGCACTACGGCAACATCTCCCCTCGCCGAGGGGAGATGAGCCGGTCAGGGGCGCTGGTCGGTCAGCGCCTGCAGATGCGGATCTTTTCGATCACGCGGTGGCCGTGGCGCCAGTGCTTCACGATCTTGATCCGGCAATGATCGCGATAATACCGGTTATGATAGCGCACCACATAACGCTCGCGATAGGGAGTGTAGTAGTCGTCATCGTAGACGTGTCGGTAATAGCGGTGAGGGTAATACCCGCCATAGTAGTCACCATAGTAATCGCCGTAGCTGGGGCCGACGCCGATGCCGAACTGAACGCTACCGGCACTCGCCGGCGCGATCGCAAACGCCGAGGCGATGGCGATCATCGAAGCAAGCAGAAGCTTTTTCATCGCTGCCTCCTTGAGGTCGATGGTTGCCCCTTCGAGGCACAAACGGTTTCGGGACCGGTGGTGTTCCGAGAAAGTTGGGCGGCGATCCTGGGCCCAGCAAGGAGCGAAGCGGCGCCGAAGCTGACGATCTTCGCCCTTGCGGGGAAGGTCACGCTTTTCTTCGCCCCGCTGTCGTCGATCTTCGGAGTCGCCATATCGCCACCTGCTGTCGCCGTGCAGCGCGTGCGCGCTCGGCGTCGTCGTCTATTGCCACGTCCAGCCAATCCCAACAGCAGGAGCCCGCCATGCCCAAGCCCACTATCCTGAAATTCGGCCCCGTCGAGCATGGCGATGGCGGCGATCTGCCGGGCTGGATCGCGGTCGAGGGGTCGCCGACCATGCAGACGGCCGTCCAGCACACCAGCGAGGACGGCAAGGTTAGTGCGGCGGCAGGCGTGTCACGCTGACCTATTCGCCAGACACCGGCCCGAAAGACCTTCACCGCAAAGTAGGTTTGTAGGGCGTGCGTTTCGTCTGCCGACTGTCCTCAACGTCGCTTACCTGCTCGATTTCAAGCCCGAGCCTCGCGCGCTCGCTGTGGGCGAAGCTTTTTGCATTTGCCTCAGATTCGAAGCCCCTGATGCTAATCACACCGTCTTCGATAATGCGCACATAACTTCTATTTGCAATTTCTTCGACCTCAACCGACCACTTCCACGGTTGATAGCTCATCAATGCCTCCCCCGGATTTTCCCACTACTGTATCCCACATGACACCGCTGAAATGGACACTGAGGTCCTCTACGCCGACGACGACTTGAGTTCGAACACCGTCGGCGCGACTTCCACGCTTTCAATCCCGTAGCCGACTTTCAAGTAAGCCAGCTCGATCTCGATTTGGAACTGCAATCCCTCGTCGTTTGCTGATGCCAGAGTTGACACCAAAGACGCTACAAAAGCCAATGCTGCTTTGAACAACATCCCCAGATCCCCCCGGATCAACTGGTGAGACCTTATCACCTCTTAGCCGGTGCTGCAAAGCACCTTGCACAGGGAATACTTCCCCCAGGAAGGGGCGCTTGACGATTTCAGCAAATCCGCCGCTTCAAAGGGCTTTTATTGCGAACCAAAGGATTGCAAGGCCGCACCCGACCGCGCAGAGCAGTACTTCAAAGCGGTAGAGTTTGTCGCGCGGTACAAGCGGCGGGAGAAAGACGAGGACGAGGAGCGTCAGGCCTATTATCCACTCTGACCGGGAGAGTAACACAGTCAAAGCTTCCTCAGCCTCACGCCAGTGCCCCCATCGGTCATTTCCCCTTCCTCAAGGAAAACCACGCCGGCATCGCGCAGCGCGCGTTCTAGCACCTCTATGGTGGCATTCCGGGCGTCGAAACGCCAGTCTCGAATTCTGGAGCGTTGCAACGCCAACCTTCGCGGCGTCAGCCAACTGTTGCTGCGTCCAAGACACGAGGGCGCGTGCCGCTCGGCACCGTGTTGGCGCTATCAACTCGCTAATGCCCCGCTAACACCGTCCCATGTAATTTGCCCAGAACGATGGAAAATACATCGACAGGTTGTTAACGCCTGCGGCACGCTACCCCCTGCGGCAATCACAACGGCGCCGAACTCCTAGGTGCTGACGGCCACCAAGCGCGATAATGGTGGCGGTTCGCTAACAGGCAACCCCGCGTTTGTGGCGTTCAACCGGGTTGCGGGATACAATGACGCCACACACCTGAACTCTCCAAGTTGGGGTTCTTTTTGGCCCGGCTGCCTCGGCGGCCGGGCTTTTTAGCAATCGCGGATGTGTGATGTGCGTTCGAACCGGATTCCGGGTGGGAGTGCGCATCACACCTGAACCTCTCCAGTTCGGCTTTGGCCCGGTGGCTTCGGCTTCCGGGCTATTCTTTATGCGGAACAATATACCTGACAGCGCTGCCGCCGTGCGCGACGTGACTGTCGTATAGCCGGCCGGCAGGGCGCCCGTGGTAATGAATCGACTTCCTGGCAACGGCCGATCATTCCGCTAGGAGCGCGAGGCCGTCGGCTTCATGGCTGGCCTGATCCCGTGCCCGTTGACTCTTTTCGTCATGACCTTCGCGATGTCGAGGGGAGTTCCGGTCGCGGGTCTTCTCTTTGCCGTTACGATGATGACCGGCGTTGCAGTGACCCTGTCCACGGTCGCAGTGTTGTCGATCCTGTTCCGCGAACGGCTTGTGCACATCTTTGAGAGCCGGCCGCGCCTGTTCGCTGCTGTCTCACGGCATCGAAGGCACTGCGGGGATCGTGCTCGCCAGCGTCGCCGTCTGGCAGAGCGCAGCAGCTTGAGGGATGAGTTGACCGCAGTCGCACAGGGTCGTGTGCAGCTTCAGCTCTCTTCAGGCGGCTTGATGTGGCGGAAAGCCCAAAGCAAGGCCAAGTCGTAGAGGATCTTGAGGGCACCGCAGATCACCAGAGGCCAGGCCTCGAACCCCTCGGCAAATAGCGCGCCGGCGATCGCCGGGCTCGCAGCGGCCGCGAGACTGCGTGGTACGGAGGTGACGCTCGCCGCCGCGGGCCGCTCCGGTGCCGTAACGACTGCCATCACATACGAGGAGCGAGTCGGCACGTCCATCTGGGACAGTGCTGCGCGTACAAGAAGAAATGCCAGGGAAGCATAGAGATTCGGCACCAAGGCGGCCAGGATCAGGCAAATGCTTGACGGGATGTGCGTGAACACCATCGTGTTCACAAGCCCGATGCGCCTCGACAGCCATGCGGCGACCGGAAATGAAACCGCCGACAAAACACCCGACCAGAAAAAGAACGCGCCGGCTGCTGACAGGGAAAGACCAAATTTGCTGAACAGCCACAACGCAACGAGTGACTGCACGGCAAAACCGCCGGCGAAGGCGTCGATGCTGAACAGGGCAGCCAGCTTGTAGACGATCACACGCGACGGCCCAAGTGCAGCGGCGGGCCGGTCTTGCGGAGACGTTTTGGGGCCAGCGGGAATGCGCGCGTACACCAGGCCCCCCGCCACGCCAAGAGCGGCATAGAGGACAAACATTGCCTTCAGGCCCGCGAGCCGCGATATGCCGATCATCACCAAGAAATCGGGGCTGGTTGCAGCAAGGGCGCCAAACGCAGCCGCCAGCGCCCCCAACAGGCTATAGCGTGCGAATGCCTTCGTGCGGTCCGCATCCGCCACAAGCCGAGACAAAACGGCGTGCTCAAGCGGAACGAAGATGCTGACGCTCCCGGACGAAGGATTGATCGTGCCCAGGAAAGCCACGAGCAGAACAGCTGCATAGGTGCTTGACTGCGTGTAGGCCACCCCGGTTGCGATCATCAGGCCGGACGCAGCCACAAGCAGGGTGCGCCGGTCCGCCCGTACGGCCAGGAATCCTATGCCGAGCGTCAGCAGCGCCGAACCAAGAAGTGCGGCGGTGGCGACAACGCCGATCTCGAGCGGTCCAAGCCCGATTGCAGCCAGGTATACCGGCAAGAGCACTGCGGCAAAGCCATCGCCAAAGTCCCGAAGAGCCCGCGCCGCGTATATGTCCGCAGCGCGGCCGCCGTTCCTCTCTGCAGTTGTGCTTTTCAACGCGATGCCGTGCCCCGCTCCGGCAGGCCGGCCTTGCGGAGGTTCTTGCGGAAATGCTCGAGGTGAGCGGCATCACCATAAGGCGCGAGCTTCGGATCGGTCCATTTTTCTACTGTGGCATCGGCGTCGAGTTCGACAGCGCGTCTCACAGATTTCCGGGCTTGCTGCTGATTTCCTGCAGCAGCAAAACTGGCGGCCTGATAGACACGCATGATGGCGCTATCCAGCGAACGCAGGTTGGCAAAGCTGGCGATTGCCCTTTCGTATTGGCGGGCATCGAAGTAGATCTGGCCCAGTTGAGAAGTGTACCATTCATAGTGGTAAGGATTGAGGCGTATGGCCTTCCGGGCGTACTCGATGCCCTCTACAGACCTGCCCGCATAGCTCAGGCAAAGCCCGTAGTCGATTGTCACATCGGCGTCGTTGGGATTGCAATCGAGCGCTTTTTGGAAGGCCTCAAGAGCCAAACCGTGGTTCAGCGTATACAGATTAAAGCTAGCAAAGGCCCAATAAGACCAGGAATCGCCATCGTCGCAGGCGATCGCTTTCAACGCCCATCTGCGGGCCAGTTCCATCGATTTGTCATAGTCGTCGGCCCAGCCGCAACATGCGTCGACCGTGTAGCTGAGGGACATCTTACTATAAGCCTTGGCAAGTCGCGGGTCGCATTCGATTGCCCTGGTCAGATGCTCCCTGGCAAGGATTTCTCCTTCCTTGGTGAAACGACAGGCATCGATGGCGCGTTGAAGATGATCCAATGCGACAAAGGTTTCAGGTCCGCCAGGTTTTCTTCGCTCACGCCACGCTTTGCCAAGCCTGCCGCCGTACCCGGACGCAAGAGTGCCGATAATGGTCCCCGCGATTTCGTCCTGGACGGCGAATACGTCCGTCATTTGCCGGTCATAGATTTCGGTCCAGAGCTGCCGGTTCTGGGCTCCATCGACGAGCTGTACTAAGACCCGGATGCGATCCTCTGCCTTCTGAACGCTTCCTTCCAAGATGTAGCGAACCGACAGTTCCCGCGCCGCCTCAACTGATGTCACAGGCCGATTCCGATAGGCTAGGGTCGAAAACCGGTCGATGACGAAGAGCTCGTGGTAGCGGCCTAGGCTGGCCACAATGTTAAGCGTCAATCCTTCGCAAAACATATCCTGCGCAGCATCCCCGGTTAGATTGGCAAACGGAAGGACGGCGATAGTTAGGTCGGCCGGCATCGGAGTTTCGTCAGCAGCAGCGACCGGTCGGGGGCCGGCATATTTGTAGCCCCGGCCATGAACGGTCGTGATCATGCCGGCTTCCAGAGACTTGCGAAGCGCTGACATGTGAACCTGCAACGTGTTCTCCTCCACGCTCACGTCGGTCCAGACTGCGTCGAAAAATTCGGCCTTACGAACGACCTCATCTGGCCTCTCGAGCAACATGGCGAGAATATCGAAGGAGCGAGCCGAAAGCGCTACCGGCCCCTTCGGCCCCAGCAGCAGCCTTTCGGCTCGTTTCAAGCGATAGTTCCCAAACTCCAGGTCCATGGGCGAGTATCCGCGTCTCGCGGGTAAGATACTCCAGGACCAAGCTGAACGCGATCTTCATAACTTTTCAGGAGTCTTCAGGTCCGAGCCAAAGACCTGAGTGAGAAGGGGAGTCATCCTGCCCGTCACAGGAGGGCACCATGGTGGACATCTCTACTATCGCTCCAATCCCGATCCGTTGCTCCGACTTGCAGCGAGCCAAACCGGCGCTCAGGATTGGAGCATCGTTTGTCGCTATATCCGTTTTGCTGGCGGATGCATTTAGTATGGCCTATGTGGCCCCCTTCGCCAGTCATGGTTGCAGGCCGCGAGCCGTCCCGGCCGACGACAAAGGTCGTGATCCCACTTGGTGACTTTCCTCAGGCAAGGTAAAGGGCGGCCTTTCGGCCGAGCTATCTTAAACCGGTCCTTTTGGCTTCCGACCCATGTCCCGACGGCCAGCAATGCCTCGAACCGACCGTACAGGTCGGCTTCGCAGCTTCCTCAAGGCGGACCTGCCCGGCGATTAGGCTGGAGGCCGTGGTTGCGCCCAAAACAGACGATCAGCCGTTGCCCCGCTGAAGCAGCCGTTTGCCCATGTCCTACGGATCGCCGACCGGGCTTGAGATCGAGCAGGTGCTTTGCCACAGGCGCCCCCCAATCGGACGACCACGCGACGAGTTGGGATCAGTGACCACCCCTGACATGACCCGAGATCGCTTGTACGCGCCATATGGCGATTTGTGCCGAGCCGACGCCACCCACGGGTCGGTCTTTGCGATCTCGGCGCGTTCCGAACTCGCGATCAATGCGCCAGCCCGGCAGCGCTATTCCGGCAGCCCCGCCTTTCGCAAACCTTCTGCAAGCAGAGCCATATCGGCCGGACGGCTAGTTGGCATGAAATCGGCGAGATTGGAAATTCGCTGGTCGGGATCGAGGACGAGCATTCGGCTTACCACCTTTTGCGCATCCTCGGTTCGGCCAGCGTGAGCATAGCTTGCAGCCGCATAGCGCAACGACCCCAAATAGTCCGGCTTTTCCCGCAACGACCTTTCAGCCCAAGATGATGCCTCGTCAAATCGACCGGCGAAGAGATGAGCCACTGCAACCGCATTCTGCATATCGAACATGAGCGGGTCGACTGGGCTCATGCGTATCGCAGTCGCCAGGTGCCGGAGTGAGGTTTCCGTATCGCCGAGGTCGGTTCTGACCCAGCCGCTGAATAGCCACGCGGTGGCCAGGTTCGGATTGAGCGCAAGCGCGCGATCAATGAACGCTGCCCCGCTATTGTTGTCGCCCACGACGTAGGCGAGCGCGGTCCCGCCGCGGGAAAGAGCGATCGCGTCATCCCTGCCCAAATCCACGGCCTTCAGAGCCAGGCGCTCGGTTTCGGCGGTTTCCTGCTTGCGATCCGTCATCCAGCCGTTCGCCTTGCGCATGACGGCACACCAGGCGGCCATTCCGTATGCCGAGGCAAATTCAGGGTCGAGTTCGATGGCTATGTAAAACAACTGAAGGGCGTTTGCGGTGGATTCCCTGGTCAACTGGTGGAGGCTTGCTATCCCGCGCAGATAGTAGTCGTAAGCGTCAAGGTGCTCGGTCGGCTTGCGCTTAGCCCGCTCGATCTCTGCCTGTTCCAGCTTCGGAGCGATCGCTCCGACGACGCTCCGGGTCACTTCCTCCTGCAGGTCAAAAACATCCTCCAGCCCGCCGTCGAAACGGTCGGCCCATAGATGTGCTCCCGTTGTCGCGTCGATAAGCTGCCCGGTGATGCGAACCCTGCTCGCCGCCTTGCGCACGCTCCCTTCAAGCACGTAGCGCACACCAAGCTCGCGTCCGACTTGCTTAATGTCCACTGCCCGGCCCTTGTAGGTAAAGCTCGAGTTGCGCGCGATCACGAACAGCCAGCGCGTCCGGGACAGCGCGGTGATGATCTCCTCAACCATGCCGTCAGCGAAGTAGCCCTGCTCGGGGTCGCCACTCATGTTGTCGAATGGCAAGACCGCGATGGACGGTTTTTCGGGAAGCGTCAGCGTATCCCTTGTGGACAATACCGAAGTGGGTTTTGCTCGACTGACCCGATAGGCGCGCACCGCCTCCACGATATTGTGGACCTGATGGCTACCGAGGTCGGTGTAGGCATAGTCTAATTTACCTTTGACCTGCTCGTAGACGTTGCTCGCGACGCAGACGTCGCCAGGTTCTGCAAGCTTCTCGAGCCGGGCGGCGATATTCACGCCATCACCGTAGATCGTATCGTCCTGTGCAATCACGTCGCCCAAATTCACGCCCATACGGAAAGTCATGCGCTTGTCTTCGGGCAAACTTGCATTGTGAGCGGCCAATCCCTCCTGGGCGTTGACCGCACACTGCACTGCGTGGACTGCGCTGGCGAATTCGACAAGAAGGCTGTCGCCAGCGGAACCGACGATGCGTCCGTGCGACTCTGTGATCTTGGGCTCGATCACTTCGGCGCGAAGCCTCTTCAGATGCGCAAGCGTGCCAACCTCGTCGGCTCCCATGAGGCGGCTGTAGCCGACGACGTCGGCAGCAAGAATTGCGGTGAGGCGTCGCTCCATGCTTGTGTCCTGCCTCTTCCGTAGGTCGAAGCTCCAGGCGGCGAGCGTATTCTAGTCCTACCTCGAATGCGAGCGTGCAGTGCCGGCGCCGACAGCGATCAACTCACCACGTCCCTTGGGCCATTCCTCACACGGCGTCATTATGGTCCGATCGCGGGTGCTGCCGAAGGGCTACTTTGGAGTCAGCTCACGACGTCAGACCTTAGAGGTTGAACGTCCGCTATCGTTCTTACCTGCACTAAAGCTGACCTACTGATTCCGGCCCCTTCCAGGCATTTACAGTGGCCGTCGATCGCCGACCTGGCCAAAGCTGCTGACGTGGAAACACTAAGCGCTAATCTATGCTTCGAAAGATGGGACCTCGCGGCCTCATGCGACAGCTTTTCGGACAGCCGAGCGGCGCTTGCCGCCGGATTTGGAATCGCGCTTGCGCTTTGAAAGGTGCGCAAGCAGAGCCGCCAAACCCATCGCGTTGAGAACCCGCGTCCTAGGAACGCCCCCCTTGCGCGCCATCTCGACACCCCAATGCATGTGGTCGAGTTCGCGGATTGAATGAGCGTCCGGATTAATGCTGAAGATGCAGCCGTAGTCGAGAGCCTTCTGATGCCACCGCCAGTCGAGATCGAGCCGCCACGGATGCGCATTGATTTCGACAGCGACACCATGTCTCGCGCACGCTCTGAGGACCTTGTCGATATCGAGATCATAGCCGGGGCGACGCAACAACTGGCGACCGGTCATATGTCCAATGATTGTCGTGACGGGATTCGCGATTGCCTCAATAATACGGTCCGTCTGCTCTTTCTTCGGCAACTTGAAGCGGCTGTGCACGCTCGCGACAACGAAATCGAACTGCTCCAAAACGTGGTCCGGATAGTCAAGCGAACCGTCGGCCAGGATGTCTGCCTCGATGCCCTTGAGGATACGGAATTTTCCCTCATACCTCTTGTTCAGCCGATCCGCTTCGCGGTGCTGCTCAGCAATCTCCTGCAATGTGAGGCCGCCCGCGTAGTGTGCAGACTGCGAGTGGTCGGCGACACCATAGTACTCGAACCCGCGCTTACGGGTCGCTTCAGCCATAGCCTCAAGCGTCTCGGTGCCATCGGATGCGGTCGTGTGAGAATGCAGGATGCCATTGAGATCTTCGTCCCGGATGAGCGGAGGTAACTGCTGGCTCGCTGCCCGCTCAATCTCGTCCCTGCCTTCGCGCAGTTCAGGTTCGATGAACTGCAGGTCCAATGCTTCGTAGATTTCCTCCTCTGTCACTGATGCGATCAGCTTTCTGGCGCGGTAGAGACCATCGGGTTTGAGGGCGAACCCTCTCTCGGCCGCAAACATCCTCAATTGCTCTAGATGGGCCGCGGAACCGGTTGCTTTGAGGAAGCTCGCGCCAAAGTGCTTCTTGTCCGTGACGACAAGCCTGAGGCTGGACTGCTCTATTTCGGTCCGCTTCTTCCCCTGCGCTACCAGCGCGAGGTCGGCAACAAGTTCGCAACCACGTCGGAAATCACCGGCGATTTCCACGCGCGAAAACTCGGGATGCTCTTGCTTCACGGAAATGACCGCATGCTCAAGAAGAGCGGCGGCCTTGTGCAGGTGAAGCTGTGTTTCGCCGCTTCGAGCGATAGCCAGGTTCTGCAGGATTTTCGTTTGAAGCGAAGCACCGAGGCCTTTGACTGGCCGGATGCGATCTGCCCTTGCTGCCGCTTCGAGCTCGGCCAACGAGTTCACGCCGAGCGCCTGATGAAGCTTCAGTATTTTGTCGGGCCGAAGCCCGGGTATGGCAAACAGCTCCATTACACCCGCCGGCACCTCCTCGCGAAGCTTCTCAAGGCGCGGATGCGTGCCCGATTCGTAGAGCTTGCGGATAATGTCTGCGATAGCATCACCGATTCCCGGGATCCTGGTGAGGGCCCCGGCGGCGATGATCCGGTCAAGCGGCTGCGACAGCGCAGTCAGACTATCGGCCGCGCGCAGGTAAGCCTTAGTGCGATAGGGATTGCCCCCGCGCAGCGACGAGCGATGTGCGTATTCCCTTAGGAGACTGGCGACGGTCCTTGAATCTGGTTTTGCCATTGTCGAGGCAAACGGGCCCAATCTCCGCAGGTTCCAATCAGGCAAGGGCAGCGAGCGCTCACTCCTTGCTGCCGTTTTCCCGGAGTGGGGCGCTACAGATTCGGCAACGATTGGTCGGCGCGACCCCATCCCGCCAGAGCTTTGGAGGCTGCGCGTTTCTTCAATTCAGGAGCGTCGCCGACGCGGAAATGCGAGGGCGTATCAATCGTCTTCATCTCCGCCCAGGTGATCGGCGCCGCGACGGGCGCGCCAGGTCGGGACCTTGCGCTATAGGGCATGATCGCGGTCGCCCCGCGCTGGTTGCGTAAATAGTCCACAAAGATGCGACCCTTCCGGCGCGCCTTCGACAGCGCGGCCGTAAAGTGGGCGGGATCGCTCTGAGCGACCGCTTGAGCGAGACGAAATGCGAAGTCTTTCACTTGCGGCCATTCAGCCTGAGGGGTGAGCGGGGCGACCACATGCACCCCTTTGCCTCCCGTCAGCATAGGGAAGGTCGTAAGTTCCAACGATTTCAGAATATCACGAAACTGGAAAGCAGCCGCACGGACAGCTTCGAAATCAAGACCCTCATCGGGGTCGAGGTCGAACACGAGGCGGTCGGGCTTTTCGACATCCTCGATCCGAGCTCCCCACCCATGCAGCTCGATCGTTCCCATCTGGACGCAAGTCATCAGCCCAGCGGCATCGTCGACATAAAGGTATGGCTCCTCGTGGCCGTCTTTTTCGGTGATACCCACTTGGTGGACTTTGTCGCCAAAGCTCCCGGCATCATGCTTCTGGAAAAAGCACTTCTTGGCCCGCCCCTGCGGACACCTAACAAGACTGATCGGCCGACTGCCGACCCAGGGAAGCATGATCTCCGCGACGGCCGCGTAGTGGTCGGCGAGCTGGCCCTTGGTGATATTGGACTCTGGATAGATCACACGGTCACGGTTGCTGATGGCAATGGTGTTCGCCGGCCACGTGGTCAGCTTGGTCGTGCGACGTTCCGTCTCCAGCACGACCGCCTCCGGCTTCTTGTCTTCGCGTAGACCGAGGTAGCTCGGATGTCTCAGCGTTCCTTCGTTGGTCATCTCGGTGAAGGCAATCTCTGCGACCAGCTTGGGGTAAAGCCAATGTGCTCCGCGAACTTCCGCTCGCGGCGCCTCGACGGTCGCGGCATTCTGCTCGAGCGGTGCCATGATCCTCATGAGACGGAAAAGTTCAGCCGTATCGAAGCCGGTGCCGACCTTCCCGGCATAACGCAGCTTGCCACCGTCATGCACCCCGAGGATCAATGACCGGAACGCGCGGACCTTATCGGACGGCGTCCAGCCGACAATCACGAATTCCTGCCGCTTGATGCACTTGATCTTGAGCCAGCTTCCGCCGCGGGCTCCCACGTAAGTCGAATCGGCGAGCTTCGAAACAACTCCCTCGAGACGGGCCGCGCAAAAGCGATCGAGCAGCTCTTCTCCGCGACCGAGGATATGATCGGAGTAACGAAGCACTGGGTTGTCCGAGGGCAAAATTGCCGCCAGCTTCTCCTTGCGTTCAAGGAGGGGACGCCTGGTAAGATCTTCACCGTCGAGCTGAAGGAGGTCAAAGGCATAAAAGTCGATGGTGGCTGGCGCACCCTTCAATGCGTTCTGAAGCGCCTGGAAGTTTGATCTTCCGTCGGCATCGACAACGACGGCCTCGCCGTCGATCAGGGCGGAGTGGACTTGGAGCTTGCGGGCTTCCGAAAGAATCGAAGGAAAACGCTGAGACCAATCCAGGCCAGATCGCGTGTAGGCACGCGCTTCGCCACCGCCGACGGCAATAAGAATGCGATAGCCGTCATATTTCATTTCGTGGATCCAGCGGTCGCCGGCAGGGACAGTATCTACGAGCGTTGCGAGCTGGACGGGCCGAAAAGTGGGAAGCGCTAAATTGGTTCGGTCACGAATAGGCGACTTCGCTTGAGGAGCGCTCGACCCAGGGATTGCCTTACGCGACGTTGGCTTGACCACTCTCACGCGCCCCCATACTCGAGACGAAATGGCTTAATCGCGCCCAACGCGCGAGTGCTTCTTTGGTTTCGAGGCCGGCGCATGGAGCTTGGCTCCGTCAGATGTCCGCGGCGCCGCCGTGTTTCCTCTGGAAACCGGGCTGCTCGACTCCCTGGGCCGGCGCGCGGAAGGAAAGAGAAAGCTCCATCTCAGCGCACGATCATGCGTCGGACCTGGGCTGACATGACGACAGAGATGAGAGCCAATTTTCCGCTCCTCTCTTGTCATTCGAAAAATCGTTCCTGTCTAAATCTATAAATTCAGTAGATTTTGAGGCGACGCTCTGGATGGAGCGGGCAATCGAGGGTGGACCCTCCGCTCAAAGGATCGATCTCATGCGAAAACTGATTTCCGCCGCCCTGGTCGCGCTCGCAGCGGCGGCCTCTTCTGGAATGGCTCATGCCGACGAGAAGAAGGTCGTCATTGCCTACCAAACCGGGGCTAATCCCTATAACCTTGGCATCGCCAATGGCGACCTTGCCAGGAAGACCGGATGGAACATCGAATTCCGCCGTTTCAATTCCGGTGCCGACATTTTCGCAGCCATCGCCTCCGGCGACGTCCAGATCGGCGATGTCGGATCGAGCCCGTTCTCGGCTGCCGTCAGCAAGGGCCTCGACGTGAAGGCGTTCTACATCTCGTCCGTGTCGCGCGACGGCGAGGCACTGGTGGTGCGGCCAGAAATCAAGTCGCCGGCGGATTTGCGCGGCAAGAAGCTCGCCGCCGCACCGGTGTCGACCGACCATTACCAGCTTCTGGCCGTGCTCAAGCAGGAAGGCATTTCCGAGAAGGAAACCCAGGTTATCGCTATTCCGCAGCCCGAGATCGTCGCGGCCTGGAAGCGCGGCGACATCGACGGCGGCTTCGTCTGGGATCCAGCGCTGTCCGAACTCAAGAAGAACGGCAAGGTCCTGCTCACGGCCGGCCAAGTTGCTGATCGCGGCGCGCCCACCTTTAGCGCGCTGGTCGTCACCGGCGCATTCGCCAAGGCCAATCCGGAGTTCCTCGGCCAGTATGTCCGGCTGATCGACGGCTACAACCAGACTTATCTGAGCAACCCGGCCGCCTGGGGGCCGGAGTCCGAGAGCGCCAAGCTGATCGCGAAATTGCAGGGCGGCACGGCGGCAGAGAACTCGGAGCAATTGAAGACGACCGTCGTCCCGCCGCTCGACGAACAGGTCTCCGACAAATGGCTGGGTGGCGGTGAGAAGAGCGCGGTCGCGAAAATCCTCAAGGACACCGCGAGCTTCCTGAAGGACCAGCACAAGATCACGTCGGTCAAGGACAGCTATGCCGCCTTCGCCGATCCGCAATATGCGGCAGTGGCCAAGGCCTCGAACTAGCAATCCCTGAAGGAAACGCCGATCTGGCTGGCACGCCAGCCAGATCGCCTGGAGGCCACCATGCTTCGAATCCGCGATGCCAGCGTAACCTTTCCGGGTTCCGACGGCCAGCACGTACACGCGCTCGATCACGTGTCGCTCGATATCGCTCCCGCTTCCATCGTTGTCGCGGTCGGCGCTTCCGGGTGCGGCAAGTCGACATTGCTGAACGCGATCGCCGGCTTCCTGCCGCTCACCGAAGGCACGATCACGCTTGATGGACGCGAAATCGCGGCGCCGGGCGGCGATCGCGGCGTCGTGTTCCAGAAAGACACCCTGCTGCCATGGGCTAATGTGCTGGACAACGTCGCGCTCGGCCTGAAGTACCGGGGCGTCTCGCGCGGCGAACGCCATGAGCGGTCGAGGCACCTTCTTGAACTGGTCGGGCTCGCCGATTTCGCCGAAAAGCCACCCTACGAACTGTCGGGCGGCATGCGCCAGCGCGTCGGCATCGCCCGGGCGCTGGCCACCGATCCGAAAATCCTTTTGATGGACGAGCCATTCGGCGCCCTCGACAGCCTGACCCGCGAGACGATGCAGCAGCTTCTGGCTTCCGTCTGGGCCAAAACCGGCAAGCAGATCCTGTTCATCACCCATTCGATCGAGGAAGCCCTCACACTCGGCACGACCATCGTCGTGATGTCACCCCGGCCGGGCCGCATCGTTGCGCGCTTCGATGCCGATTTCGTGCGCGATTTCGCCGAAAGCGGCGATATCGGGCCGATCCAGTCCCATCCGCGCTTCATCGAGCTGCGGCAGGAAATCCGCTCGCTCATCCACCAGCCGGAAGGCGCCCGCAGAGGAATCTTGCAATGACGCTCGCCGCCAATTCCCGAACCCCGTTCC
>NZ_LYTP01000019.1:0-25089 GCF_001672435.1 Mesorhizobium sp. AA23
ACTAGGCTGAATCGACATTCAGCGCATCCATAACATAGCTGCGGCGAGATGGGTGAAGGCGAGGAAGTGGCCGGCGCGACGATCGAAGCGTGTGGCGAAGCGTCTGAAATGCTTGAGCTTGTTGAAGCAGCGTTCGATGCGGTTGCGGGTCTTGTAGAGAACGATGTCGTGCGGGATCGGCACTTTGCGGGATCGCTTGGAAGGGATGACGGCAAGCATGTCGGCGTCGGCGATGATCCGGCGCAAGTCGTTGCTGTCGTACGCTTTGTCAGCGATGACGGCGCCGCCCTTCATGCCATCGAGCAGCGCCGCGGCAGTGACGATGTCATGCGCCTGCCCGCCGGTGAGGATGAAGCGCAGTGGCCGGCCAAGGGCATCGGCGAGCATGTGGATCTTGGTGGTCAGTCCTCCTCGGGAACGCCCCAGAGCCTGGTTCTGGTCCCCCCTTTTCCGGTCGCTGCCTGCTGGTGGGCGCGAACCAGGGTGGTGTCGAGCATGAGATATTCATTGTTGGGATCGTCGATGAGGGCTTTGAAGACCCGCTCCCACACGCCTTTGTTGGCCCAACGCGAGAAGCGGGTATGGACGCTCTTCCATTTGCCGTACCGCATCGGCAGGTCGTGCCAGTGGGCGCCGGAGCGCAGCACCCACAGGACACTGTTGACGAACAGGCGATTGTCGGCCGCGGTGCGGCCCGGATCACCCGCCTTACCCGGCAACAGCGCAGCGATGCGCGCCCACTGGACGTTCGTCAGTTCGTACCGCTTGGCCATCCGTCGCGCTCCGAATCAGAACCCTCGGAACGCAATGAATCAACGCCAAACCGCGTTGAGAATCCTGAATGTAGATTGGACCTAGATGGTCGATGATTGTTTCCGCCGCGTCGCACGCAAGCTCACGGGCTGTAACCAAACAGTTGCCCCTGAAACGCTCGCACACAACCAAGCTGGTCAGAAGGTTTTGAGGTGATCGGAGTTGTCCCAGGCATCCCACGCACAGGGAGCGTGTGCCGTTGCCTCCTCGAAACAAAGCCGAAATTGCGCACCATCAGATCGAAACATGATCGCTGCAAAAACGGCGTCGACCGGCACTGCCGGAAATGAGAGCAAAGGGAAACTCAAATGACCAACATCGTTCGTAATGCAATTCTGGCTACTGTCGCGGTTTTCAGCTTGGCCGGTGCGGCTTATGCTCAGCAGCAGACCATCACTTCTTGCAGCAATCACGATGGCTACTGGAACCAGTGCCTGGGTGCCGCAAACAACGGCCACGAGAGCGGCGGCCGCGGACACGATCGCCACTGATTGACGATCGGGTTCTGATAAATGCCTCGCCGGCAAGTAGCCGGCGGGGCTTTGTGCGTTCTGGCAACCTCTTTGATCACAGGACGCCGCGCAGCGGCCCAATCGCCCCCGGTGTGTCCTGAACTGCACGACGGCGGCTGCAGCCGACCAGCCGCTGGCGCTGAGACGCCACGATCGACAGCACGACGCCCGAAGTCATCGAGGCGTCACGACTGGTCCGCAGATGACATCCAAGACGCAGTGATACAAAACCGAACCTCTGCCTGACGCCTCGAAACAAATCTCCGTGATCCATAGCTGAAAGCAATCGTGCACTATATTATAACATGGTCGAGGCGATGCGATGTCGAACGTCTACGATCTTGGAAGCGATCTGGTGCGTCGTATCTATGAAAAACGCATAGATGCACCGGCGATTCTTGATGCCTCCACGCATTTTCCCAACGCGACGAAGTTCGCAGCCGTCTGGCAGAGTATTCGCGATGAAGCGCTGTCGGTGCAGTTGAACCGGGTTCCGCGTTTTCACGACATCATGCCGGAACAGGCCGAGATTTCGGCCAATGACGGCCTCGATTGGCGCATGTTCGTGCTCAAGGCCTACGACATGACGATCCCGGAAAACCTTGGGAAGATGCCTACCCTCAGCCGGTTGCTGTCGGAATGCCCCGAGGTCAAATCGGCGGCTGTTTCATTCCTGGCGCCGCGCAAGCACATCCCGCCCCACCGCGGCCCCTTTCGCGGCATCATGAGATTTCATCTCGGCCTTGTCATTCCGAAACTGGCGGACGGCCGCCCGGCAACGATCATGATGATCAACCATGAGGAAAAGCGGATCGCCGACGGCGAATGCCTGCTGTGGGACGACACTTTCGAGCACGAGGTCATGAACAGCGCCGATCAAGCGCGTATCGCCTTGTTGCTTGATGTGTGGCGCCCGGAGATGCCGCTGGACATGGAGGTCCTGTCCAGGTTGATCGTTCGCGGCGTGCAGTTGGGAATGCACTACAGAGGAGTATCGTTCGCCGGGTGAAGCGTCACGCCCTCGCTTCCCGAAACCCTCTTGCGCTGCCGCCGCGCTTCAGCGGCAACATCATGTCCCTTGCGAGCAAACCGCTGACCCGGCAGAAGACCATGAAGGCCCGGCACGCCTCCTCGGCGCTCGCCACATCGACGGTCGCGCCGAAGCAGGCGTTAAACGCGGCGTCATAAAGCTTGCCCTGCCGGCGCTTCGGCCAGTTCTGCAGGAAATCGAGCGCCTGCTCGACGCTGTAAATTTCCTCGACCGGCAGGCCGGGCGCGGGCGTGATGCGCACCGGCACCTCGAATTGCAGCCTGTCCATTCCCTGTCTCCCGAACTGGCGCAGCGGAGCAACGCCGTTCGTTCTGAAAAGTTCTTTGACCGGCTTTTGACGCAGGAATGTGACCTCAGTGGGGTGCGGGCCCGGCGACTGCCACTGCAAATCGGCGCCCTAGCCACATCGTTCGACCGGGCGATGCAACCGGCATCGCCCTGTCGAGGTTGCGTCTACTGGTTCGGCTGGTCCGTCTCCGCCTCATAGGCCATGCGCGAGACCACCACCAGCAGATAGGCGGACGGCACGGCGAAGATGACGCCGAGCACGAGGGCCTGCGCCTTGCCGGCGATCTTCAGCCAGGCAAGCGTTTCGCCCTGCCGCATCGCGCTGATGCCGGCGCCGCGCGGGGCAGACGCTGTCGAGGCGGAGACCTCGGCCTGGCGAAGCTCACCAGCGCAAGCGCAAGCAGCGCCATCAGGGCCGAGCACGCGGTCCTGCTTGGCAGCAGCGTCGATCTTGCAGTTTCCGGTGCCGTCAACGGGCGTAAATCTCCTGAATCCTGACCCGGCTACCTCAAGGGATGGTGCAAGGAAAGCTTCGCGACACCCAGACGCGCCCGCCCAGCGAATATTCCCTCGGCAAACCGGTTGCAGGCACTTCGTCCTTGAACCTTGCGGCTTCCAGTGCCAAATCTGGAGAAAATTTCCGCACCGGCTCGCGTCAGGAGCCAACCCGCGAACGGACAAGAATGGTTACCTATCTCGACGCCGCAACGGCCCCCTTGAGAAACACCGGCCAGATCCGCCTCTATGGGGAGGAAGGGTTTGCGGGCATGCGCAAGGCCTGCGATCTCACCGCGCGCTGTCTCGACGAGCTTGTGTCGATGGTGAAGCCCGGCGTCACCACCGAGACCATCGACCGTTTCGTCTTCGAATTCGGCATGGATCACGGCGCATTGCCGGCCACGCTCAATTATCGCGGCTACACCAAATCGTCCTGCACTTCGATCAATCACGTGGTCTGCCACGGCATTCCCGACAACAAGCCGCTCAAGGACGGCGACATCGTCAACATCGACGTCACCTACATCCTCGACGGCTGGCACGGCGATTCCTCGCGCATGTATCCGGTCGGCACGATCAAGCGCGCCGCCGAGCGCCTGCTCGAGGTGACTTACGAATGCCTGATGCGCGGCATCGCCGCAATCAGGCCGGGCGCTCGCACCGGCGCGATCGGCGCCGCTATCCAAACCTATGCCGAGGCCGAGCGCTGCTCGGTGGTGCGCGACTTCTGTGGCCACGGCGTCGGCCAGCTTTTCCATGACGCGCCGAACATCCTGCATTACGGCACCGTCGGCGAAGGCGTCGAGATGCGGCCCGGCATGATCTTCACCGTCGAGCCGATGATCAATCTCGGCCGCCCGCATGTGAAGGTTTTGTCTGACGGCTGGACGGCGGTGACGCGCGACCGTTCGCTGTCGGCACAGTACGAGCATACGATCGGCGTCACCGATAGCGGCTGCGAGATCTTCACGCTGTCGCCAAAGAAGCTCGACCGCCCCGGCTTGCCGGATTAGTCTGCCGCAGGCACGGCATCGGCACGGTCTGATGTCCATAACAATTGGCGAGGCGCGCCTAGGCTGGAAGCCCGGCAGTATCACCAAGCCCGGCTCCGGCCAGAAGCGCGGACCTGAGGCACCTGGCTGCTGGCAGCAAGGGTTTGTCGAGCCGTCGGGCAAGATAGACCCAGCTCTTCGTTGTCCCATTTTCACCAAGCGCAGCGGCTGAAAGCTGCACGAGCCGCTCTTCGACAAGATCCTGCTCGATCAACCAAAGTGGAAGCCGCCCCCAACCGATGCCTGCTCTGATCAACGCCAGTTTCGCCTCTTGGCTACCCACCCGCCACTTGCGCTGGGAGAGCACGCCATAGTCGCGGCCATGGGAGCGAGGAGAAGGGTCCATCAGGACGATCTGGATGTGATCGGCCAGCTCTGGCGTACTCACCCGGCCTTTCTTCGCTATCAAGGCCAGAGCGTGCCCAGCACCGACGACCGCCGCCATCGACAGCGGCGCGAGGGAATCGAATTCCAGGCGCGGATCGCGCAGGTCTTCGCCCACCGTTATCGCGAGGTCGACCGTGCCTTGCAGGAGGCAATCGATCGGTTCCCCAAGGGTACCTATCTGCAACCGGACGCCAACCGTCGGATAGGTGGCGTGGAGGGCTTCAAGAGCCCTGCCGACGGCCGGCAATGGAACAAGCGTGTCCACCATCAGCGCAAGCTCGATTTCAATGCCGCTGCCCATACCCTGCGCCTTCGCGCGCAGCAGATCGGCGCGTAGAACCAGCGAGCGACAGTCGTCCAGCAGGGCCCGTCCGTCCGAGGTCAAGGTCGGCCGACGAGTCGACCGGTCGAACAGGACCGTCTTGAGTTCGGTCTCCAGATTGGCAATCGCGTGGCTTACCGCCGACTGGGCGCGACCGAGCCGCATGGAGGCCAGGCGAAAGCTACCCGCGTCCGCTACGGTTAGGAACATCCGCATCTGATCGAGAGTGAGCGCGTCGAGCATGATCGATCAATTAGATCAGAAAGCGCCAACTTTTAGCAATCCCATCGATCGTCCCGATGTGTCATCAGTTTCCTGGCCTGAGACAGGAGAGCGAAGTGACTGAACGGCTCAAGCTCGCAGCGCTGATCGGCAGCACGCGGGAACGACGCTATGGCGACAAGGTCGGACACTGGTTTGCCCAGGAGGCGCAGAGACTGGGCGATTTCGAGCTTTCCCTCATCGATGTTGCAGACATTGATCTGCCCAGCCGGCACTTGGCGGAGCCGACACCGGCGATGAAGGCATTCACGAGTAAGCTCGCCAAGGCAGACGCCTTCGTTGTCGTCACCCCCGAATACAATCACAGCATGCCCGGTCATCTTAAGCACGCTATCGACCAGGCTAATGAAGAGTGGCACGCCAAGCCGGTCGGCTTCGTTTCATACGGTGGCGTTTCCGGCGGGTTGAGGGCCGTCGAACATCTTCGGCAGGTATTTGCCGAGCTCCACGCCGTCACCGTCCGGGACGCAGTAAGCTTTCACGGGGTGTGGGAGCATTTTGCTGATGGTGCGGGCCCGCTCGATCCGAAGCGCAGCTCCGGCGCTGTCAAAACCATGCTCCACCAACTCAAGTGGTGGGCTCTTGCGCTGAAGGAGGCGCGTTCGCGCGCCCCCTATACCGTAGGCTGACACATGGATTCGCAACGCATCATTGCATGCGCCCTCATGACCATAGCCATGACGCTGGTCGGATCCGGCGTGGCGGCCTCAAAAATCATTGCCGGCGGCATGCACCCTTTCCTCGCCGTTCCCCTCCGTTTCCTGATTTCGACGCCCATCCTCTGGGGACTCGTCTTCCTGACAAGCACGCCGCGGCCGCAGCTCTTGGCAAAGGAGTATGTGATTGTGATGATTCAGGCGGCCGCGGGCAGCGCGGGCTATAGCATTCTAATGATCCTCGCCTTGACCTTGACGACGAGTGCCAATGCCAGCGTCATCCACGGCCTTCTGCCTGTATTGGCTGCCCTCGTTGCAACGTTGGCCTTGAAGGAGAGGCTTGGCGCCAAGCTCTGGATCGCGGTCGGCGCTGTCACGGCAGGCGCACTTCTTGTCAATGTCGCCTCTGCCAAGGGCTTTGGCCTCGATCTGAAGCTGCTGGCGGGTAACCTGCTGGTGGTCCTCGCTGTTTCCGGCGAAGCACTGTTTGCGATCCTGAACAAGAGAATCAGCAAGCCGCTGGCGCCGCTCTATCTCGCGGCGCTGATGAGCAGCATTTCACTGCTGCTGACCTTGCCGCTCGCCGCCGGCCTTGTCGCGTTTAGCACCGTTGCAGCAGCACCTGCCGCCCTATTGGCGACAGTCTATATCAGCATTTTTCCCACCGTGATCGGCTTCTGGCTCTGGTATTCAGGAGCCGCGCGCGCCAGCGGCGGAGAGGCTGGCGTGTTCATGGCCGTGCTGCCGGTCGCGGCACTCGTGCTCTCGTTTCTTCTTCTCGGCGAGACCATCACGCCGATCCACATTCTCGGAACCGCCCTTGTCGTCCTCGGCATCGCTGTTTCGGTCAGCGGGGCAAGAACAGTGAAGAAGCAGGCTGCCGAGGGTGTCCATGTTTAACGCTCGCCAATAGGCGATGCAGCCCTCATCGTCACGGCGTCTTGATATGTCCCAGCAACGCTCCCGGCTACTTTCTTGAAATGATCGAGAACCGTTTCGCGTTTCAGAATCATGCTTTAGTCTCTGGCAAAGGTCTTCTTTCGATCAGCGATGCGGGCGGGCGATGGGAAAAGTCGAGGACGAGCGGGCGTTTTTCTCTGAAGCCTGGGTAGAGCCGCCGAAGAAAGAGGTGGCGCCTGTTGAGAAGCCGCACTACCACGGCCATCGTGATCGTCTGCGCGAACGCTTCTTGGCCGGCGGTCCGGACGCCCTGCCCGACTATGAACTGCTTGAGCTGCTTCTCTTCCGGCTGATCCCGCGCGTCGACACCAAGCCGATCGCCAAGGCGCTGATCGCGCGCTTTGGTTCGCTTGCCGAAGTGCTCGGCGCGCCGGCGTCCCTGCTCGAGGAAGTGAAGGGCATCGGGCCGACGGTGGCGACCGATCTCAAGGTCATCGCCGCCACGGCGCAGCGCATGGCGCGCGGCGAAGTGCGCGGCCGCGAGGTTCTGTCGAACTGGACGCAGCTTCTCGATTATTGCCGCTCGGCCATGGCCTTCGAGGCCCGCGAGCAGTTCCGCATTCTCTTCCTCGACAAGAAGAACGGGCTGATCGCCGACGAGGTGCAGCAGACCGGCACGGTCGACCATACGCCTGTCTATCCGCGCGAGGTGGTCAAGCGCGCGCTCGAACTTTCCGCCAGCGCGATCATTCTGGTGCATAACCACCCGTCCGGCGACCCGACGCCCTCGCGCGCCGACATCGACATGACCAAGCAGATCATCGAGACGGCCAAGCCGCTCGGCATCGCCGTGCACGACCACATCATCATCGGCCGCAAGGGCAATGCCTCGATGAAGGGCCTGCTGCTGATCTGACAGTCCCGAATATCAGCTGGAAATCATCCGACGGCGGGCACCTCGCGGGCAATGGCTCGATCGAGACGCGTTGACGTTAGTTCATCAAAAGCACCAGAGCGGGATGCAGCTTCTTCAGGTTCGGCAGTGATTTCGATTGCCAGGGTATGTCGGGCGTTCCGCGCACGACAAGTCGAACATCGGGATGCTTGCGCACCTCGATGGTAAATTTCGCCAGCAGGTTGATGCCGGAAGAGTTGAGAAAGTGAAGGTCCTTCAAATTGAGTGTGATGGAAGCGGGATTTGAGGCAAGAACACTGGTCGCCAAAGCCGTGATCGGCGCACCCGCCTCGGAACTGGCAAGCCGCATTGCACCGTCGAAAAAGATATCGCTTCCCTCAGTCCACACGCGGTAGTCGTCTGTCTTGATTTCCATATCTGGCTTCGTTTCATCTAGTTGTGAGTTTGCGAGATCGGAATGGAGGCATATGTTTCCAGGCAAATACGGTCGTTTTCATCGGCCGGGCTGAATATCCAGGCCAGACGTGCGCCATAGTCGCTCATCAACGTCAGCAATCCAAGCCCGGAGCTCCCCACGTCGGGGTTCGCGGCATTCGCCTCAATCCGCTGTATCAGCAGGTCCTTTGGGTCGCCAACCGTGATGTCCGCCAGCAGGCTTTGGAACTCGGACGCGATTTCACCATCGACGTCATTCGACACCTTGAGCTTGAAGCACTCCGAATCCATCGACGCCTCAACCACGATTTCGCCTGGTGCGCGGAACTTGACGGCGTTTTCGATGAGTTCGTTGACCAGATATCCGATGCTATGCCGCACCTCCATGTAGTCATTGCGCGACGACTGAAAGCGCAACGCGAAAAGATCGGCAATGAAGTCCGAGGTCGTGGCGCAATGACGCCAACTCAAGTCGAGAGGTCCGTCGAACAGCCGCACGCGACTGACGCTCCCCTTCATCCCTATTGCAATGTCAGGCGTACCGAACAGCGCTGTCATCCTACGTATGCCTTATGATCACGAGTGTGATGTCGTCGTGGATCTTCTGGATTCCGATATGAGCCATCAAATCCTCGATGATCCCGGTCTTGATGTCCTCGGCGCTCCTGCCATGGCGCTTTTGCACGCTCTTGCAGAGGCGATCGAACCCGAACAGTCTTCTGTCTTCATCTTCCGCCTCGGTCACACCGTCGGTGTGCAACACGATTACGTCGCCGCTCCCGAACACGATGTCTCGCGTGTCAACAAACTGCGAGATGTCGTTCTCCAGGCCAACGGGCAGACCCAGATCAAGCGTGTCGATACGTTCGACGTCCCCATCCGCACGCACGACGAGAATGTCCTCGTGCTGGCCGGATAGCGTTACCCGCCCGTCCTCAAAGTCAAGAAAGGCCAGCGAGAGATGCTTGTCGGTGTTCGTCCGCTCGATGTTCTTGTAGATGGCCCTGTTCAGACGAACCAGAAACTGATGCGGATCGCCTTCGTTGGCCTCCTGCAGCGCGCGTGCAACGGATTGGACCATCAGCATCAGCACGCCGCTCTCGAGACCATGACCGGTCACGTCGCCGATGCCTATCTTGACCCGTGATCCGTTCTGCAGGACGTCGTAGTAGTCCCCGCCCACCTCGTCGGCCGGCCGCATGTAGGCCGCGATCTCCAGCCCCGGAATCGCTTCGAGTTCGAACGGTTTCGGCAGGACCATCATCTGGATTTGCCTGGCGACCGCGAGTTCGGCGCCGAGACGGACGTTCTCGTCCCGCAGCTTTTCGTTGAGCGCGGAAATCTCCTGATTTGCGTCGCCGAGTTCCCTGGTGCGTTCGTCGACGAGTTGCTCGAGGTTTTCTGTGTGAAAGCTGATCTGCTCGGCCATGCGGTTGAAGGCGACCCCGACCGCTCCAACCTCGTCGCGCGTTGGAACGCGAACACGGACCGAATAGTCTTTGGACTGTAGCCTCTGGGCGGCGCTGGCAAGCGCCCTGAGGCCGGCCGTGATCCGCTTCGAGATGCCGAGCACTGCCGCAAATACAATCAGAAGCGAAACGACGATGGCGGCGACCTGAAAGAGCAGAATACGATTGGTCGCGCGAGAAATACTCTTTTGCGCGGCGACCAGGGACGCATAGATTTCGCGTTCTGGAACGACGATTCCGACCGACATCGTTTCAGACTTGATCGGTCCCGAGCTCCACAGATTGGTCGGCTTCAATCTTTTGAGGACAACTATGTAGGGTACGTGTTCGCCCTTGTTGTCGAGCATGATATGCTGAATGACACCGTCATTGTTCTGGTCGAGCGGCAGCGACGCGATGGCCGGCTGCGTGCTTCCCCGCAGGGACCTCTCCAGGCCGGTGACGCCCTGCGTGCCCGCATCGTTGGATGAAGTCAGGCCGATGATCGCCTCGCCCGATGGATTGATCGCCACTACATTGCCGGTCGACATCGTGAGGAAGCCGAACCCGGTTTCGGCGATCTTGACGCGCTCGACGACTTCCGCGAGTTGATCGAGAGTGATGTCTGCACCCGCTACACCGGCGATACCGGTACGGTCGCGCGTCCACAGCGGGTGGAAAAAACTGACGATCAGCTTTCCCGTGATCGCATCGGTGTAGGGCGCTGTCTGAGTGATATCGTCGGGGACTGGACGTGAGGCTGGATCCTTCGCCCATTGCTGCCATGACCCATAGATCCCCGGAAAGAAGAACTCCCAGAACTCCGCCTTGTTGTGGCCTGGATAGAGCCGGTCGAAGGTCTGTGCCTGGTCCGTATACGGTACCGTCCTGAAGATCGGGCGTTCCTTCGGACCAATATAGTACATCTGCAGTTTTGGCGATCCGCTGGCCATAAGGGTCGGCGCGACGAGATCCAGAACGGTACTGTCTTCGATTTCCCGCTCAACGCTTGGCAGCGGCGTGTGGTCGGCGCCCAGCAGGTAGCCCCAGACGCTAATCACCGAAGGCGCGCCCGGCAGGTTCTGCGCCCAATCGCCCTTCGCGTCGTAGACGACCTTCACCGAGCCGGGTGCTTCATGCGAAAGGGTTGCTCCGACCTGTCGCTGCCGGCTCGGATCGTCGGTCTGGGCCTGCAGAACGCCGGCCAGCGCCTTCACGTCCCCATGAACTCGATCGAGCAGGAGGTCGACGCTTAACGCCGTCGAATCGGCGTAGGAGCGAATGTATTCCTGGTTTGCGGTGGTCAGGCCCTCACCGACTTCCGACGTTGCGTCGCGCGACAGCTTTTGCACGTTCCAGAGCGCCAGGCCGCCGCTCAGCAAGAGATCGAACAGCACGGCGCCGCCAACGACCAATACGAATTTCGCCCGGAAGGAGCGCAGGCCGAAGCGCGGTGTAGGCTGATCGTCGGCTTTCATTGCGGCCTTCGCCCCGATGCGACCCAGATCGGCCAACCCGCATAACCCTTGGGGTGTAGCGCAGCGAATATGTGATCCTGGAAGCCCTGCCGGAACCGTGCAACGAACTCCGGCCCGTCGCCGCGTTTGATGGCCATCTCGCCGGCATAGACATCGGCCCAGGCGACAATGACATCGGCGAAGTCCTGCGGATCTCCGTCCAAGTTGGTGACGGTGAAGGTCTCGACACGTATGTCGTCGAATCCGGCTTCGATCAGATATCGCCGACTCTTGGGCCCGAGCTCGACGTCCATTTCGAAATGCGCGAACAGCTTCGCCACTTCATTGTATGTCCAACGGATGCTTTCGGCGCGCGGCTCGCCGAGGCAATGCGAATTCTTCTCGTTGGTGATGTAGACCCGCCCGCCTGGCTTGCATATGCGGTAGAGTTCCTTGAGGATGAGTTCCGGTCGATTGAAGATTTGAAGCGAATGTCGGCAGGTGACCAAGTCGAACTGCTCCTCGTCGAGCAGCATTTCCGAGGCATCGCCATAAGTATATTCGATGCCCCGGATATCGAACTCCCGCATCACGCGTCGGGCGTAGTCTAGGCTTGATATGGAGTGGTCGAGGGCGACAATCCGCGACGGCTGGAACTCTTTCTGCACGAGCACGGCGAAATCACCGATCCCGCAACAGATGTCGGCCATAACGATCCCGGGTCTCATGCCATGCCGCGGCAGGATTGCACGCTCGTGGCGCCAGGTCATCTTTGTCTGCGTGCGCAGGATTGGAACGAACCCGCCTTCCTCGAGGAAGCCCTGCCCTGGATAGAATTCGCTGTCATACTCCTCGACCGTGATGTTCGGTTCGATTCCGCTCAGCCGACCGAATTTTCGCGAGGTCCATCCGACGACGCTCGACGTGATGACAACAAATTTGAGATCGGGTCGAGCGCGACAGGCATCGATGATGATCCTCGAAAAGGCGTAAAATGCAGCGTTGTTCATCTGCGCCAAGCGCCTGACATTGACGTAGAAAACGCCGCGTACTCGGGCGATCGCATCGCGAAGCAATGCCAGGCTAGGCCCAAGCTCATCGATCGCCTGAGGCCGGACCACCCCAGATATTGAGAACTCCTGGTTGTTCGCATCGTACTGCGCCTTGAAGCGCGCGTGCAGGTTGTAAGGGCTCAATGTTGCAGGCCCTCAAGCGGAAGATCCACGACGAGCGTGATCGCATCGCCGTCGGCTTGCTCGACCCTGAGTGCCGCGTTGTAGTCGACAGCCAGTTCCAGGAGTACCACCTCCCGGCTGGGCGCCAGATCCCCAGACACAGAATTGAGATATCGCTCCTTGGCCTCAAATCCCGCGACTTGCGAAACGGCTTCTTCGTAGAATTGGCGCTCCTCCGGCATGCAGGGAAATGTCAGCTCGATCCTGTCCGTCGCGCCATAGCGAGACACCCTGCATGCCAGTTCGCCGTCGGCGTGGCGGGTACGAAAGGCGACTTCCAGCAATTCGTTGAACGCAGAGGAAAAGAGATTCGAATGCCGCACCGAGTCTGATCTGTTTTGACTGATCATCCGGGCGATGTACGTCGAGACATAATCGCAGTGTTTCCAAGCGGAGACAAAAGTCTTGATTTCCATGTCGATCTGGATCATCGGCTCAAAAGTCGGTTCGCCAACCGGTTCATGATGAACAGATCCCATCCGCATCCTCTCCTATTCCATCCGTATTTGAGCCCAGGTGACGCGATGAACTCCGGGACGGAAATTTGACCGCCTCGTGATGAGCCAGTCCCGCATTGCGCGGCATCTAGCTCGATCGTTTTTACAGCCCTCCGATTTACAAACGGTGCAAGTGGCTAGCGCGCCCGATTTGATTCCTCCATCGCTTCCAGCCCCTTCGCCGGCGACCGCCTGATGAAATCGCCGGTTGCCTCGGATCCGAGCGGCCGTCCCATGAAATTGCCTTGCAGGTAATCGCAATTTTCCTTGATCAGCCACCGTGCCTGCGCCGACGTCTCGACCCCCTCGGCGGTGACGCTTATTCCCAGGCCGTGCGCCAGACTTATGATCGATCGCACAATCGTTTGACTCTTCAGATCCGTCTCCAGGTCCGCGATGAAGTATTGATCTATCTTCAAGGTATCAAACGGAAAATTCTTAAGGTAGCTCAAGGACGAATAGTATGTTCCAAAATCGTCGAGCGAGATTCGTATTCCCAGGACGTTCAACGTATTCAATGTATCTATATTGTCGATAGTCTTCTCAAGAAGAACCGTTTCGGTTATCTCGAGTTCAAGCCTTTCAGCCCGGATTCCAACTGCGTCGATGATCTGAGCGACCGTGTCGGTCAGCGAACCGCTCAGGAACTGAGCCGGCGACAGGTTGACTGCGACTGTCAGCGCGGAAGGCCACGCCAATGCCTGGCGACAGGCTTGCTCGAGCACCCATCGTCCAATTTCGTCCATCAGACCGTCGGCTTCGGCGATCGGAATGAACACGCCGGGCGGAATGATTCCGATCTCGGGGTGCCGCCACCGCAGCAGCGCTTCGAAACCAATCACCGACGAAGGAGGCCTGATGAGCGGCTGATAGTCCAGGTAAAGCTCGCCCCGCTCCAGCGCGGTTCGAAGGCTGCGCCTCAGATTTTCGCGTTGCTCGAGCAACAACAGCATCGAGCGATTGAACGTTCGAGCGCAGCCGCGACCATCCGTCTTGGCTGCGTAAAGAGCAATATCTGCGGCTTTCATCAGCTGCTCGCCATCGGTCCCGTGCTCCGGCCCAAAAGCGATTCCGATACTTGAACCGACGAAGACGGGAATGCCGTTGATGACGAAAGGGTCCTTGAACGAGTTGACCAGCGATGTTGCGAGGCGCTCGGCTTCCGCGGGCTGCTCCTTGCCCAATTGGATGACGGCGAACTCGTCGCCGGCATACCGGTACGCAGATTCGCCGTCCTCCAGCGCGTCGCGGATTCGACCTGCCGCGAGTTGCAGAAGCGTGTCGCCTGCCCCATGGCCGAGCGTGTCGTTGACCGCTTTGAAATCGTCAAGATCGATTTGCAGCAGGGCGGCTTTTGGCTGAGATCCGCCGATGGCCGCCAGCGCTTGCTGCAGCCGCTCGCCGAATCGCCGCCGATTCTGCAGTCCGGTCAGCACGTCGTGCGTCGCTTGATGGAGCAGAATCATATGCTCCTGCTCCTGCGCCGCGCTGCGCTCCCCCTGCTCCCGGGATTCGATGATTCCCACACCATCTGCAGTGCCGAAGACGAAAACGGAGCGGGGCGCTTCGCCCGATGATCGCGGCAGGTCAATGCTTGCCGCAGAGCCGCCCTGGAACACCCGAAGAAATTCGTCGCGGCACCTCGTATCGAGGAAGCTTGGATAGATCTCCCAAATGGCTGCGCCTGGCACCACCGCACCTCCGTACAGACGTTTAAGCCTGGCGGCGTAGTGAGTTAGGCGGAAGTCGCTATCATAGAACGATAGAAGTTCGGTCGTATTCGCCAACAGGTTAGCGAGAAGCGCTTCGCCGGCACGTGAACCATCGCTTGAGGACGACTCCTCATTCTGCGTGCCGACGCCTGATGCCTCTGAACGCAAAAGCCACCTCCGTAGGCGGTGAAAATTAGCGTCCCCCAGTTTAGAAATAGCATAAGTAACAAGCTTGGCAAACTTTCAACTCGCTATTTCAACAAGCGGTGCATGCGCTGTAATTGCAATGGATCCTCCGCTGTGATTGGCGGGCAGGTTATTCCACGATGGACGTTCATTCATTGTTAATAAATCGCGAATCGACAGATAATCGGCGTCGCGCCCGGCGTGATTCGAAATATTGCGATCCACAGGACAGAGCGGAATTCGCGGCCTGGGCTCGATCACAGACCTAGTGTTTCGAGATCGGCTTTCTCAAAAATTTGGTTTTCAGCCACGTTTTCGACGGTCCGCTCTGGTAGGGGCTATCGGCGCGTTTCGAGATGACGCCGTCGAGCTCGGTTTTCTCGGTGGCGCGAAAGATCGCGAGCGCGTCGCCCTCAAAATGCTCGCTGTATTGGATCTTGCCGAGGCCAGGCTCAACCAGTCGCCACAGCGCTTGCTTGCGTTGCAGCAGGGGTAAGGGGATAAGATTGCGACCGTCGAGATGGAGGATGTCGAAAGCGACGAACACCAGCCGGCTCGGCTCGTTCCAGATCGCGGCTTCCAGCTCAGGAGAACCGGGCGAGCCACGCCCGCCTGAGACAATCACCTCGCCGTCGAGAATGGCAGCCCGGCATGGCAGGTCGACAGCTAGCGCGATGGGCCAGTATTTAGTCGTCCAGTCGCGCCCGTTCTTGTTGTAAAGACGCGCGCCGTTCTTATCAATGATGATTTGCGTGCGGTAGCCGTCGAATTTGGCCTCGTGGACCCACCCTTCATCTTCGGGCGGCCGCTCGACAAGAGTTGGTATCTGCGGCGGAATGAACTCCAGCCGTTCGTCGTCGACCTTGTCACGCTGACTCAACTACGCCACCATCTTTGCCGGATAGCGGTGGCGCGAGCGGCACCGTCGATCTGGTATCCATTTGGACACCTGCCGCCTGTGCCTTGCCCCCACTAAGCCATTCTGCGACGGAATGAACACCGGCCAGCCGCCCCCCGGCCATTGGCACGCTTACTCAATTACGCCACACCTTCGACGGATAGCGGTAGCGCGAGCGGCACAGGCGATCCGATGTCCCCCAACTTGGACATCTGCCGCCTGTGCCGAGCCCCCACTAAGCCATCGAGCCCCCACTAAGCCATTCTGCGGCGGAATGAACACCAACCGGCCGCCTCGGCCTTGGCACGCTAACTCACTTACGCCTTTGACGGTTTGCGGCGGCGCGGTCGGCACAGGCGGTGCGATATTCCCCCCAACTTGGAAACCTGCCGCCTGTGCCGAGCCCCCCGCTAAGTCACAGCGAACATCTACGAATAAGGCCGCGCTGTCGTTAGCTGCGCATCCAGATACTTATCCGGGCGTACATATCTCGATCGGCACGGCATCTCTCGCCAGGGATTTTGCCAATGGGGTACCGCCAGCCAAGGATCGCTTGCCCGGCAAGGATTGTCGCCGGATCCAGTATCACTCCGGGCATACTGATGAAACGCCCGCCGCGGATGCTATGATCAGCTTCCAAGCGCCTTGAGCCATCCTTCAAACGAGGAGGTCTTCTCGTGCTCGCCAAGCGAAACAGAGTGGGCGGGGCGCGGCAACACCGTCGTCCTGCGCCCTTCGCGGGGGCTGTAACCGAACTCCTTGCTGAACGCCCGGCTGAAATTTGCCGCTGAACTGAACCCGAAGGCCTCCGCAATTTGAACGATGCGCCGGCTGTCCGCCGGATCGCTGAGCGCAACATGGGCTGCCAGAAGTCGGCGACTTTGAATGTAATGGAGCACCCCACCGCTCGGTTCGAACAGCTGGTAGAGACGAGATCGCGAAACACCGAGCGCCCGGCACATTGAATCCGGCGTCAGATGAGCCACTTCCAGGTTGTTTTGGACGTATCGACGGGCCCGCTCCATCAGCGCGACACTCGCCAGTTGTTCGGCCGCAGCCGCATGTTCGGCCGGCGGCGCGAGGCACGCAATGATCATGCTGCGCGTCGCGTGTACGATGCGAGGCAGGTCGTCAGCGGTGAGGCTGCGCAGTCTTGTTACGATGCCGTCGACATAGTCGATCAAAAGGTTTGCAAAATTGCCGGAAAGAATTGAATTGTTGTTTGCGTCGAGGGTTGCCGCCGCGTCGGCGAACAAATCACGCGGCAAATATAGAACGAGACTTTCGGATTCGGTCATCCTCCCGCGAAACGGGTAGCCTAGCGACCTGATCTCAAGTTTGCCCGGCTGGCCCTCCGCGACACGGCGATTGACCTCCGTCCACGACCGGCCGGTATGTGGCAAGACGACATACCAATGATCGATCGAGCTGGACCGAAGCTTTGCGGCGGAACGGATATAACTGTGCGCCGGCGTCCGCTGTTCGACGATCAGCATGCCGCCGAGATTCCAAGCCTTGTGCGCTGCGGGGAAGCCGTCGTCCAGCGATTTGTCATCCGGCAGCCTGACCTCGACAAGCGGTGCCACATGCGTTTGCCAAGCGGGGAATTGATCCTCTGCTGCCAGTTCGAGCGTTGAAAAAGACAGCGGTTCCAGTGCCGGCGCGATTGGCCGAGCCGCCTCGTTGTCGGGTTGAACGTCGCGCGGCCAACGCCGTCGCTCACGCTCCGGTACAGGCCCGGTATGCGCCTCGTCTTGCTCCTTAGCGTCCATCGCGCGTGGTGCCATATCCGATTCCGGTATGCCCATGCCCCCGCAATCATGTGGTGTATCCCGGGATCTGGCAAGCCTGTGGACCGCATCGTCGATCACGCTGGGTTACAATAAGAAATGCATCCCGAGATAAGTTTCTGGATACGAGGCTAACGACACACTTCAGACCGGCGCCTATAGATTCCGACATCGTGAAAGCGACGTTGAGGAGACCAGGTAATGAATGAAAAAGTCAAAGGAGAAGCTCGCCGCAAGATAATTCTTGATGGATATGTCAACAACGAGCCATTGAAAGACATTGCGGCAAAGCTCGGATGCTCACTGGCGAGTTTGAAAGTCAGCGCCAGCAAACTTGGCTGCACTCGCGCCCCGAAAGAGGCGGCTGACTTTCGACGCGGCTTCCGTATACCCGACAACAAACGGCAAGACTATTACCAGCTCATGCGGGTCGGCCAATATAGATCTAGGGACTGCGCACAGATTTTGGGATTATTGACAACACAATCGCCGAGCATGGAGTAACGTTACTAGAAGCTGGGGACAACATCTTTTCAAGCCTCGGTGACAAGGCCCCGCCGCAAAGCACGGGCGGCGGGCGCTGAAAGGTTCGCTCAAATGCTGCGTCGGCGTTTCAATCGCACCTGCCTTAGCCCTCTCGATCTGGCCGTTTGCGAACGCGTGTTCAATCAGGTCTGCGCAGATGAACAGCTCGATCCTTTGGACCCGGACGCCGAAATTCTAGCGGTATTGGTTGTGGCCATCTTTCGAAATGCTCACACCAGCGAACGCGAACTGCTGGAGGCGGTCAAATCTCGCCGGCAAAAGGCCAGGGCAGCCGTCCGCACGCCTAAAATGAACTAGTTGATCTACCCGCCAGCGGCATCAAGCCGGCCATTCAGCCCTCTGCACATCGTCCGTAAGGGCAATGCTTCGACGAAGGGCCCGCTGCGCCAAGGCCCGCCGCCCCAAAAGGTCCGGGCGCGCAGCAACGTTTTGCACATCAGCTAGTCGGCTCTGGAATTTCAACCGGAAATCGAGCATGATGCGGCTTGGTATTGGCGTTGGATGCTTCGCGCTCCCATGAAATACCGGAGGACGGGACATGGCCATCGCGCTTGTACTCGTTTTGATCGTCGTGGGCTCGGTGTTGTTCCACTTCCTGAGCCCATGGTGGTGGACGCCGATTGCCTCGAACTGGGACTATATCGACCACACCATCATCATCAGCTTCTGGATCACCGGCGTCGTTTTTGCCGCCGTTGTTCTCTTCATGGCGTATTGCGTGTTCCGCTTTCGCCATCGCGAAGGCAATCGCGCGGTATACGAACCGGAGAACAAGCGTCTCGAATGGTGGTTGACGATCGTCACTGCGATCGGCGTCACCGCCTTGCTCGTTCCCGGCCTGTTCGTCTGGAGCCGCTTCGTCAACGTGCCGAGCGATGCGACCGAAATCGAGGTCGTTGCTCAGCAATGGCAGTGGAGCTATCGCCTGCCAGGCAAGGACGGCAAGCTCGGCACTTCGGACACCCGTGAAGTAGCCGCTGAGAACCCGCTAGGCATCGCCCCAAAGGATCCCAACGGCCAGGACGACGTCGTGGTCGAGGCGGCGGACCTGCACTTGCCGGTCGGCAAACCGGTCAAGATGCTGCTGCGTTCGATCGACGTGCTGCATGATTTCTACATCCCGGAATTCCGCGCCAAGATGGACATGATCCCGGGATCGGTCACCTATTTCTGGTTCACTCCAACAAGGACCGGAACCTTCCAGGTCCTGTGCGCCGAGCTCTGCGGCCAGGGACATCCGCTGATGCATGGCATGGTGATGGTCGACACCGAGCAGGATTACCTGACCTGGCTCGGGCAGCAGCAGACTTTTGCGCAACTGTCGGCGCCTCAGCAAACGGGCTCGGCGAACCCGCTGCCAGGAAAGACAATGGCGTCCGCTTTGGACGTCGGGGCAAAAGTCGAAACTGTCGAGGCCCGCTGAACAGGGAGGTGCTCCCATGGTCGACGTCACACCCGCAGATGCCGTTCCCCCCGCCGAAGTCGGGGAAATGGAACTGTACCATCCGCACAGTTGGTGGACGAAATACGTCTTCTCGCAGGACGCCAAGGTCATAGCGATCCAGTATTCGGCAACGGCAACGGCGATCGGCTTTGTAGCGCTGTTCCTGTCCTGGCTGATGCGCCTGCAGCTCGGCTTCCCCGGCACGTTCGATTTCATTACTCCGGAGGCCTACTACCAGTTCATCACCATGCACGGCATGATCATGGTGATCTACCTGCTCACCGCACTCTTCCTTGGCGGCTTCGGCAACTATCTCATCCCGCTGATGGTCGGCGCCCGCGACATGGTCTTCCCCTATGTCAACATGCTGAGCTACTGGGTCTACCTGTTGGCGGTGCTCGTTCTCGTCGCAAGCTTCTTTGCGCCCGGCGGACCGACCGGCGCCGGCTGGACGCTCTACCCGCCGCAGGCGATCATGACCGGCACGCCGGGTGGCCAGGACTGGGGCATCATCCTGATGCTCTCTTCGCTCATCCTGTTCATCATCGGCTTCACCATGGGTGGCTTGAACTATGTTGTGACGGTGCTGCAGGGCCGCACGCGGGGTATGACCTTGATGCGCCTGCCGCTCACCGTATGGGGCATCTTCACCGCCACCGTCATGGCTCTGCTCGCCTTCCCGGCGCTGTTCGTTGCTTGTGTGATGATGCTGCTCGACCGCGCGCTCGGCACCTCCTTCTTCATGCCGGCGATCGTCGAGATGGGCCAACAGTTGCAGCACAGTGGCGGCAGCCCGATCCTATTTCAGCATCTGTTCTGGTTCTTCGGCCATCCGGAAGTCTACATCGTGGCCCTGCCGGCCTTCGGCATCGTGTCCGACCTCATCAGCACGCACGCGCGCAAGAACATCTTCGGCTACCGAATGATGGTCTGGGCGATCATCGCCATCGGCGCGCTGAGCTTCGTGGTCTGGGCGCACCACATGTACGTCAGCGGCATGCACCCCTATTTCGGCTTCTTCTTCGCCACGACGACGTTGATCATAGCCGTTCCGACCGCCATCAAGGTCTATAACTGGGTGCTGACCCTGTGGCGCGGCGACATCCATCTCTCGATACCAATGCTTTTCGCGCTCGCCTTCATCGTCACCTTCGTCAATGGCGGTTTGACGGGGCTGTTCCTCGGCAATGTCGTCGTCGACGTTCCCCTGTCGGACACGATGTTCGTCGTTGCCCATTTCCACATGGTGATGGGTGTCGCCCCGATCCTGGTGATCTTCGGCGCGATCTATCACTGGTATCCGAAGGTCACCGGACGGATGCTGGACGAGGCGCTCGGCCAGTTTCACTTCTGGGTCACCTTCCTCGGCGCCTACCTGATCTTCTTCCCCATGCACTATATCGGCCTGATTGGTGTACCGCGCCGCTACGCCGAACTGACCGACATGACGATCATGACGGAGTCGGCCCATCATCTGAATTCGTTCATCAGCATCATGGCCTTCTTGGTCGGCTTCGCCCAGATGGTGTTCCTGTTCAACCTGATCTGGAGCATCCGTCACGGCCGTGACGCCGGCGGCAATCCGTGGCGGGCAACGACGCTCGAGTGGCAGACGCCGCAGACGCCGCCGGCGCACGGCAATTTCGGCAAGGAGCTGCCGATCGTCTATCGTTGGGCCTATGACTACAGCGTGCCGGGCACGAAGGAGGATTTCATCCCGCAGAACGTGCCGGGCTCCTTCATCCCATCGAGGGAGCCGGCATGAGCGTCATCCTGGTCTTCCTGCTGGTGATCGCCGGCTTTGCCGGATGGTGGCTTTCGCACCAGCGGCTGACCGCGAAGCCGTGGCTCGAGCAAGGCTTGGCCGGGGATTTCGTCGGCCTCGAGCGATCGGCCCTGCCCACCGCCAAGATCGGCCTCGGTGTCTTCCTCGCGGTCGTCGGCTGTCTGTTTTCGCTGTTCACCAGCGCCTATTTCATGCGCATGGGTCTGCCGGACTGGCGGCCTCTGCCGCTGCCGCGCCTGCTCTGGCTGAACACTGGCGTGCTGGTGCTGAGCAGCGTTGCGCTGCAATGCGCCGTGATCGCGGCGCGCAGAGGCCAGACGGACATGGTCAGGCTCGGTCTTGCGACGGCCGGGCTGACCGCCCTCGCCTTCCTGATCGGCCAACTGATCGCGTGGCGGCAGCTGACCGATGACGGCTACCTGCTGGACTCCAATCCGGCCAACAGCTTCTTCTATCTGATCACCGCCATGCACGGCCTGCACATACTGGGCGGGCTGGTCGGCCTTGGCAGGACGAGCATCGGCGCCTGGACGGGCGCCCGGCCGCAGCGGCTTCGCCTCGGGATCGAGCTCTGCGCGATGTACTGGCATTTCCTGCTTTTCGTCTGGCTCGGCATTTTCGCAGTCCTGGCCGGCTGGGCGGCGACATTCGTGAGCATTTGCCAACGGCTGCTGACCTAGGAGACTGGCGATGGCCGAGACGACACTGACGGATAGCAGCCAGTTGGATCGCCCCCAGGGCTGGCGCGGGATTGCCGCCGACTGGGCCTCGGATCAGCGCGCGTTCAAGAACGTGTCCTGGGGCAAGGCCATGATGTGGATCTTCCTGCTCAGCGACACCTTCATCTTCGGCTGCTTCCTGCTCTCCTACATGACCGCCCGCATGTCGACGCGCGTGCCGTGGCCCAACCCAAGCAAGGTCTTCGCGCTGCACATCGGCGGGTCGGAGGTCCCGCTGATCCTGATCGCCATCATGACCTTCGTGCTGATCTCCAGCAGCGGCACCATGGCCATGGCGGTCAATTTCGGCTACCGCCGCGATCGCCGCAAAACCGCGATCCTGATGCTTTTGACCGCCGCGCTCGGCGCAACCTTCGTCGGGATGCAGGCCTTCGAATGGACCAAGCTCATCACCGAAGGAGTGCGGCCCTGGGGCAATCCCTGGGGAGCCGCGCAATTCGGCTCATGCTTTTTCATGATCACCGGCTTCCACGGCACGCACGTCACCATCGGAGTCGTCTTCCTGATCATCGTGGCGCGAAAAGTCTGGCGCGGCGATTACGACATCGGGCGTCCGGGGTTTTTCACCAGTCGCCGGGGCCACTACGAGAATGTCGAGATCATGGGACTCTACTGGCACTTCGTCGACCTGGTCTGGGTGTTCATCTTCGCCTTCTTCTATCTTTGGTGAGAGGCAGGCTTTGCTGAGAGGACGAAATGGCTGAAGCAACCGCAAACGGTCTCGGACAACAGGCACTGCACTCCACCCACGATGCGGCGACCGCCGGCAAGTCGGACACGCATCAGGAACACCCGATCAGGCTCTATCTGGTGGTCTGGGTGTGGCTGTTCATTCTCAGCGCCTGCTCCTATATGGTCGACTATTTCGGCCTGCACGGCTATCTCAGATGGTCGCTGATCCTGATCTTCATGATGCTCAAGGCAGGACTGATCGTGGCCGTCTTCATGCACATGGCCTGGGAACGGTTGGCGATGATGTATGCGATCATCCTGCCGCCGATATTGGTGCTGGTCTTCGTGGCGATGATGGTCTTCGAGGCCGACTATACGCTGCTGACCCGTATCGCGTTTTTCGGGCCCGGCCCCTGACGCGCGGTTTGGATAAACCGCAGCCTAATCAGCCCGAAATGGCCGGTGCCTCGAAACAACCGGCGGTTTGGTTTTGATATGCGTCGTGAACTCAAGCAAAGGACGCGGAAAATGACGATAGCGAACAGACTGAGGAATTTCATAGACGGCAAGGGAATCCCCTACGACACCGTCGCGCATCATCGGACTGCAACCAGCAGGCAGGCCGCCATTGCCGCCCACGTGCCCGGCAGCATGATGGCCAAGTCCGTGGTCGTTCACCACGAGCTCGGCTATGCGCTGGCCGTGGTCCCAAGCACCCACAGGATCGAACTCGCCAAGCTCCAGGACGTGATGGACAAGCGCCTCGGGCTCGCTTCCGAGGACGAGGTGGTCTCGCTCTTCGATGATTGCGATATCGGCGCCGTACCGCCGATCGGCGCGGCCTATGACGTGCCGGTCATTTTGGACGAAAGCCTCGGCGATGCCGCCGATATCTATTTCGAGGGCGGCGACCACAAGACCCTTGTGCATGTCAGCGGCAAGGATTTCCGCGACCTGACCACAGGCGCGCGTCGGGCACGCTTCAGCCACCCGGCCCTGTGAGACACCGGCACTCCCGCCCGTGCTCGACAGGGTTTGCTAGTTCGCCGGTCTTGGGGCGGCGGCCGGCGCTTCCACGACCTTACGATACACGTGCCAGGTGGCATGGCCGAGGACTGGCAGCACAACCGCCAGCCCCGCGAACACCGGCAGCGAACCGACGATCAGCCCAACGGCGACGATCAGTCCCCAGACGGCCATTACGATGGGGTTCGCCAGCACTACACGTACCGAAGTGTGAATGGCTTCGTAGGCGCCGACATCGCGATCAAGCAGCAGCGGAAAAGCCACCACGGTGGTGCACAACACGACCACGGCGAAGACGAATCCGATGGCGTGACCCAGCACGATCAGGGTCCAACCGCGCCCGGTGGCGAATATCTCAGCGATGAAACTGGACAGCGATGCCGGGGGCGCGGGACCGAACAGCTGCTCGTAGAAGATTTTGGCGGTCAAAAGCCACGCTATGAAGATCGCGAACAGCATGATCCCGACCGCGGCGATGGCCGGCAGCGCCGGGGAGTTCCTGACCTCGAAGGCATGGCGCCAGGATGCATCGAGCCCAGCTTCCCGTCTGCGGCTGATCTCGTAAAGACCGATCGCCGCGAATGGGCCGATCAGCGCAAAACCGGACACCAGCGGAAACAGCAGTGGCAGCGCGTTCGCTCCCGATGTCCAGGTAGCAAGCACCACGCCGACGAGCGGATAGATCATGCACAGAAACACGATATGCGAGGGTTTCACCATGAAATCGTCGACACCGCGCCTGAGCGCGTCGAAAAGATCGGAAAGGCCGATCTTTCTCACTCTGGTATGCTCGAGCGTTTCGCTAGCGCCTGCAATGACGTGAAAGCTTGCCATGACCATTCCTCCAGACCAGGGTCCGGCAAGGTCGCGGATTCGCGGTGCTACCGCTCTGCATGGTTGGCCACGCAAAACCGCGACCTGCACCGGCAGCCAACATACTCCATTGCGCCCGATTTGTCTCTTTTCATTGGAACGAGGGTGCGGTGGCCGGCCAGAGCTCCACGCTGGTTCGAGAGGTTTTTTTGCGGTATTCTTATACAACTACAACGCAGTGCCTCCGGTACGCGCAAAGGAGGCTGGATCACTTTGATTGGCCCGTGATCCTTTCCCGATTTCCGGGTCATGCGCCTGGTCGAAGGCGAACGTCATGGACACGCGAACGCTTCTCATACTCGGCCTTGGCATAGCCATTCTGTTGGTGCTGGGATTTTTTGCGCTGCCTGCATGACGGCGCCGGCGGCCACACTTCAGCAGCGTCATGCCGGCCGCCTTCGGTCGGGGCGAGCCGGCGCCACCGAAAGGGGCCTGGAAGGGCCCGCTTACTTCGAAAACTGTTTCAGGTAAGCGATGACGTTGGCTACGTCCTGATCGTTCTTGAGGCCGGGAAACACCATCTTCGTCCCTTTGATCATGCCCCTGGGGTCCTGAAGATACTTCGTCAGCGTGGGCTCATCCCATTTGATGCCGGATTTGCCGGCCTCGGTCATGGCCATGGAATAAGTGAAACCGGGATGCGTGCC
This sequence comes from Mesorhizobium sp. AA23, assembly GCF_001672435.1. NCBI lineage: Bacteria > Pseudomonadati > Pseudomonadota > Alphaproteobacteria > Hyphomicrobiales > Phyllobacteriaceae > Mesorhizobium > Mesorhizobium sp. AA23. Next base: position 25,070 of record NZ_LYTP01000019.1, read on the forward strand.
CGCGGTGCGCCCGATGACGC
>NZ_LYTP01000020.1:0-21165 GCF_001672435.1 Mesorhizobium sp. AA23
CCTCAGCCCCGGTGCCTCTTGCCCCGTCCTGGCGACATATTCCGTATAGCCGCCGCCATAGGTGTGGATGCCATCCGGCGTGAGCTCCAGCACGCGGTTCGATAGTGCGGACAGGAAATGGCGGTCGTGCGAGACGAACAGCATCGTGCCTTCATATTGCGCCAGCGCCTCGATCAGCATCTGCTTGGTCGCCATGTCGAGGTGGTTGGTCGGCTCGTCGAGCACCAGAAGGTTCGGCGGATCGAACAGCATCAGCGCCATGACCAGCCTTGCCTTCTCGCCGCCCGAGAGCACGCGGCACTTCTTCTCGATCTCGTCGCCGGAAAAGCCGAAGCAGCCGGCTAAAGCCCTGAGCGGCGCCTGGCCGGCCTGCGGGAAATTGTCTTCCAGCGTCTGAAACACGGTGCGCTCGCCGTCGAGCAGTTCCATGGCGTGCTGGGCGAAATAGCCCATCTTGACGCTCGGACCGCGCGCCACCGAGCCCTCATCCGGCTCGGAGGCGCCGGCCACGAGCTTCAAAAGCGTCGACTTGCCGGCGCCGTTGACGCCCATCACGCACCAGCGCTCGCGGCGGCGGATCTGGAAGTCGAGGCCGGCATAAATCGAGCGGCTGCCATAGGATTTGTGGATGCCCTTCAGCGTCGCCACGTCCTCGCCGCAGCGCGGCGCAGGCTGGAACTCGAAGGCCACCGTCTGGCGACGCTTGGGCGGCTCGACGCGGTCGATCTTGTCGAGCTTCTTCACCCGGCTCTGCACCTGGGCGGCGTGCGAGGCGCGCGCCTTGAAGCGCTCGATGAAGGCGATCTCCTTGGCAAGCATCGCCTGCTGGCGGTCGAACTGCGCCTGCAGCTGCTTGTCGGCCAGCGCCCGCTGCTCCTGGTAGAATTCGTAATTGCCGGAATAGGAGGTGAGCGCGCCGGCGTCGATCTCGATCACCTTCGAAACGATGCGGTTCATGAACTCGCGGTCATGCGAGGTCATCAGCAGCGCGCCGTCATAGTCCTTGAGGAATTTCTCCAGCCAGATCAGGCTCTCAAGATCGAGATGGTTGCTCGGCTCGTCGAGCAGCATGACGTCGGGCCGCATCAGCAGGATACGGGCGAGCGCGACGCGCATCTTCCAGCCGCCGGAGAGTTTTGCAACGTCGCCGTCCATCATCTCCTCGGAGAAGCCGAGGCCGTCGAGCACCTCGCGGGCGCGGCCGTCGAGCGCATAGCCGTCGAGTTCCTCGAAGCGGTGCTGCAACTCGCCATAGCGCTCGATGATCGCGTCCATCTCGTCGGCGCGGTCGGGATCGCCCATGGCGTGCTCGAGCTCGCGCATCTCGGCTGCGACGGCGCTCACCGGGCCGGCGCCTTCCATCACCTCGGCGACGGCGCTCATCCCCTCCATGTCACCGACATCCTGGCTGAAATAGCCGATGGTAACGCCGCGATCGACTGAGACTTGGCCTTCGTCCGGCTGCTCCTGGCCGATGATCATGCGGAAGAGCGTCGTCTTGCCGGCGCCGTTCGGGCCGACGAGGCCGACCTTCTCGCCCTTCTGCAGGGCGGCCGAGGCTTCGATGAAGACGATCTGACGGCCGTTCTGCTTGCCGATATTTTCGAGACGGATCATGGGGCGGTCCGGGAAACTGCGCTGAGATGGCGGGATTTGCCCGGGGCATACGCGAATGAGGCTGCGGAGGGAAGAGGCAGAAGCGCCGCATCCGCGCGCTCGGCTATTCCTTCGAGGCAGAACCCAGCCGCGGTGAAATTGATTGGCGTCGCCGACCGATCGAGCGCTTAGTGCTGGAGCCAACCACTTGATGGGCTCTGGCAAGGGAGGTCAACCATGGCCATGTACCTGACGCGCTTCAGCTACACGCCCGAGACCTGGGCGCGAATGATCGAAAACCCCGAGGATCGCCGCAAGGCAGCCAGCTCATACATAGAATCGGTCGGCGGAAAGCTGCACGGGTTCTGGTACGCGTTCGGCGAACACGACGGGTGGAACCTGTGGGAGGCACCGGACAATGTTTCGATGGCGTCCGTCGTGCTCGCCATCGGTGCCGGAGGGGCACTCAGCTCCTGCGAGACCACCGTCCTCCTCAGCGTCGAGGAGACGATGGACGCGCTAAGCAGGGCGTAAGCGATCCGTTATCGGCGGCCTGGAACGTAGAGCCGAGAAAAGCCGCCTCGGAGGGGTGTCACCTCGCGTCGTGGAAGATGATACCGAGCGTATGTCGCCTGCCCGAGCGCAGGCGGCTGACGCCGTGGCGCAGGTTGACGCGATAGTAACCTCGCGTGCCCTCCACGGGCCGGTTGTGCACGGCGAAGATCACCGCGTCGCCGCGCTTGAGCGACACCACCTCGGCGCGGCTCTGCATGCGCGGGCGCTGCTCGGTCAGCACGAATTCGCCGCCGGTGAAATCCTTGCCGGGTTCGGAGAGCAGGATCGCCACCTGCAGCGGAAAGGCGAGCGCGCCATAGAGATCCTGGTGCAGACAGTTGAAGTCGCCGGGGCCGTATTGCAGCAGAAGCGGCGTCGGCTTGGTTTGGCCCTCGTCGTGGCAACGCTTTAGGAAGGCGGCGTGGTCGGAAGGGTAACGGAGCGCGGCGCCCATCTTCTCGTTCCAGTCATTGGCGACGCCGGCGAGCCATGGATAAAGCGCAGTGCGCAGGCCCTCGATCAGATCAGACAGCGGATAACGGAAATAGCGGTACTCGCCCCTGCCGAAGCCATGGCGCGCCATCACCACATGGCTGCGGAAATGTTCTTCGTGCGGATAGAGCGCGGCGATTTCGGCGCATTCCTCCGGCGAAAGCAGGCCGGGCACGACAGCGCAGCCCTGGGCGTTGAGCTCGGAGCGAGCGCGCGCCAGTCCTGCGCGGCGACACGGGATTCGGCGGAGCGTCCGGCGCGTTTGGTGTTGAGGGAATGGACAGTCATGAGCGCCTCCTTTGATGCCATCAAAGTGGGGCGGAGGCGAAGCGGCGGCCACCCGATTCCTGCGGAAATGGCGCGACCTTTACGGCGAACCAGCCGCAACGAAGCCCGAGCGGCCCTGCGCGCGGCGGAATGCCTGCTGCAGGCGCGGGTTGAGGCGCACCGCGTCGCGGCCGGCCTGGATGGTCCGCTCGACCTGCTCCGGCGTCAGCCTCAGCCGGGTCGGGATGACGTTCAGCGCGGCTGCCTCCTCTGGCGGCAGGTCGGCGAAGGAGACCAGTTCAACCACCATCTGAACGTCGCGGCACTTCCAGCCGGACAGGCCGCCGCGGTAGCGCGCTACCGCCGCCGCCGGCAGGCTGCAGCGATATTTGACCAGCTTTTCGCGCCACAGCCGGAATTCGAGCTTGAGGGAATCGAATTCGTCGCGCACCGAGGACGCGATCGAGGTGCCGGCGGTGGCGTCGATCATGTCGACCAGGCCCGGCCCCTGCTTGACCTTGACCCAGTCGGGTTCTTTCCTGCGGCCCGCATCGGCAACGATCATGATCAGCGTTCGCATCCTCACCGCCGCCTGCGGCGACAACGGGCTGTGCGGACTGACGGCGATGTCGAGCGATTCCGCGAAGCCGACCACCGCGATGTTGTCGGTCAATCCGCCGTCGAGCAGCTTGATGTAGTTGACGCGGTCGTTGTTCTGGTAGGACTCCATGGCGCGAGCCGCGGCCTTGACCCGTTCCGGTGCCTCCGGATCGTTGAGACCGCGTTCGATCCAGTCCGGCTGCTTGTAGTTGCATCTAGTTGTCGGCGTGGTCGTCGAGACGACAACCGGCGCGAACACCGCGGGGAACGCCGCCGAGGCCGCCACCGCATCGGCGATACGAAGCTTGTCGAGATCGCTGCAGATGGCCGCGAAACGGTCGTAGGTGAAGCCGAAGGCCGTGCCGTTGTAGATGTCGGATGCGTGGATCCAGACCAGCGGGGCGCCGGGACGTCTGAAGGCGCTGTAAGTGGCACCGTCGAACAGGTTCCTGTCCAGCCACGCAGCAAAGGTGCTGCGGTCGTTGACGCCGCCTTTCCACAGCCGCGCCAGATTGGCCGGAGCGAGCTTGGCGGTGTGCAGCGAGCTCTCGGCATCGCGCAGCAAGAAGCGCTCGCGAAGCTCGCGGTAACCACGCCCTTTGTAGCCGAGATAGGCCGCCGTCACCGCACCGCCAGAAACGCCGCCGACGACGCGCACCTCGTCGATCAGCGTATGCGCTCGCCCGCCGCTGCCGACCTCGACAGCGTCGAGCGCCTGAAGCACGCCGTAGCTGAAGGCGGTGGCGCGCGTGCCGCCGCCAGAGAAGGACAGCGCGACCACGGTCGACCCGTCGGCGGGAGCATCGGGAATGTAGTCCGGCGAGCCAGGCCCGACTTGCGTCACATGGGTGTTGATGGGCTCGACATCATTGGCGACACATCCGGCCAGCAGCGCTGCTGCCAACACAAGCAAGCCCACACGCCAACGCATCGAGGTCCCCCCGATCGCTCGTTCCCGGGCTCAGTCTATGCGCAGCAGGCAGAGCAAGGCAACGGCCAGCCCCGGGGTCTTCGCCTCAAAGCGTTCCGGCGATACCCCTCCAGCCCCGGATCGAGATCCACCTGCACTCCATTGGTGAAGACGCAGGTCGCCACCATGATGCCGGCGAAGGCGACGAGGTTGACGAGCAACGTTTCGTCGTAGCGGGCCTTGAGCGCGGCCCAGGTCTCGTCGGCAACGGCATTGGCGTCGGCGGCGAGCGCCCTGCCGAAGGACATCAGCAGCGCTTCGTCCGGGCTGGGTTCGATCGCGTCCGGATCGAGGCCGGAATCGATCAGCGCGCGGCGGAAGAAGGTGACCGGGACCTCGGCGCACATCGTCTCGGCGATCGCCTTCGAAAACAGCCAGATCGCTCGGTCTTCGAGCGTCGGACGCAGGAGATCGCGCAGCGTGAACCATTCGGCGTAGATGCGGTGCGCGGCCGGCGAGTGAAGCAGGATGCGCTTCATGTTGGTCATGCGGCCGCGCAGCGCAAGCTCCCGGTCATGCTCTGCGCGGATTTCGTCGGAGGCGGTCGCATAGTCAATCGCAGAGAGATGCGCCACGGCCCCTCACCCCAGCGTCGCGTGCAGCGCCGGCGCGCCGCGAAGCGTGTTGGAGACGGTGCAGATCGTCTCGGCATCCTCGACGATGCGCTGCTTGGTCGCGGGGTCGAGGTCGCCGGCAATCTCCAACCGGATATTGAACCTTTCCACCCGCGACGGCTCGTCCTTCGCCTTCTCGCCGCCGACATCCGCCCTCACCTCGCCAAGCCGGTCGGCGACGCCGAGGCGGGTGGCGGCGATGCGGGCGCTCAGCACCATGCAGGCGGCCAAGGAGGCATAGAGCAGGTCGAGCGGGTTGAAGCCCGGCGCGCTGACCGCAGTCACCACGTCGACCGTGCCGCCGGTTGGCGTCGTTACCGCCGGCAAGCCGCCCGGCGGCAGCATGGCGGAGGCGCCGGTAGCACGGGTTCTGATCTTCAGCTCGCTCATCGAAAGTCCTTCGTCCGGTTTGGAGGCCATTGATAGCGGACGGGAATTTATCTCGGCAACCATCCAGGGCACAGCTGCGGTTTTCTTCGTGCGAGGTGGTCCGTGGAAGGGCTGATCTGCCGCGTTCCGGCTTGGCAATTTGCCTCCGCCAGTCAACAATCCGCGGCACCGCGCTGCTGGGCCAATGGAAACGGGATTGAGGGTCATGACACCACGGAAATTTGCCACGCACGCCGCTCTCGCCGTCGCTGTTCTTTGGCCCGCCGCCGGCCAGCCGGCAGATGGCGTCCATCCTGGCCCGATGTCGCGCACGCAAGCCTTCGCACGTGCCGAAGCATTGACGGCGATCGGGCGAAAAATGTTCTTCGACCCATCGCTGTCGGCTTCGGGCAGACAGGCCTGCTCGTCCTGCCACGATCCCAACCACGCCTTCGGTCCGGCCTCCGCCGCGCCGGTCGAGATGGGCGGGCCGAACCTCGACCGGCCTGGCCTGCGCGCGGTGCCGTCGCTGCGCTACCTGCAGGCGGCGCCCGCCTTCACCGAGCATTTCTACGATTCCGAGGACGAGGGCGACGAAAGCGTCGACAATGGCCCGACCGGCGGATTGACTTGGGACGGGCGCGCCGACCACGGCAAGGACCAGGCGAGGATCCCGCTGCTGTCGCCGTTCGAGATGGGCAACAAGGATGGAGCCGCCGTGGTCACCGCCTTGCGCAAAGCGCCCTATGCCGACGCGTTCATGGCGGCGTTCGGCGCGGATATTTTCGACCATCAGCAGGATGCCTTCGACGCGGCGGTCGAGGCGCTCGGCACCTTCGAGCAGAGCAGCGCCGACTTCTACCCCTATTCCAGCCGCTACGACGCCTTCCTTGCCGGCAAGGCGCAGTTGACCGCGCAGGAGTTGCGCGGCCGTGCGCTGTTCGAGGACGCAAACAAAGGCAATTGCGCGAGCTGCCATCTGAGCGAGCCGGCAAATGACGGCGAGCCGCCGCAATTCACCGATTACGGCCTGATCGCCATCGCCGTGCCGCGCAACCAGGCGATCCCGGCCAACGCCGATCCCAATTATCTCGACCTCGGGCTGTGCGGGCCGCTGCGGGCCGACTTCAAGGGCCGGAGCGAGTATTGCGGCCTGTTCAAGACGCCGACGCTGCGCAATGTCGCGCTGCGCAAAAGCTTCTTCCACAACGGCTATGTCCACTCGCTGCGCGAGGCTGTCGCCTTCTACGCCACTCGCGACACAGATCCGGGGCGCTGGTATCCGAAGAACGCGGACGGCACGGTCGAGAAATTCGACGATCTGCCAAAGGCCTACTGGGGAAACCTCAACACCGACCCGCCCTTCAACGGCAGGAAACCAGGCGAGAAGCCGGCGCTGACCGACGCCGAGATCGACGACATCGTCGCTTTCCTCGGCACGCTGACCGACGCGGACCAGGCCGGGCAGTGAAGCTCGGTCAGACGCGGCTGACAAGCGATCGAACGACGCAACCAGCGATTGCTCGCTGAGGTGTCTTTGCTAGAATGCGGCGGCACCGCTCGTAGCGGCGCACGGGGGCATTTGGAATGGCGGGGTTGGCGACTCATTTTTGGGGATGGCCGCGGCCTGTGCGGCCGATGCTGGCGTTGATGTTGTTGTCCCTCCTCGTTGCGGAGCCGTCTTCGGCCGCGATCCATGAGTACGACGATCATCCGGCCTGCGACGGCAAGACTGTCGAACCTGCTCGGCGCATCGTCGCCTGCACACAGGTCATCGAGGATCGATCGGAGACGAATGGCAATCACGTGGCCGCTTTTGTCATACGCGGTACTGCCTTCGCGGCGGCAAGGCGACCTCGATCGCGCCATCGCCGACTACAGCGAGGCGATCAAGATGGATCCGAAACTCGCCAACGCGTACTACAACCGTGGCAACGCCTGGCGCGGAAAAGGGGAGCCCGATCGAGCCATCACCGATTACGACGAGGCGATCAATCTCGACCCGAACGGCGCCGACCCCTACTACAACCGCGGCGTGACGTGGGCCGACAAAGGTGAGAACGATCGGGCCATTGCAGACTTCGGCATGGTGCTCAGGCTGACGCCGGCCGACGCCGGTGCCTATTGCAACCGTGGCAACGCGTGGTTCAACAAGAACGAACTCGGTCGTGCCATCGACGATTTCGATCAGGCCATCAAGCTCAAGCCAACGGACGTGGATTGCCTGAACAGTCGGGCCGACGCCCTGGCCGGCATGGGCGACGAAGCGCGCGCGCTTGCCGATCACGAGACGGTGATTCGCCTCGATCCGAACAATGCGCACGCACTCTATCGACGCGGCAACGCCCGCTCGAATATGCGCGACTATGACGGCGCAATCGCCGACTACAACGGGGTCATCGCTGCCGACCCGAAAGATGCGAGCGCCTATTACAACAGGGGCCTCGCCTTGTGGAACACGGGCGATCTCGACCGGGCGCTGAGCGACCTCGATAGCTCGATCAGCCTCGACCCGAAATTCGCCGTCGCCTATCGCACCCGGGGATCAGTTCGAATCGACAAGGGCGATTTCGACCGAGCCATAGCCGACTATGACCAGGCGATCGCCCTTGATTCAAAGCAGGCAGGCACCTTTTTCGCCCGAGGCTCGGCTTGGTCGATGAAACGCGACTACGACCGCGCCATTGCCGATTTCGACCGGGCGATCGCTCTCGATTCCAAAGTTGGAGGGCGCCTATGCCGGCCGTGGCTTGGCCTGGCTTCGCAAGGGCGACAATGACCGCGCCGCCGCCGACTATGACGAGGACATCGCGCTCGACCCGACGGATGCCAGTGCTTTCAATTGGCGAGGCTTCGTATGGGCCAGCAAGGGCGACTACGACCGCGGTATCGCCGATTTCGACCGGGCCATCGAGATCTACGGCAAGAATGCGGGATTCTTCTACAATCGCGCCAAAAGCTGGACGGCAAAAGGGAACTACGAAAAGGCCATCGCCGACTACGATCAGGCAATCGGCCTCGATCCCAACTTCGCCAACGCCTACCGGGGCCGCGGCCTGGTGCATTTCTATGCGGGCGCGCTCTCAGATGCGCAGTACGATTTTCGTCGATTGGCCGCCCTGAAACCCGACGATCCTTATTCCGCGATCTGGCGCGACTTGGCCGAGCGCCACGCCGGCGGGCAAAGCGAATTGCGTGCTGCGACAGGCAAGCTCGATATGACGAAATGGCCGGCACCAGTCGCGCGCATGCTGCTCGGCGACCTAGCGCCGGCCGAGGTGCTGGCGGCCGCGGACGACCCGAATCCGCAAACCAGGCAGGGGCAGGTGTGTGACGCCAATTTCTATACCGCGGAACTCAGTCGGTTGCAGGGGCACAGCGACGAGGCGGTGCGGCTCTACCGGCTCGCGGTAAGCGATTGTCCCAAGAGCTTCGTCGAGTATCGCGGCGCGACGATGGCCTTGAAGGCGCTCTACGCTTTGCCGTAGCGACCTCGAGGATATCGACGCGATAAAGCGCCCTATTGCTGAACCGATCGGAAAGCGCACCCTGTGTGAGCCAGTCACAGACCGACAGAAAGCATCTGCTACATTAGCATCTCGTCAGAGCGGGGGCTCAAATGAGATTCGTAGCGGTGCAAGAACCGCCTCATCATAGCTGGGCGGTGTTCGACATGGCCAATGACAAGCCCGCCGAACATGCCGGGCGCGCGCTCATCGGTCTCACGTCGCACGAAGCCCGGCGGTTCGCCGCCGCGGCCAACGACGAAGCGGGGTATCGGGAGACCAACGCGCTGGCGTCGCATCCAGGCGGGTAAGGCATGGCACCGACGGTTCGCAATTCGCCGGGAAACGACAAGCGAACAAGCGGTTGAGACGGCGTGCTGCCAGATTGATTCAAGCCTCACCCCGCCGACGCGTAGCGGTTCACCACCATGCCGCAGGCATAGGCTTTCGAGCCGGTGAGCTTCAGCCTGGCAAAGCCGCTCTGATCGAAGATGCGACGGCCGGCACCCAGCACCGCCGGGTTGATGAAGAGCTGGAACTCGTCGACCAGCCCGGCGGCGATCAGCGCCGAGGCGAAGCCGGCGCCGCCGAACACGGCAATGTCGCCGCCCTCGCCCGCCTTCAGCGCATTGATCTCGCGCGGCAGATCGCCGCTCGCGACCCTGGTACGCTCCCACCGCGACGCCTTCAGCCTGTCGCTCAGCACCACCTTGTCAGCTGTCACGATACGCTGGGCGAAGGCATAGAAGCGGTCTCGTGGAAATTTCATCGCCGCATTGCCCCAGTGATTGACGTAGCCCTCCTCGGCCATCTTGCGGCTGAGCAGAATCGTGTCGACGGTTGCGAACATGGCATTGAAGTCCTGCTTGAGCTCTTCGTCCCAGTCGCTCTCGTCACCCCATTCCCAAAGCTGCCAACGACGGTTCTCGTCGGCGCCGACGAAGCCGTCGACCGACATCTGCATTTGCAGGATGAGCTTTTTCATTGCGCGGTCCTCTCGCATCTCCAACCACGGTTTACTTTTGAAATCATTTGACGCGCGAATGGAATGATGTCAATTGAAAAGTGATTTACAAATGGAACTAATTTCATGTCGACCAAGGAAAGGTCCGGCTGCCCGATCAGCCTGTCGCTCGAGCTCATCGGCGACCGCTGGACGCTGCTCATCATCCGCGACCTGGCCTTCGCCGGGAAAAGGCATTTTCGCGAGTTCCTGCAGTCGGACGAAGGCATCTCGTCGCGCACGCTCGCCGAGCGGCTGCAGACCCTGGTCGACGAAGGCGTCCTCACCCGCAGCGACGACCCGACCCACAGGCTGAAAGCGATCTACCGGCTGACCGAGGCCGGCATCGACCTTTTGCCGATACTCGCCACGCTTGGCGCTTGGGGCAGCAAATATCGAAAGGCGGACGAGGATTTGGCGCGGGTTTCCAAGGAACTAGCGGCAGGTGGCCAGCCGGCGCTGGAGCGGATGAAGAAGAGGTTGAGGAAGGAGCATTTGGGGTAAGGCGTTCCACGCCGCCAATTGCCCAAAGTCGAGTTCTACGGCGAAGGATCGCGGCGTCGATAAGATCCTGCCCGCAGGTTCCGTTTCCCGTCTATGCTCCCCTGCGCTAGACTCCGCCTGAACAGGATCGACCGCCATGATCGTCCAGGCCTGCATCAACGGCGCCCGCGCCGCGGATTTCCACCTCGCCCTGCCGCTCGACCCGGATGCCATGGCACACGACGGCGCGGCCTCGGTTGCGGCGGGTGCCGCCGAACTGCATGTGCATGCGCGCGGCGCCGACCGGCAGGAAAGCCTTGCCACGGAAGCGATGGACTGGACGATGACGGCGCTGCGCCGCGCCTGCCCCGGCACACTGATCGGCGTTTCGACCGGCGCCTGGATCGAGAAGGACGACAGGCGCACGATTGCGGCCATCGCCGGCTGGCATGAGCTGCCCGACTACGCCTCGGTCAATCTCAGCGAGGCGGCGGCGCCCGAAGTGATGGAAGCGTTGCACGACCGCGGCGTCGGCATCGAGGCCGGGCTGGCGTCGATCGGCGATGCGCTCAGGCTGGCCAGCCTCGATCATGGCCGCCGGGTGCTGCGCGTCCTGATCGAGATTTCCGAGCAGACGCTGGAGGAGGCCTTTGCCTTCGCCGACGGCATCGAAAAGCTGCTGCAACGCGAAGGCATTCACCGCTCGATCCTGCTGCATGGCGAGAACGCGACCGTGTGGCCCTTCGTCGAGCGGGCGGCGGCGCGGAAGTTTTCGACCCGTGTCGGGCTCGAGGACGGTAAGGAGTTGCCTGATGGGACGGTGGCGGACGGGAATGCGGCGCTGGTGAAGGCGGCGGTGAGGATCTATCGCCGGGCGTGACTTGGTTCCTCGCCTCATGGGGAGGACCCAAGGCCAAAAGTCAGCCGAACTTCGTCAGCGGCTTGGCGGTTATCTCGACCCATTCGCAGCGCCGGCTGCGGTGGTAGAAGGATTGGAAGGGCGGCGGGAACGACGGATCCGCGAACGCCCCTACCGGAATTGCAGTTAGGCCGGGCTGCATGTCGATGCGATAGTGCACTGTGGTCCCGCAATCAGGGCAGAAGCTGTAGGTTATCTGCCCGCCCTGCTCGCCGGTGCGCGTGAACTGCAGCGCGCGCCCGTCTATCGTCACATCGGCCTCGGCAAAGCGCACATTGTAGCTGAAGGCGCTGCCTGTGCGCCGCTTGCAGTCGAGGCAATGACACACCGAGATGCGCACCGGCTCGCCCGCGCAGGTGGCCGACAGCTGACCGCAGGAACATTCGGCGCGTCGCGTGACCATGCTGGCTCCTTTCGACCGAGTCTCGGCACCTTATGCAGTTCGGCGGCGTGGTGAAAGCACCTATCCGCCGAGCGTCGCCTACCCCTGCCAGGCCGTCAGATCCGCCAGTATCCGCGCCTTCACCGCCGGGTCGGCGTAGCTCGCATGCACCGATGTCGCGGCGAGCTGGCGGATGGTTTCACTGTCCCAGGCGAAGGTCTCGGCGCAGGCGGCGTAAGAGGCTTCGAGCGTCGTGCCGAGCAGCGCCGGATCGTCGGTGTTGATGGAGACGGGAACGCCGGCTTTGCGCAGAGCGTCGATCGGATGCTCGGCAAGCGAAGGATAGACGCCGAGTGCGATGTTGGAGATCGGGCAGACGCCGAGCGGAATTCGCCTCTGTGCGAGCAGGTCGACCAGAGCCGGCTCCTCGATCGCGCGAACGCCATGGTCGATGCGATCGGCGCCAAGCAGCTCGATGGCGTCGCGAACGCCCTCGGGACCGCTCGACTCGCCGGCGTGGACGGTGCGTCGCAATCCGGCCGTGGCGGCGCGGCGGAACGCCTCGGCAAAGCGCGGACCGGTGCGCCCGGCGGCCGCCTCGTTGCCGTCGATCGAAAGGGCCACGACGCGCGGGTGCCTGATCCTGCTCAGCAACTCCACCAGTTCGATGGCGTCCTCGGCCGACTGGGTGCGCAGCAGGCTGATGCAGAGCCCGACCGGCGGGTATCCATCCTGCTCGGCCGCCGCGAACCCGGCATCGAAGGCGTCGATCATGCCGGCGATGTTCCGGTGCCAGTGCGGCCAGTGAGTCGGATTGACGATGACATCGGCGTAGCGCACGCCGCTCTTGGCCATGCGCCGCGCAAATTTATAGGCGGTGATGGCCAGCTGCTCGCGCGTACGAAACGTGCCGCACAGCCAGTCGAGCATTTCGAGGAAGCTCTTCAGATCATGCGCCTCGAAGAGCCTGTCGCGCGGCGCGCGCAGCGGGATGCCAGCCTCCTCGCAATTCCTGATCACGTCGTCGGCCTCGAAGCAGCCCTCGACGTGGATGTGCACTTCGGCCTTCGGCAACCCGATATAGTCGGTCAATGAACCCTCCCGAGCTTTGTGGCCGCATCAAATCACGAAAGGCGAGATCAAGGCTTCAAGAAATGATTGAAAGATTTGTGTGATGACAGCCCCCCCGTTGCGGGCCCGTTGCGGGAGGAGATCGGCAGCTTCGGCCTCACTGCGTGTCCGCGTGGGCCCTCAGCTCGGCGCGCTTTTCGTCCGACACCACCGCCAGATCCAGCACCTTCTGCAGACCAGCCGCATGGCGGAAATTGGGCTCGGCCTGCACGCCGCTTTTCACCGCCTCGACGAAGCGCTGGTAGTTGGTCGGCACGGTGCCGGCGTCGAGCTCTTCCCATTTGGCGTCCTCGACATTGGCACCGATGCAGCCCTTCAACATCGAGCCATTGAGATTGTGCACCACCTCGATGCCGCCCTTGTCGCCATAGATGCGCAGCCTGAGCTCGTTGAGATGGCCGCTCGCCCAGCGGCTGGCATGCACCACGCCGAAGGCGCCGTTGGCGAAATCGAGCGTCATGGCGAAGCTGTCATTGGCGTCGAGCTGGTAGTCGCCGATGCGGTTGCCCGGCGCCTTGTCGAAGGCGCGCAGCCGGCAGAATACGTGGTCGATATCGAGGGCGGCGCCATAGCTGGCGAAGTCGAGGATGTGGATGCCGACGTCGCCGAGCACGCCGTTTGAGCCGTGGCCGCGCGAGAGCCGCCAGAGCCACTTGGGGTCGCTTCGCCAGTCGCCCCAGAATTTCGATACCAGCCAGCTCTGCAGATAGGAGGCCTCGACGTGGCGCACCGTGCCGATCTCGCCGGCCTGCACCATTTGTCGCGCCTTCTGCAAAGGCGCGACGTTGCGGTAGGTGAGGTTGACCATGTTGACGACGCCGGCGGCTTCCGCCGCATCGGCCATCTCGCTTGCCTTGCCGAAATTCTCGGCCAGCGGCTTTTCGCAAAGCACCGGCTTGCCGGCGGCGATCAGCGCCATGGTGGTCGGGTGATGGATGCGGTCGGGCGTGACATTGGCGACCGCGTCGAAACCGTCCCAGTCGAGCGCCGCCTCCAGCGAGGTGAAGCGCTTCGGGATCTTGTAGGCGTCGGCATACTCGCCGACGCGGGCTGGATCGACATCGACGGCACCGACGATGTCGACGCCTTCGATGGCGCCGAAGCGGCGGGCATGCTCCTGCGCCATCCAGCCGGTACCGAGTATCAAAAGCCGCATTTTGCTCCTCCAGAGGAATTGGTTCGATTCAATGATATGAGGCGGGCGATCTAATTGTTGCTTGTACGCAATCCCAAACAGAAAACGGTTTAGCGGAAACCAGCCTCGCCGGGCGCATGCAGCTTGCCGCCGCGTTCGACGATCGGCTCCAGCGCCTTCTCCACCGGCACGTTGGGTGCTTTGAGGATGGCGGAATTCCTGCCCTGCGGGTTGTGCGCCCACTTCACTGCGTTGCGCAGCACCTTGTGCACGGTCGCGTCGTGGTAGGTCGGATAGGTTTCGTGGCCCGGGCGGAAGTAGAAGACATTGCCGGCGCCGCGCCGGTAGGTAAGGCCTGAGCGGAACACCTCGCCGCCCTGGAACCAGGAGATGAAGATTGTCTCCAGCGGCTCCGGCACGGCGAACTGCTCGCCATACATCTCCTCGTTCTCGAGCTCGAAATATTCGCCGATGCCTTCGGCGATCGGATGGCTGGGGCTCGTCACCCAGAGCCGTTCGCGCTCGCCGGCCTCGCGCCATTTGAGCGTGCAGGGCGTGCCCATCAGCCGTTTGAAGATTTTCGAGAAATGGCCGGAGTGGAGCACGATCAGTCCCATGCCTTCGAAGACGCGGCGTGCGACGCGCTCGACCACATCGTCGGCCACCGCGCCATGGTCCTTGTGACCCCACCAGACGAGCACGTCGGTCTCGGCGAGGCGGGATTCAGGCAACCCATGCTCCGGCTGCTCCAGCGTCGCGGTCGAGGCGGAGATCGCCTTGTCGGCGTTGAGCGCGTTGGCGATGGCCGTGTGCATGCCTTCCGGATAGATGCCGGCGACCACCTCATTGGTCCGCTCATGGATGTTCTCGCCCCAGACGACAGCGCGAATTGTCATGGGTTGCCTCGTGATGGTGAGAGGGTGGAGCCGCCCGGCGCAATAGATAGCGTCTTCGGCCGGCATTGGAAGCGGTTTTTGCCCTTCGCTCCGCTGCACATGACGACGAGCCAGAAAGCATCGTTGGCGAACAACCACATACGCCTGTATGCTTCCGCTTTGATTCAACCACCTCCACCCAATTGGCAACCGTCCTTTCCCGTGCGCAATATCAGCTATGGGCGAAGTGCTTATAGGGGCGGCGATTTTTGCTTGTCTGGCCGGGGCGTCGCTGGTCAGCCTGATGGTGCATGAGCGCTTCCCTGCTCACCACCTTGGCGACGATACCAGCGCGGTGGTGCGGCTCGCCGCGAACCTCTTCATGGTGATGTCCTCGCTGGTCCTCGGCCTGATGATCAACTCGGCCAAGAACACGTTCGAATCCATCAACGTCAACGTCCACACCTTCGCCACCGATCTCATTCTGCTCGACAGAACGCTCCGACACTATGGACCGGAGGCGGACGGCGCCCGGCAATCGCTCACCGCCTATGTGCAGCGCGTCGTCGATACCTCGACCGCCGACAGCGACACGACGGTCGTCCCGAACAGGCTGTCGGAACTGCTGCTCAATCAGGTCGGCGATATCGTGGGCGGATTGACCCCTGCGAACGCCAGGCAGACCGCCACGCAACAGGCGGCGACGCAGCAGTTGCAGAAGGTGATCGCGCAGCGCTGGATTCTGGCCGAGCAGTCCGAGGGTGCCATCCCCGCGCCGCTGATCGCGCTGCTCGTTGCCTGGCTGACGCTGATCTTCGCCAGCTTCGGCTTCCGAGCACCGTGCAATGGAACCATCATCTTCACGTGCCTCGTGTCCGGGGCGCTGGTGGCCGCGGCAATCTATCTGATCATCGACATGGACAGCCCCTTCTCCGGCCCGATCCAGGTCTCGCCGGCGCCCCTGCAGAGGGCGCTGGCGGAACTGACGCAGTGAAGGTCAGGCACGACCGAACATCTCGATCAAAAGCTTCGCCGCCACCGCCGCGCCGTCGGCGCGGACCGAACGGGCAACCTCGCTCGCACGGATGTGGGTTTCGGGCGCCAGCGCCGTCTCCATCGCCGCCGACAATGACCCCGCTGTCGGAACCGGGCCGTCATGAGCTGCGCCGATGCCGAGCTCGGCCACCCGCCGCGCCCAGTACGGCTGGTCGCCGATCTGCGGCACCACTAGTTGCGGCGCTCCTGCCCGCGCGGCGGCGACGGTCGTTCCGGCACCGCCGTGATGCATGACGGCGGCGACGCGGCGGAACAGCGCCTGGTGGTTGACATCGCCGACGGCGAACCAATCGTCCCGGTCGTCGGTAAGGCCAAGCTCGGCCCAGCCACGCGCGATCACCGTGCTCCGGCCCTTGGCGCGGACCGCCTCGATGGCCGCACGGCCGGCCTCCTTGGCCACGGCAATGGAGCCGAAGCCGACATAGACCGGAGGCGGGCCGGCTGCGAGGAATGCCTCCAGCCCGTCGGGCAGCGGCCGCTCGTCGGCCAGGATCCAGGCGCCGGTCTGCCTGGCATCGGTCAGGTCCGAAGGCAGCCACGGCCCGAGCGCTGGGTCGCAGGCGAGCAGGACCGGATCGCCGTAGACATAATCGCGGACATTTTCCACCGCAGGCAATCCGAGCGACGCGCGCCAGCTGTTGATCGCTTGGCCGAACAGCGCGTTCTTGGTCGCGATATCCGTCTCCCACAGCAGCCGGTTGTCGGTGACCCCGGCTGGAAGCGGATGTCCCGGATATTCATGCGGCCGGTTGTGCGCCGACGGCAGCCATATCGGACAGAAGGTGGCAAGGATGTAGCGCATGTGCCGCTGCCCGGCGACCAGCCGCGCGGCGGCACAGGACGGAAACAGGCCGCAGGCCACCACGGCATCGCAGCCTTCGGCGGCCGCCATGAGCGTATCATATTGCCTGGCGAGGATCTCGGCCGCCTGGCCGGAGATGAGTGCGGCCACGTCCTTCGGCGATTCCGATGCCCTGCGCCGCGTCATCTCCTTTACCCATTCGCGCACCGGTGCGAAGGCCGGCACCAGCTCCACACCGGCACGGGCGCACAGCGCTGCAAATTCTTCATCGCCGGGGACACTCACCCGCACCTCGGCGCCGAGCGCCTGCAGTCGCTCGCCCAGCGCCACCACCGGCTCGACATCGCCGCGCGAACCGTAAGTCGACAGTAAAATCCGCATGCAAACTCCCTTTCCTAAACTGAGGTCAAGGGCAGCGTACATACGGCATTGCCGGGGGCTTGCCGCAAGCCCGGGCTGCGCCATATATGCTTTCTGGGAGAGGGAGTTCTCCCTTTCCTCATCCGCAATTCGATGGAACCGGTCACTGCCGCTGTTGCAAGAGACGTGGCGAAGACATCAAGCGCGTGCGTCGACCGCGCCGCGCGTCAACGGCGGTAAGGACCGCAAACCGTCAAGAGATCAAAGGCAGCCTACCGGCAACAAGCTGCTGCCGGCATAGTGGCGGGCGGGGTCAGCCCTGGCGGCCTTCCTGGGCGACCTGGGTGGGCGACCCGTTCAGGCGCGGCACAACGACCAGGCGCTTGATCTTCCCCTTCTTGAAGGCAGAGAGGAAGCGGCCATAATCCTTGAAGGCCACGCAGCCGCTGGATTGGGCTGGGGCGCCGCGCAGCAGATAGGTATGGGCGAGCAGACCGTTGCGGTTATATTTGTTCCTGCCGCTGGTCGGCGTCAGCCGGATGGCCTCGACGCCATGGAAGCGCGATTCACGCAGCGACAGATTGTAGGTGTCGGGCGGCGTCGGGCCGGAATTCTTGCGGTTGGCGAAGCGCGGCTGGTCGGCCATGGCGCCCTTCCCCGAATGCGCCTCCAGTTTGGAGCCATCGGGCATGTAGACCGTCGCCGTCGAGATGTCATAGACGGCGACGCCATTGCCCGTCGAAGGACTGTTGAACAGACCCCTAAAGGCGTTGCCGAGACCGCCGCGCTCGGGCGTGTCCGGCTTGGCGTAGGCGAGCATCTCGGAGGCTTGCGCCTTGCTGCGCTTGGCCGGCGCGGCCTCAATCGGCTTCGCACCCTGCACACCCGGAAGCGCCTGGTCGGAGCTCCTCAGCGAGCGCGGCGTCTGCGCACCTTCGGCGGAGTCGACAACGGTCGGCTGCGGCTTGGCCGGCTGCGGTTTGGCCGACTCCGGTTTTGCAATTTGGGGCCTTGCCGCCTGGCTTGCCTGCGGCTTGGCCGGTTCCGGCTTCCTCGCGGCATTCTGTTCAGGCGCTTCCGTCGCGCGCCCGAGGGCGGTGCGCGGCCTCAAACCAGGCACGGCGATGCTGTCGGGCAAACCATCCTGCGGCGGCAGGGAAGCGACCTGCACTTCAGCTTTTCCGTCGTCGCCGGAAGCGCCGGCCGTCATCTCAGGCGCGTCGCCGCTGGCGAGCGCGACGGCGGTCGGCACATCGACCGCCTCTTCGGGAATGACATTGGCAAGCGCCAGCGCCAGTTCGGACGCGCGCTGAACGTCGACCTGATTTCCGCCAAAGCGTGACTCGGCCGGGCCGCTCAAGGTCAGCCCACTCCGGGCCGAACCGCTATCGGCCGCGCCGCCGAAGCGGCTTGCCGACGGCAAGCTCGCCAGCAGGACAGGAGCGTTCTCGGCGCGCCGGAAGGCATCGGCCAGTTTTTGCGGAGAAAGCCCGGCGCGCTTGATGACGCTGTCGAAACGGTCGGCGACGTCCGCGGCGGAAGCCGCGACAACCTTCTCATGCGATACGCTATCCGGTGCCGGTTTCAGCCGCGCGGCCTTGCCGTCATGCACCAAACTGGAGGGGTTTGGCGTGGAGCTCGCAAAGCTGGCTGCGAGCCTGAGGCAGCCGGCATCGCAGCCGCGGGTGAGCGAGCCCGTCTTGTGCGCGCCGTTCGCGGCAAGGCGCGGCGCCCAGGCGTTCGCGACCTTGCGGCGCTGGTCGCCAAGCACGATGCTGCGCGGCGCAAGCAGGCTCTGCGGCAATCCGTTGGAGGCGGCGGTGAGCGAGGTACTCACGGAATAGAGGCCGGCCATGGTCGCGACCGACCACAGGGCCAGGGCAGCGCCGACAGCAGGCACCACAACCCAACGATGACCACCAGATTTCTTCGAAGTTACCCCCTCTTCAGGAGCGTCACCCCGGTTCTTCAAACGCAAAAACGCCATACGACCACTCTCAATCGGCATGCCGGTTTGCGGACCTGGCACCCGTCACGATCACAGTTCGCCTGGTGCCCCCTGCACCTTCACGCGTCTGTTGCCGATTGATTCAAAAGATGGACAAAGATGGTTAACCAATCCCTCCACCAATCGCCATTGTGGCGACGGTCCATACGAAAAAAGAGCCCTCCATGGTCTGCGCCACGGTAAAAATGCTCTCCCTCAGCCGCTTTGCTGCCCGTTTTTGCGGGCCGAGTCAAGCAAGCGCGAAGGTTCTACCCTTTCGGGCGATCGCCAGCTAAGAACGGATTGAGGTTAAAAAACGGCAGGAAGAGCCTGGCGCGACCAGCTGCGGCATCTCTTCCAGGGCGGCAGATCGCAACGCCAACAGCTATGCGGGAAGACAGCCTTCGCCGCGCCCGACAATCAAGGACGGAGCTGTCGAGCCGGATTGCGTCGCGACGGTGCGGTGCGGTGCTCCGCAAGCGATTGCAACAACTCCGCTTCGGCGCTGAAGCCGTTTTGGAAGGCTTCGATCACGTCGGAGGCAAGCTGTTCTCTTTCGCCCCCGTCTTTTAACGCCAGACGGCGCTCGTTGCACAACTGATCGAATACTTTCTGGAGAAGCTCCAGCTCGACTGGCGTGAATATTCCGCTGTGTTTGGTGAAAGCCATGACGCCTCCCTGCCCTTAGATGGGCGAAAGCGCGATCTACTCTTTCAAGCGTCCGTGGGCCTCGTCTGGGTGCGGACGACAAGGCATCCTACACCTTTCCGGCCGGCCTATCGATTCCGTCGTAGTCGTAGATCGGACCGTTCAAGCTGCCCCGCTTCCGTCGGGCAACGTCGCGGGCGCCTTGGAGCTGTTCAACTTTTGAATCGCTTGCCCAATCCAACCGATTGTTTTTACACAGCTCACAGCGAATCCTGGAGCTGCTTCAATCACCAGCAAACGGGCTCATTCAGCGCATTTGGTCCGAATCGTCGGCAACGCCGACGTGATGCCGATAGACCATTCCCCAACCCTTCCAGCCGGTGAACAGAAGAATGAGGACAACGATCAGCGACAGGACAAGGCCGACCGGCACAACCGCTGCCTCCGCGTCGGCATATCGCGAGTACCAGTTGTAGAGTTCGATGAGAACGACGACCACGTTGCCGCCGGCGTGAAGCCATGCGTCCTGGAGATTGCGGATCTGGGTGTCCCCCAGGACATCGGTCAAGCCGGCAAGAGCCGCCAGCACGGCCATGATCAGACCTGCCCCCAGCAGCCAGAGCGTAGCGGTGACCCAGCCCGGATTACCGGTTCGCCAGAAGATAAGGTCGCAAACGAAGGTCGCGACGAAGAAGGCGATCGGGAACGGTATCAGCATTGCATGAACAGGATGGCCGGCAATGCTTGCCGTGCTGTGCGGATTGCGAGGGATCGTGTGCTGGACCATCGTAGGGCCTCCTCGAGGCGTGGCGAGCGCCGCCCTCAGGCCACATCACAACGCATCAGGGGCTCGGCGGCAGAAAGCCGGATATATGCAAACTCCGGTTGAGCCGGAATGTTCCATAACCCGACTGCGCTGCGCGGGACGGAATTCACGCACCGCTATAGGCGCGTATGCCAGTGTGGGCTCGAGTCGAAAGCGAGCTGAACGATAGTGTGCTCTTGTCGCGCGTGATCCAATGCCACGCATCCCGGCGGTGGCTTATTGTCACGGCACTCTTCTTCGCAACGAAATCCAAGCCAGGGATCGGCAAAACTGGAGCAGCAACGGATTACGCCACTTCGGTGATTGCTGACAGGCACGGCAGCGGTGAGGTCGCCGCCAAAATTCAGTCGACATCATCGTGGCTGAACTCTAGGCCAACCTATCGAGCCAGGCGCGCATCGGCCAAACCGGGGACAGGTTTCGTCTTGCCGCTGAGCCGCGCTCCAAAGGTGAGCGTGCATGGAAAATTGCGGACGACTGCCTCCATCAACGCGGCGCCGCCGGGGCCGAGGGCTAACCGAGCCAGGGCTTCGGCGGCCAGGACCCGCGTGGAGAATAATCTTCGCCAGACCGCCTCGTAGCGTTTGCC
>NZ_LYTP01000021.1:0-20050 GCF_001672435.1 Mesorhizobium sp. AA23
GGGGAGGGGAGGTCCGGCGGCAACCAGTGCCCCGATGCGGCGACCAGCAGCGCGCCGGCGACCAGCCCGAGGCTGCCGAGCGTCGTGGCAAGCCGGCCGGTCGATTTCGCCTCGCCCAAAGCGCGCCTCGTCGTTTCACCGGATCATACATTAGGCGCCGATGACATCGCTTGAAAAGCAAGGCTTTGCGTTAAGTCTCGCGCAACCAATGCGGCCTACAATCGAGCATCGGATGTCGAGGGGGATGACATGACGCGCAAGCCGACACTGCTCTTTGCCTTCCCGGCTCTCATGCTGTTCCTGCTGGCGGCGGAACGGACGGCGACGTTTCTGCTCGGAAGCTATTCGGCCAGCCCGACCATGTGGCGCATCTGGCTCGAGCTGCGCCCCTTCTCGACGATGTTCTGGCAGCAGGTGGACTTCTATCTCGGCGGCTCGATGGCCGTCGATGCCGCCGTCATCGTCGTTGCGTCAGGCGTCTGCTGGATGGCTTGCCATGCCAAGAGATCCGCCGGCTTTTTCCTCGCCAACCATGCCGCGCTGATGTTCGCCGGTCTGATGATAGCGGCCGGCAGCCGTTCGGAAACGGCGAGCACGATCGCCAACTTCACGGCGCCGCGCGGCTTTCAATTCTCGCTGGCGATCGACTTCAGCTTGAAAAACTGCATGGTGCTGTGCCTTGGCCTTGCGGCCTGCGCCTATTGCCATGTCGCCTTCCTGCGCGAGGCGAGGCTGCGCGCCGAAGCCCGCGCCGTCCGCATCCTGGCGCTGCAGCGTGATCTGTAGACCGTGCTGATCGGAATGTCTTCCGCTATCGCCCGATGCCGGGTCAGTTGATCTTCTTGTAGTAGACTTTACCGTCGGCCTGCTGGATGCGCTGATAGGATGGATTGGGTCCGGGCGGCGCGGCCTTGCCCTTGAATGCCGGCGCGCCGACGGAGGGGTTTTCACCTGCCGAGGCCTCGGCCACGGTCGTGTTGGCGAAACTGGGCTCTGGCGTCCGCGGCGTTTCGGCATCGGCGGCGACGGGCTGGCCCTGCTCCAGCCGGGCAATATTGCCGTTGATCTGGCCGAAGCTCGCCTGCAGTTGCCGGTCCAGCGTCTCGAACCGGCTCTGGAAGCCGTTGTTGACGGTATCGATGCGCGCGCCGATCCGCTGCTCGAACTGGCCGAGCTGGTCCAGCCGCGCCTCCAATGCCCGAAGGTCGTTGACGCCGCGATAAAGATAGAAGGCGGCGGTGACGTTGATGGCGGTGACGAGGACCGCGCCGGCCGCGACCACGCCGATGGTTCTCGCCCGGCTCGGCCTGCCCGGCGCCTTTTCCTGTTCGCTGAGTTCGATTGCCGGAATGTCCGGCTCGCTGATCATCGTCATTCAACCACCACCTTTGCGCCCACCGCGACGCGCTTGAAGAGATCTATCACATCCGTGTTCGTCAGCCGAAAACATCCGGACGTGCCGTCGAAGCCGACACCTTTGGGATCGTTGGTGCCATGGATGCGATAGAGCGTGTCGCGCCCCTCTCGCGACAGATAGAGCGCCCTGGCGCCGAGCGGATTGTAGGGACCGGCGGGCACCATCGCCGGCAGATCCGGCTGGCGGACGCGCATTTCTTTGGGCGGGCGCCATTCCGGCCATTCGGTCTTGGCGGCGACCTTGACGGTTCCGGTCCAGCCGAAGCCGTCGCGGCCGACGCTGATCTGGTAGCGCAGCGCCTGGCTCTTGTTCGTGACCAGATAGAGCGCCTTCTCGCTTTTGCGGATGATGATCGTTCCCGGTTGCTCGCCGGTCTGGAAGGCGACCGTCTTGCGCAGGCTGGGACCCATGGCGGGAAGCGGCGGCAGTCCCGACCCGGCTTGAGCGAAATCGCAAGGCACCGCCAGGGCGATGCCGATCAGGCAGGCGCCGGCAAGGCGAGTCGCTATCCGCCGCATTTGCTTTGTCGCAAATCCTGATGGAAAACCGCTGCGCGGATCTCCTGGAATTGCTCTAGCGCTGGGCATTGTCTAGCCGCTCCTTGAACATGCGCTTCAGGTCCTTGTTGAAGCGGGCCCGCCCGTCGACCTCGGAGGGCAGGATGGCGCGGTTCAGCGCATCGGCCAGCAACGCGTTGTCGAGCACCAGCGACTTGATGTGCGGCGCCTTGAAGATCTTCTCCAGTTCGCTGCGCGAGAAGTGGTTGCCGAACCATCTGCGCTTGTGCTTGTTGGCGACCAAGGTGATCGAGACGCCGTTGCCGCGCAATTCGCGGATCTTCTTGTAGAGCCGCTTGCCCTGCCTGAGCGAGGCGACGTTGAGCTCGAAGACGATGAAGATCTCATCGCTGGTGCGCAGCACCGACTCGTGCCACGGCGTCTCGATGTTGGGCAGGTCGATGACGATGTCGTCGAAGCGGTAGGCGACGAGGTCGAGCAGCCGGAAGACGAAATCGGCGCCGCGCGGCTCGAACGGCAATTGCGGCCGCTCGAAGGAATAGAGCGTGAGGCCGGACGGCCGCGACAGCTTGATGACATCCATCAGCTCGACATCGAGCCGCTCCGGCTGGCCGATGATGCCGGCAAGATCGAACTGGTTGAACTGGTTGAGATAGGCGCCGCAATTGGCGCTCTGGAAGTCGAGGTCGACGAGGCAGGTCGAGGCCGCCCGCTCGGCCGATTTCGAGGCGAGATGCTCCGCCGCCGAGATCGCCAGCGTGGTCGCGCCGGCGCCGCCGCTGGCGGCAATGAAGGTGACGATGCGGCTTTTGGTGCCCTGGTTGCCGGTGTCGTGGAAGGTGACGGCGTTGAGCAGCTCCTTGGGGTCGAGCGGCTTGTGCAGCCAGTCCGAGGCATTCATGCGCACCAGCACCCGGGTCTGCTCCGACGTCAGCTCGCCCGAGACCGCGATCAGCGGCACCGACGCCCAGGCCGAGCGCGCCTCGACGAGCGCATTGTTGCCGAGCAGCTCGCCATCGCCGAGATCGAGGATGATGATGCCGGGACGTGCATCGACCGGCGGCCCCTTGAGGAACTCGACCGCCTCCGAAACTCTGACGTCGTAGATCGCCAGCGCGTCGAGCCGGGTGGTCACGTCGTGCCTGAAATTCGCATCCGACGAAAACAGCGCCACTTGCTTGCGTTTCGTGGGCAGGACTCTGGTGTCGATGGCGTTCATGGCCAGGTACTCTTTAAATCTTCACCCGTTACGGTACTCAGCATGGAAGGCACGTTGATGTTGGCGAACCCCATCAGTCCCTGGAGGAAGAAGAACTGGAAGGTTCGGTTTTGCAGGCTGACCGTGATGGTCGGCACGGGACCACCGAGGCGAGTCTGGTAACCGAGCCCGGTTGCCATGTAGGTGACGACAACGTTGCTGCGCAGCAGGCCTGGGAAGAAGTGGCACATCCCGGGTCTCTGGCCCGCCGTAAGGGCCGGGCATGCATCGTCGCTGGTATTGGCCGTATCGCCGCGGAATACCCGACTGAATGCGGCGGCATTGAACCCGCCATTATTTGTGCAAGATCCCGTGGCACCGGTGTAACTGCAAACGAACGGACCGTAAGCGCCGGCGACGACCGGCGCGCCGGGATTGGCCGTCGGTGCGGCGGTGGCAAGATTGGTCGCGACGGCATCCGATATTGAGGCCAGCCGCGCTCCGACCTGGACCGCCTTGGTCGCCGCATTCCACTGATAGAAGGCGTAGCCGAAATCGACGAATCCGAGCGTCAACGCAAAGAGCAGGGTCGCGACGATGGTCATCTCGACCATGGCCGCACCGTCCTCGGATTTTGCGAAACGCCTGATCATGGTCAGAACCGCATCAACCGTTCTTGATGTGAGCCGCTCAGCGTGATCGGGCCAATGCCGACGAGTGACAGCATGCCGACGCCGGTATAGGCATAAGTCCCGTCTGCCTGGACGATGCAGACTTGCGCCGTCGTGGATCTATACTGCGTGACGCCGGCAACCACCGCATCGTGGCAGCCGGTCCCGATCGTTACGGTGACGTTGGCTTTCTGCCAACCTGAGATTCGCGCGACGTCCGTCTGAGTTATGGCCGGCTTGCCGTAGACAGCGATGTTGGTGGCTATGTCGGCGCAGTCTATCGCCGCTAGCCCGGCATCCGTGTAAATCTGGCTGTTGCATCGCGCAGCGAAACGGGCCCCGTCGGAAAGTCCGGCCTCCATCAGAAGCTTGTCGTGGATGAGATTGCCGAACTCGAACACGCCAGCTGAAAGCGTAAGCATCAACGGTGCGACAAGGGTCATCTCGATCAACACTGCGCCGCGTTGGTCGCGCCGAAATTTTGCAAGATGACGAAGGATGATGCCAAGCATTTTCGTCACCGATAAAGCTGGGCTTCGTCGCGGAGGAAACTGTCGAGCGTCCCCGCACCGCCGCGACCCGTTATGTCGACGAGTTCGACAAAAACGGAGCCACCTGCACTGGCACCCGGAACGGGCTCAGTCAGGAAAAAGCTTGCGAACGCTTCGACGGGAAGATTGGTGCTGTTGCCGTTCAGATCGTTCCCGGCGGCTTCCAGCGCGTTGCAGTTGAGAATCGCGCCGTAAAGCAGACGACGATCGACGGTTGTCACCGGGGGCTGGCAGGAACTCGGCGGTGTTCCTACTTCTCCACCCGCGGAGGCGGTTCCGACCAGATTGTTCGCAATCTCGTATTTGTAGACCTGATACCGGGTCGGCGCAGTCGTGTTCCAGGAGGATGGATAGCTGGTTCCACCGAAGTTGGTGCTCCAATAGCTGGACAAGTTCCAGTTCCCGTCGCCCATCCGGCCGCCCATATAAGGTGTAGCGGCATCGCGCGGCAGGCCCATGTTGCCGGTAGCGTTGAACGTCAGCTGATTGTAACTGGGGCACTGATTGCTGTTGCCGTTGCCGTTCCCATTTCCGGCGGTCGACGCTCCCTTCCGCACATTCGAGGCGGGGCCGTACTCCGCGCTGTTGAAGGCATTGCCACTGGGATTGATACCGAAGCGTACGTTGAACGCATCCTGAATCGGGCCGGTGTTCTGGCCGGTTTTGGTGCTCACGCCTTGGGACGAATAACAGCCGATCGGCCTCGACGTTGCGATTGTCTGCGCAAGCGCCTGCGCTCCATTGCCGACACCGTCCGGCGGCGCCAGGAAGCCGAAATTGCCCGGGCCGTATGCAGCATTGTTTCCGACTGTACGGAGTTCGATCAGGCGCCGGCGGATAGAGGTATCGGCCACGGCCTCCTCGAGTGTAACGCCGCCAGCGGAATTGGTGCCGTTGACCATTTCATAGGGATTGCAGATGAAGACGGGTGTGTAGTTGCAGACACCGGAGGTAAACCCTGCGACAGACACCGCGCCGACATTGAAGCTGTTGTTCGCGGTGTTTCCGGTCAAGAACGACGCCGGGAATATGGCCGCGAAACCAACAGGCGTCACGGTCACGCGGACGAACCGGGCGTTCGGCGCATCCGTCACTTCGTCGGTGATGATATTGGCTGCTGCGATATCAGTACTGTCGGATGCCGGAAGTGACCGTAGGTAGGTCCTCGTCACGCCTGCGGCGAGTAATGTTTGCGGAACGTTGGCTGTCGAGAAGGTATATTGGTTGCTCACCAGGGTCGCTAGCGCCCGGTCGGCGCGGACGATCGAATCGGTGCGGCCATCCAGTTCCGCAGCCGCGGCGAGGGCCATTGCGTCTCCCGCCTTCTGCAGGTCGTTGTGCATGTTGTTGACCCGGCTCATGTCGATCGCCAGGAGCGAGAAGCCGATGATCGCCGGCAACATGATGGTAACGAGCAGCAGCGCTATGCCTCGCTGATCGCGCCAGAACCTGCGCATGGTCCCCAACATGACCCTACCCTTACCCCTGGTTGTCAGGCTCCTCGCATGCCTGATACAACCGCATCCTTTCGTTCATTTCACTGCGTACCGGCCGGACCGACGTTGACCGTCATATTTGTTGTAGGCGCCGGCGCCGGCGGAAGCTTATATTTCTGCACGACGCCGACGGACCGTGCGCCGTCGCCTTCGATCTTGGTGTTGTTGGAAGCCGGATTGTACGGATCGACCGTCTGCAGCAGCTGGTTGGCTTTCTGCGAGTCGCCCGACGCCAAGGTCATCGTGTCGTAGTTGTTCAGATAGTCCGCGGCGCAGCCTCCAAGCAGGCTGGAACCGAGCAGGACAAGCAGGAGCTTATTTCTTGACATAGACCAGCTTATCCTTCGATTTTACATCCAGCATGTGGCCGTAAGGGCCGGTGACGCCGTCGCCCAACTCGTATTTCCGGATCATGTCCTTGCTGACCTCGAGCTGGCCGAGCAGGAACAATTCCGGATCGTTGGACGGCTTCGTCTTGTCGAAAGGCGTTGCCAACTGGTCGCCGGGCTTTACCGGTCGCACAAGATGCGGCGTGACGACAACGACCAGCTCCGTCTCTTCCTTCTGCGTGCTCGAATTCTTGAACAACGCACCGATGATAGGCACCTGGCCCAGCCACGGCACCTGATCCTGAAGCCTGGTGTTCTTGCTGGACAGCAGGCCGCCGACCGCGAAGCTCTGGCCGTCGCGCAGGTTGACCACGGTTGCCAGCTTGCGGTTGGTGAAGATCGGGTCGCCGGCGGGCGTGAAGCCGGTCAGGTCGCTCACTTCCGGCGCCAGCTTGATATGGATCTTGCCGTCATCCAGCACCACCGGCGTGAAGTTGAGATTGACGCCGAACTGCTTGAATACGATCTCGATCTCGCCCTGGCTGTTGACGCTGCGGATCGGCACTTCGCCGCCTGCGTTGAAGCTGGCGGTTTCGCCGGAAACCGTCGTGAGATTCGGTTCCGCTAACAGACGCACGACGCCTTTCGACTCCAGTGCTTCAATGATAAGATCGACCTTGACGTTGCTGTCGATAACGCGGGTAATCAGTGCTCCAAACGGACTCGCCGTGGACAGCAGGCCGCTGACAAGGTCGCCGGGCCCAAGCACGACTCCGTCCTTATCTACTGCGGCAACGCCGGTGCCGGTCCGCGTCGTCCCGCTCCCATTTGTGCTCCTGATCGAGACCCCGAGGTCGCGGCCGGCATTACGCTTGGCTTCAAGGATGCGCACCGAAAGATTGACCTGCTCGCTGTCATCGATAGTGACTGCGTTGATGATCGAGTCAGGTCCATACTGCTGTGTGACTTCGACGATTTGCGCCAAGGTCGCGGCGTCCTTGACATGGCCGCTCAGCCGAACTTTGCCGTTGATCGAACCGATCTCGATGCGGGCTTTCGGCGCCACCTGGCGGATAGCTGCCGCCATATCGCTGACATCTTGGCCGACCTCGATCTGGATGGCACCCAGGGAGCGCTTGTCCTCGGAAAACAGATTTACCGTCGTGGTGCCGAGGCTCTTGCCGATGATGTAGAGCGTCTTGTCGGTCATCGGCTGCGCATCGGCGATCTTTTCGTCGCCAACGACGATGTCGCCCAGTGTAGCGTTGACCTGGATCGTGGCGGATTGGGAAACGGGCACGAACACGCGGTGCAGCGACGGGCTCGACACATCGATGAAGCGGTCCGCGGCGTGAACTGCGGGGCTCAACGGCAACATAAGACAGGACCAGGCCAAAGCCGCGACGGCCAGTGATCCTCGAAGAATTCGCATCTAGATCGTCCCCCTTGCGGACCCACCCGGACCCCCCATCCGAATGCGTCTTTCGCTATCTCTGTCGCGGCACGTCGTATGTTTCGAGCTTCACGCCGCGAAATACGCCGATTGTAGCGCGGGCTGGCGGCGCCGGCTGCACATATTTGACCACTTCCTTTATAACTTCTTGCGGTTGTGGTGCGGGTGCCACAGTAGGCTTCACCTTGCTCAACTGGTCGATCTGGCTCCCAACCCGCTCCACGGCTTGGGCTAATCCATTTATCTTGTCGTCGGCGCGCTTGCGTTCTTCGGCGGCCGCAGCGTCGGCTGCCTTCTGCCTGTCCAGTTCCGCCTGTCTCTTAGCGACATCTTCCGGCGTGTCGCCGGTCAGGTCGGCGAGCGTCACGCGCTCCGTCGACTCGCCCTTGTTGCCCGCCGCCTGCCGCAGCGCCAGCGACAATTGTCCGGCGCCGGCAGCAAGCGTCAGCTTCTGCGCGTCCTTGGTGTTGACCTCGACCGTGACCGCCTTGACGACCGTCGGGCTGTCCTTGCTTTCGTCGGCCACCTGATCGACGGCAAGCACCTTGACGCTCTGCAGCAGCACGTCAACGAAGCTCTTGTCGGGACCGTCGCTGCTGCGCACGGTGCGGGTCAAAAGCACGTCGACTCGGTCGCCCGGGAAGACAAATCCTGCGACACCGAGCACGTCGTTCACGCGGATGGAGACGGCTTTCATCCCCTCCGACAGCACGGCCGAAAGCGTCGCGCGCTGGCCCGGGCCTGTGATCTTGGTGGAAAGCACCGGCTCATTGACGCCGATGGCTTGCAACGCCTGCTTGGTTCCTTCACCAGCCAGGAGATCCTTGCTTGTCTTGAAGGCGCCGACCGGAACCGCTCCCGCGGGCCATGGGATCTCCCGCAATTTGTCGTCGCTCAGCGAGTCGCCGAATTTGAGTGGCACCGCGGCCACCACGATCGTATCACGCGGCAGATCGGGCTTGGCCATCGCACTCCGCTGATTGGCAAGCCACATATTGGCAAGCACGACCGCCAGCACGCCGAAGACGCTGGCGAGAATGATCATGATTACGGTATTTGCACGCATCGCCAGCCCCCGCTGAATTGTGTTAGGCACCATCGGCGCCAAGTATGACCCCGGCGCCGATGGATAGTCGAAGACTGCCGATCAATGGGCGGAGATCGCCGTCCACAATGCGGTCCACTTGGTGCCCACCCAGCCGCCGACCAGGACCACGGTCGCAATCACGGCCACCGTGATGATGCCGAGGAGAATTGTATATTCGACCATAGCAGCGCCGTTCTCATCGTCGCGGAACTGCCGGGTCAACGTCATGAGCTTTTTCATGCGAATGTCTCCCACACTTGGAGGTTGAACCCGACGAGACAGAGCCAAGGAATGTACCCCATACCCAAGCATCCCCCGTCACGTTCAATCCTTGTCCCGCAAAAAAGCCGAGTCAAACGGATTAACGGTCCCTTAACCCTTCAATACTCGATTTGAGACTTTCTCAATTTTGACAACAGCTTGATTCGCTTCGATTTTCAAGCGATCTTAACCATTCATTCACAATTCGGCCACACCCCTGTCCATGGGGAAACACATTAGAGGTATGACATATGGATTTATATTAAGTGGGTTAGGGGCGTGACCGCCGATGTGGTGACAAAGGTCCTAGGACTTTGGTCGGTGAGCTTGGAGTAGGGCAAAATAAAACGATTTCTTAAATCCCTATTTCTTAACTATGTCGCAAGTAAAACTCCACTGTGTCCTCCAGGCCGCTTGCCCATCATGTGGTTAACAGTTAGTTTCGTTCTGGGAGCAATTAGCTAAGGCTAAGGCAAGGTGTGGGGTCGGGTGGAGCTCATGCAGATTAAGGGCTCGGGGCAGGCCGGTGGCATGATGGACCTATCGGCAGCGGTGGGATTGCCGAAATTCCGAAAAGGCGACTCTGCCCAAAGATGGGCCTCAGTCCGTCCCAACATAAGGCTGACGGTATTAAATTTTGCCTTGCTCGCCGGCCTCATGTCAGCAAGTCTGATTTGGTTGCCGTTCTCGACCGTTGCCATTCAATCAGCACTGCGCCTTGATTTGGCTGTCGCGATGGCCCCTTTGCTCTTTCTGTGGGTTGTTTTTGGCGCGCTGCGCTATCAATTCGGTCGTGTCGCCCTCAGGCATGGCGGCGTACTGAGCGACTTCGCAGCTCGCATCCAGGCATGGATTATGACTCTGGTTGCTACCGCTCTGCTTTCCTTTCCGTTGCTTCTCTATTCTTATCTCGCCACCGCGACGAGCCGCCCGTTGATGGACGATTATCTCGCCTCAATGGACTCGGTGCTGGGTTTCAATTGGGTCGGCTATACAGCGTGGCTCAACAGCCATCCGCTGATAGCCTCGACCATTTCCGCGGCATATGCCAGTTTGAAGATCCAGTTGCTGGTTCTCCCGGCTGTGCTGGCGCTCACGCGCCGAACGGACCGGCTGCAGGAATTCACTGCATATTTTGGCCTCTCCGGCACGCTGACGTGCCTTGTGATGACGTTTGTACCCGCAGCGGGGGCGTTCGACTTTTTCCACCCATCATCTGAAATACTGACGTCCTTCAGTCCAGGCGCTTCGACGCGGCACCTTGATCAACTCCACGCGCTCCGCGAACTCAAGCCGTTCGACATAGTGCATCCGGAAGGGCTCGTGACCTTCCCGTCGTTCCACTCCACCCTGGCCGTGATGTTCGCCTATTCCATGCGCGGCATCCGATACGTTGCCTTTCCCGCTCTCGTTCTAAATGTGCTGATGATTCTGGCGACGCCTCCGGAGGGGAGTCACTATTTGGTCGATATTCTGGCCGGAGTCGTTATTGCCGCGATTTCCATCCGAATGGTTGGCTGGATCGCTCGACCTTCAACGGCGCCGAAACCATCACGGCGACAGCGGATTGGAGCCCGATAGTGCCGCGCTGGTCATTCCTCATGCTACGTCTGAAGTTGCTGTGGAGCATGTGCAACACGCTCTTGCGAGTTGCTGTCCGTATATCAGTTCCTGGGTTAGTGTCTTGAGGGTTGTGTGAAATGCTGGGTCGATTCATCAAAACGGCGGCCGAGCAACCGCCTTCACAGCCCGCTCAGCGCTTACCAGTGCCTGCCGCCACGCCGGTTCCTGCCGTTCCGGACATGACGCCGAACGGCGATGAATTCCTGGCGTTGAAGGTAGATCTGCATCGTCACCTCATTGACCGCTTTAATCTGACCGCCCTGGAAACCGCGACGAAGGGCGAAATCCTCGATGAGATTCGGCCGATCGTTCGTGAGTTCGTGCGCGGCCGAAACGTACCGCTCAACGCGCGCGAACTGGACCAGCTCACTAGCGACACCGCGGACGAGATGCTGGGGCTTGGCCCGATTGAACCCCTGTTGAAGGATGATTCGATCGCCGACATCCTGATCAACACGCACAAGCATGTGTTCGTCGAACGCCGCGGTGTACTGGAAGAGACCGCGATCCGATTTCGCGACGAGGCGCATCTTCTGCGGATCGTCAACAAGATCGTATCGAACATCGGCAGGCGAGTAGATGAATCAGCCCCGATGGTCGACGCCCGCCTGGATGACGGTTCGCGCGTCAACATCGCGGTGCGGCCGATCTCGGTCGATGGTCCGCTGGTGTCGATCCGCAAATTCTCGAAGAACCCTTATTCGCTCGA
This sequence comes from Mesorhizobium sp. AA23, assembly GCF_001672435.1. Classification (NCBI taxonomy): domain Bacteria; kingdom Pseudomonadati; phylum Pseudomonadota; class Alphaproteobacteria; order Hyphomicrobiales; family Phyllobacteriaceae; genus Mesorhizobium; species Mesorhizobium sp. AA23. The sequence continues at coordinate 11,314 of NZ_LYTP01000021.1, forward strand.
ACGCCTGATGGCCTTCAACTCGATCCGCCAGCCGATGATTGAGTTGCTGCGGATTGCCGTGCAGGCACGCAAGTCGATCCTCGTTTCTGGCGGTACCGGCAGCGGCAAGACCACGCTGCTGAATGCTTTGTCGAGCTATATCCCAGCCAAGGAACGCTTAGTCACCATCGAGGACGCGGCGGAACTGCAACTGCAGCAACCGCATGTCGGCCGGTTGGAGACGCGCCCGCCCAATATAGAGGGCAAAGGCGAGGTCCGCCAGCGTGAGCTGCTTAAGAACGCTCTGCGCATGCGGCCTGACCGCATCATCGTCGGCGAAGTTCGCGGCGAGGAAGCCTTTGACATGTTGCAGGCCATGAACACAGGCCATGAAGGTTCGATGACGACCATCCACGCCAACACACCCCGAGACGCCATCTCGCGTCTCGAGCAGATGGTCGGCATGGCAGGCATGCCGATGACCAATGACTCGATCCGGGCGCAGATCGCTTCGGCCATCGACATCATCGTGCAGACGCAGCGCCTATCGGACGGCGGGCGGCGGGTTGTCTCGATTTCGGAGCTGACCGGCATGGAAGGCAATGTCGTGCAGCTCCAGGAAATCTATCATTTCGTTCGTCGCGATGTCGCTTCCGACGGCACCATTGTCGGCGAGTTCCGCGCGACAGGCGTTCGGCCGCGTTTTGCGACTGAAGTCGCGACCTTGGGATATCATTTCGCCAAGGACGCCTTCAATCCGCAGGTACCGCTCTGATGTTGTCCGGCCAAACGCTGCTTTATTTAGTCTACGTCCTAGCTGCCGCCTCTGTCATCCTAGCGGTGGAGGTGACGTATGTTTCCATCGCAGGCTCGCGTGCGAGGGCGGGCATCATAAACCGCCGCCTTCAAGCGATGAGCGCGGCTGCTCCAGTGGAACAAACCTTGCAAGGGCTTCTCCAAGAGCGGGGCCTGACGACATCGGGCGACTTTGCTTTTGGAGCCGTGGCACTTAATCGGCTCTACACACAGTCTGGCATAACCGGCAACCCGATCAGTTTCGCAGTTGTCTTCGTGCTGGCGGGCCTTGTGCTTGCATTGATCTCAGTGCTTCTCCTACGATCCCCGATTATCGTCGCGAGCCTAACATTTCTATTTGTTGCATTCGCTCTGCCTTTGCTCGTGATGAGACGAGCCAGGAATAAGCGAATCACCAAATTCGCCGGCCAACTTCCTGACGCCCTCGACATGATCGTGCGTTCGCTCCGCGCGGGTCATCCGACGACGGTGGCGATCGGGCTGGTAGCACGTGAAATGCCCGATCCCCTTGGGACCGAGTTCGGCATTGTCTCGGATGAGATCTCGTTTGGTCTGAGTCTTGAGCAGGCGGTGCGTAAACTGTCGGAGCGTGTCGGTTTCGAAGGATTGCACCTTTTGTCGGTCTCGCTTTCGATTCAGGCGAAAACCGGGGGCAATCTCACAGAAATATTGTCCAATCTGGCCTCGGTTCTACGCGAGCGGCGCAAGCTTCGCCTGAAGATCAGGGCCCTGTCGGCCGAGGGCCGGATGTCGGCGTGGATCATCTCACTCTTTCCGGTGCTGATGTTCCTCATCCTGTTGGCAATTGCCCCAAGCTATTATGGCGACGTTTGGGACAATCCACTCATTATGCCGGTATTCGTGATCTTCGGATCCTGGGCTCTCCTGGGTGATTACATCATGTACCGCATGGTAAATTTCGATTTCTAGGACTGGGACACCGGCTTTGTTGAATGATCTCGGAAATTCGTCGGTGTTGCTGTCGGTCGCTGTATTCCTCGCAGCGGGCGCGCTCTTCTTGTTGGTCGCTCTGATAATTGCGCCTGTCCTTCAGACGAGAAGGCGCATCGCCAACAGCCTTTTGTCGGAGGGGATAGCAAGTCGCCGCTCGCTGACAGCACAGCAGGAAATCAATAAAATCTCGGCCCAGCGACCGGTCGATGCCTATTTCAAAGCCCTTGAGAAGGAGCGCGGTGAACCCAACGCGCTGGAAGCAAAGCTCTTCCGTGCCGGTTTTCACCAACCGAGCGCTCCCATCATCTACGCCACTTCTCGCCTAGGTGCGGTATGTGTCGGCTTTCTCGCCAGCTACGCATTGTTTTTTAACTTGCTGCCGCCACAACTGCCCAGTGTGCTTGCCTTTGCCGGGGCGGCTCTAATCGGATTGGGATGCATCGTCGTCCCCAGCATCATGCTTGATCGCTTTGAAAATTCGCAAAAGCAGGTCTACCGGCGCGGATTTCCCGATTTCATGGATATGATGATCACTTGCGCCGATGCCGGCATGAGCCTTGAGGCTGCGGTCGAACGCGTCGGCAGCGAACTGGCCGGCACCCACAAATGGCTTGGCATTCAGCTCTCGATCATGAATCTTCAATTGCGGGCCGGCAAACCGTTGCGGGAGGCGCTACGTGAACTTGCGGACCGCGTCGGACTAGACGAAGCGAAGGCTCTCGCCGTGCTGTTTCGTCAGTCAGAAGAACTCGGCACCAGCCTTACGGAGGCGTTGCGTGTCTATAGCGACGAAATGCGCACCCAAAGAATCCTGCGTGCCGAAGAGCAGGCCAACGCCTTGCCGGTCAAGATGATGATTCCTCTTGGTCTCTGCATCTTCCCGGTGGTGATGATGGTCGTGATGCTGCCGGTCATTCTCCGCATGAAAGGCATTTTCTTCTAAGCCATCATATGATTAGGTTCTCAGACAGAGTCGGGGACTCGTGGGACACACAATGACAAAGCGCCTCGCAGTCGCGACCAGCCTGCTGCTTATTTTCCTTGCAGGTTGCCAGACAAAAGACATCGCCGACGGCGTGGTTCGCACCAACGAGCCCGCCAAAGGCGATTACACCGCCTTCGGCGATGCCTTCGACGGGCTGAAGACGATCAGCGACGTCGACTACTATGCTTCGGACCAGGCGGTTACCGAAGCCAAGACCCAGTTCCGCTCCGAAAACTATGGCAACGCCGGGGCCCTATTCTACAAGGCCACACGTTTGGCGCCTAATGATGGCATCGCCTGGCTGGGTCTTGCGGCTTCCTGCGACCGCATTCGTCGTTTCGATCTTTCCGATACGGCCTACAGCCGGGCTTACCGTCTGCTCGGCGCGACGCCGGAATACTATAACAATCTCGGCTATTCCTACCTGCTGCGCGGTAAGCTGCAGCAGGCGCGCACCAATTTCCTCAAGGCCTATGAGCTTGCGCCAAACGATCCGACCGTGGCCAACAATCTGAAGCTGCTGTCGTCCAGCGTGCGGAACATAGAGCGGTCATGAGCCCTCTGCTCGCCGTATCGCTCCTGTTCAAGGCGCTTACTATCCCTCTTCTGGCAATGGTTGGTTGGACCGACTTTAAAACCCAGAAGATATCGAATCGCGACGTCCTCCTGCTCCTTTTCCTGGGCCTTGGTTCCTTGCAACTGGTCTCCGTTGAGGCTGGGTCGTGGTGGGACATGGGATTGAGTGCACTCGCGGCATTACTACTGTTCGTCGTGCTCTTCCCCTTCTGGGTTCTGCGCAAGCTGGGCGCCGGCGACGTGAAGTTGATGGCGGTTATGCCGTTCGTGATCGGGGGCAGCGGCCTCGCTGCGTTCTCGATCTTGCTTCTGCTGTTTGCCCTCGCAACAGCGGCAGTCATGAAGTTCCCTTTCATGCTGCCTGAAGGTGCGTTCCGTCTGTATGTCCAGCATCTCGACCGCAAAGGGGTGGTCCCATTCGGCGTACCGATAGCCGCGGCGGCAATCTGCGCAACAGCATTCCAGATATTCGCGACCGTTACGGTGGCTGCCAACTCAGGAATGTAGCAGCGGCTTAATTGAGTGCCGACTAACTCCCGACACAACGTGCTCCAAAGCAACGGTCTTCATCGGTAGCTAAGTGAGCCGCCACCTCCATTGCCGCACCGGCTTCTTCGGAATGAGAGATGGAGGCTCCCCTGAGACTGCTGGCTTTGCGCCTCAAACATCAGGCGTTCGATGAGCGCGACGGCGCCAGCTCCAAGCGCCCCGACAACAGCCAAAATCAGAAGCTTTCTGAGAAAATCCAACGGCACCACCCGAGTGAAATTTCAAAACCCCGCGGTCTGCTTCTCGACCAGCTTCAGTCTTCCCTTTTCCACCTTAAAAAACGGCATCGATCTTTGGCTCGAGCCGTCGGCGCGGAAGCGGAACAGGCCGGTCGAGCCGCGGAAGCCGCTGGCGTTTTCCAGCACCTGCTTGGAGAAACCGTTCGGGCCGACCGAGCTTGCTATGCCGGCCGACAGCGCCACCATGTCATAGGCGTAGGCGACGTTGACGTCGGGCTGGTAGTTGTAGGTCGCCTTGAAACGGTCAGCGATCGGTCCGGTCTCGCTCTGGTCGAGCGTCGCGATATAGGCACCCTCATAAAGCGGATCGATCGGGCGCTCGAGCCAGCGTTCGGTGCCGATCAGGCTTACGGCCTTGCCCGGAATACCCTTCGCCTTCAGCGCCGCCAGCACGGCGACAGGGCTGCCGTCGCCGCTGGCGACGACGACGGCGTCGGGCGCCTCGACCAGCGAACCCATGTCCGACACCACCTTGGCGGAGTCCGACGCCGAATAGGGAAGCGTCACGGCAAGCGTCGCGCCATAGATGCTGAGCGCGTTGGCGACCCGAGCCTCGACGGCACTGGCGTTCGCGCCCGCCGGCACCAAGAGCACGAATTTCTTGGCGCCCTTGCTGGCGACCGCTGCCGCGCCCGCCGCCGCGCTGTCGGCTTCGCTCAGCCGCACCGAATAGACGCCGGGGCCGCCGGCGAAATTGTCGGCCAGCGCCAGCACCGGCGGCCGCTGCGTGCCGGAGAGCTTGGCAAGGTGCTGCGCCGCCGCAAGCTCGGCCGGCCCGATGACGATTTTCACGCCGCCCGAAGTGATCGCCTTCACCGCCAGGTCCTTGGCATAGCTGCTGTCGCCGCGCGTGTCCTCGATGGTCAGCGTCACCAGCTTGTCGCCGAGATCGGCCATTGCCAGCCGCGCGGCATCATACATCTTCCTGCCGTTCTCACCCGCGCTGCCGGGGGCGGAGAGCGGCAAAAGCATGGCGATCTTGGTCGGGCCCGTGCCGAGCGTCAGATTGCCCTTGGGGGCGGTCGCTGCGGAACTGGCGGTCAGCTGCGCGGGCGCGGCGGTGGTGGCTCCGGCCTGGCTGCTAGGCGCGGCGATCGCCGCGGGATCGAGCACCTCCGATGCGCCGTTCTTCGACTGGCAGCCGGAGATCGCCGCGACAAAGGCAAAGGCGAGCGCCGCAGCAATTCCAGGGAAACTGCGCATCAGTTTCCCGTCCGCAATTGCGCAAAAACGAGTAGTCGCAGCAGTTTGGCGTTTGCCTGAAACGATGAACTGCTCGAAGGCTCGCGGAAAGTCGCGTCGGAAATGCCCCGCCACGCCGGCAGGCACGGCAACCGGCGCCGGGCGCGCGGAAGCGTCGGCCTCCGCCCAGGCTCTCTTGGCCATCATCGCAGCTGGTCGGCGCGCCCGTCAGCTCAGTGCATGTACTCGACCATGCGGTCGTGGAAGCACTCGCACTTGTTGAGATAGTCCTCGTCCTTGTAGTTGGTCTTGAGGTAGCCATAGGCCTTGCCGCAGGCGACCTTGGCTTCCGATGCCCAGACGAAGGCGGGGCGCGACGAGTTGATCCATTCCGGGCTGTTGGCGACCGCGACGGAGTCGTCCATCAGCTTGACCACCCTGTCCTTGAGCTCGACTATGTTGTCGGTCAGCACCAGGTCCGAGGTGCCGACGGTGCGGCAATAATTCACTGCCGGCTCGCCAATGATATCTGCGGCAAAGCCCGTCGATCCGGCGAGCAGCACCGCCACGGCCGAAGCCAGCAGTCTTACGGAATGTTTCATGTAAGCCCCTCTCCAAATTGCGAATTCATGCGTTGCTTATGCTTAGCATGCGATTGCAGTCGTGCATAAGTGCTAAATGGTGACAGTGTGCTGTGCATGTGTGTTGTCGTCGTAGAGGATCGTGATGGTGCCGGCGGCAGGTGTATTCGTCAGCTGCGCCACGTCCACGAAGTTGGCCGGGTTGCCCGAACCGCTGGTGTCGACACTCAGCGTGCCGGTCCCGCTGTCATAGTGCACGTAGTTGCTGATGTTGCCGGCGGGCGCCGCGTCGAACAGCGATGTCAAGTCGATCTTGTCGCCCTCTGCGCCGTTGTAATCGGTGATGAGATCTTTGATGTTTAGTTCGAGGTGGTCGAGCTTGAAAGTGTCGGCTCCCGCGCCGCCGGTGAGCGTGTCCTGGCCGAGTCCACCAATCAGGGTGTCGTTGCCGCCGCCGCCATTGAGTGTGTCGTTGCCGGCGCCGCCTGCGAGATAGTTGTCGCTGGAATTGCCGAACAGATAGTCATTGCCGGAGCCGCCGATTAGCCCTTCGATGCCGGTGAGCGTATCGCCGGCAGCATCGCCGCCGCCGATTGTGCCCGCAGTCGGGTTGCTGAACGTCCCCGGTGCACCCGATGCATGGCCATCATCGGCCAGATGGATCGAGATCGCCGCGACACTGCCGGTATAGTCGACGAGGTCGGTCCCGGTTCCGCCAGAGATCGTGTCGGCATGTGTGCTGCCGGCGAGCACGTCGTTGCCCGCCGTTCCGGTGAGCGTGTAGTTGCCCGATCCATCCGCCGCCACAACGTGAACGGCGATAGGCTGTGTGCCGGTCGTATCGCCATCCTTGTCGGTGGCCGACACTGTGAACGCCAGGTTCTGATCCTGGGGCAAGACGTTATGCGTGAGGGAAACGTTCGAGAACTGAGCGCCTTGCCCGGGGACGTTGACCGCGCTGACCTGCAACTGGTTGAAGCTGATCGACGGATCGATCACGTATGTGCCCGTTGCGGTGATGGAGATGTCGCCGGACACGGACGTGTTGGTAAGCGTGTTCGTCGCAACCCAGTGATAGGTTCCCCCCGAACCGTTCAGCGAGTTGACAACCAAACTCACGGAGTCATTCATCTCAGCATTGGTGCTGGGCGGATTGTCGACACCAATTCCGGTGCCAGCCGTGTGGAACTCCATCGTGAAGGATTCGTTTGCGCCAACGAAGGTGTTCGCGACGCCAAATCCGTTGTTGTTGGAATTGATGCCGTCGGGGCTTGAAAATTCGATATGGCCGTCAGTGGTTTCGCGCCAGTTCGGTCCGCCGGCGGGAAGGTTCTGCAGCGAATACGTAACTGTCGTCCCTGCATCGGGCTTGAGCAGGTCGAACTGATAAGTTCCATCCGGCCTTACTACTAGGTCGAACACCTCTGTCGCGCCCGCCATCGCATGGAGAACGGTCGTCCCATCTGCTGCGATCGTCGTGTTATAGGCGATGCCGGTGATTGCAGGACCGGTGATGTTGAAGTGATCAATGCCGTCCGCGCCCGGCACCAGCGAGAAGAAGCCGGCGACCGATCCAACCTCGTTCGGGATGGTGCCCGACGTGAAGGAACCCAGCGACGGGCCGTCATCATGGAAAGTGGTCTTGGAACCGAGATCGATCGACTGGGAGGCGTGGTCACCATCGTTGTCGTTCACCGTTGCCGTCAGCGTCACCAGGCCGGAGGTCAGGCTGATGCCTTCGGAAGTGTCCGTCGGATTGTCCGCAGTATTCTGGTGTACGGCACGGAACTCCGTCAGCGTCGTCTGGCCGGTTGCTGCGTTCACCGCCAGTGTGAACACCAGATAGGCCGGATCGCCGCTGTGGCCGGTCACATAGCCCGAAACTGTGCCGCCGCTCTGCGTCAGGACCACTGCTTGGCCAGTTGGCGAGTCGATCAGGTTCGAAGTCACGCCCTGCGAGGAGACGCTCACGCCGTAGCTGGTGGTGGCGCCGTCGGCGCCCTGCACCACGGTGAACATCGCCGCAAAGGCGGCCGTGGCCGAAGTCAGCGCAGCGTTCGGCGTCGAGCCGTTCGCCAGGTAACTTTCATCGACCTCGAGCGTTGGGGCGGTGGCGCCGCTCAGCGCGATCGACGGACCGTCGTCATGGAAGGTGGCCTTGGAGCCGAGGTCGAGCGACTGCGAAGCTTTGTCGCCGTCTCCGTCCGTCACCGTCGCCGTCAGCGTCACCAGGCCCGAGGTCAGGGTGATCCCTTCGGAGCTGTCGGTCGGGTGGTCGATCGTGTTCTGGTGCACCGCGCGGTCCTGCGTGAGCGTCACCTGGCCTGTCGAGGTATTAACTGAAAGGGTGAACACCAAGTAGGCCGGATCGCCGCTGTGGCCGGTCACGTAACCCGAAACGGTGCTGCCAGTCTGCGTCAGCACCACTGCCTGGCCGGTCGCCGAGTCGATTAGGTTCGAGGTCACGCCCTGGGAGGAGATGCTCACGCCGTAGCTGGTGGTGGCGCCGTCGGCGCCTTGCACCACGGTGAAGGCACCAACAAAGCTCTGCGTGTCGGAGGTCGAGCCGGAAGGCCCAGCGCCCGAGCCGGCAATGCCGTTGGTCGCCGCCGTCAGGTAGCTCTCGTCCACATTCAGCGTCGGTGCCGGCGTGCCGCTCAGCACGATCGAAGGCACGTCGTCCTTGATGGAGATGGTGATGGTTGAGGTGTTGGTGTTTCCGAAGGCGTCCTGCACCGTATAGGTGAAGGCGTCGGTGCCGCTCTGGATGTTGGTGCCGTTATTGCCGGCCGGAGCGTTCGTCTCGGGCGTCGTCAGCGTGTAGGTGTAGTGACCCGAGCTGTCGATCGTCAGATAGCCATACGTGCCCTGGATGT
>NZ_LYTP01000022.1:0-18840 GCF_001672435.1 Mesorhizobium sp. AA23
GGGTAATCGGGCCCGAGCTGGCGAAGTCGATCGCGGATGCCTTTCTGAAGGAGACGTTCGATCCAAAGGGGCGGTCGGCCGGCAATGTCGCCGCCATCGATCAGGTCGACGCCAAGTACAACGCGCGCTGACCTTTCGACACTTGCGCGTTGGGGCCTCGGCTGGACCAGAAGAAGACCGTTTCCTCACAACCGCGAAACGCTCTAGTCTCTTGGCCGAGGGCGATGGAGGGAAATGCGAATGAGCGTGACGCAGAAGCTGATCAATGACGGCAATGCGGCGGTCGACGAAATGCTGGCCGGCATCATAGCTGCGCATCCCGACCATCTCTGGCGCCCCGAGAACGCTCCACGCGCGGTCATCGCCAGACATGGTCCGCGACCCGGTAAGGTGGCGCTGGTCATCGGCGGCGGCTCAGGCCATGAGCCGACCTTTCTGGGCTATGTCGGCAAGGGTCTGGCGGATGCCGCCGCCATCGGCAACGTCTTCGCCTCGCCCCCTCCCCAGCCGGCGGTCGACGCAGCGATGGCCGCGAGTGGCGACGCCGGTGTCCTGTTCATGTATGGCAACTATGCCGGCGACGTGATGAACTTCGACATGGCCGCCGAGCTGCTGGAGATGGAGGGCATTGAGGCGCGCACGGTGCTGACCACAGACGACATCGCGTCGGCGCCGCGCGACCAAAGGCAAAAGCGCCGCGGCGTGGCCGGCAACGTGTTCATCTTCAAGGCCGCGGGCGCGGCCGCCGACATGATGATGCCGCTGGACGAGGTGGAGCGGGTCGCCCGTCGCGCCAACGACCGCACCTTCACCATGGGCGTGGCTCTGTCGTCCTGTTCGCTGCCGCAGACACGAAAGCCAAGCTTCGATCTCCCTGTCGGCGAGATGGAGATCGGCATGGGCATCCATGGCGAGCCGGGCGTGCGGCGCGGGCCATTGCGTTCGGCCAACGATGTCGCCGATGAAATCATGGACGCCATCCTTGCGGAAATGAAGGCGCCGGCCGGCGATCGTGTCGCGGTGCTGGTCAACTCGCTCGGCGCGACGCCGCTAATGGAGCTCTACATCCTGAACGCCAGGATCGCGGAGCGCCTGAAGGCTGCCGGGCTGGTCGTCCATAAGACGCTTGTCGGCCCGTACTGCACGTCCCTCGACATGGCCGGCGCCTCGATTACCATTATGCATCTCGATGACGAATTGCAGCGCATGATTGACCATCCCTGTGACTGCGCCATGTTTCGGAGTTGAGCGAATGGAGTTTACGACGGGGGACTTGAAGGCCCTTTTCGACGCTTTCTCGGCGCGGATGGCGGCCGAGCGTGACAGGCTCTGCGCGCTTGATGGGGTCATCGGCGACGCAGACCACGGCATCGCCATGGAACAGGGCATGAAGGCCGCGGCCGATTCAGCCCAGGCCGCCGAGGGCACGCTGCAGGATGTGTTCAATGCCGCCGCCAAAGGTTTTCTCAACGCGGTCGGCGCCTCCTCCGGACCACTCTACGCGACCGCCCTGCTGCGCGCCGGTAAGGCTGCTGGTCCGCGGGCATCGATGCCGAGCGGCGAGTTGCGGGCCGTCATTGCGGCAATGCGCGACGGCATTGTCCAGCGCGGCAAGGCGGAACCTGGCCAGAAGACGATGCTCGATGCCTGGGCTCCCGCCGCTGACGTAGCGGTCAGCGGCCAGAAAACCGATGCCATAGCCGCTGCTGCCCGCCGAGGCGCGGAAGCGACACGCGACATGATCGCAACCGTCGGCCGCGCCGCGCGTCTCGGCGAACGCTCGCTGGGCCATCCGGATCCCGGCGCTGTCTCGGCGGCGATGCTGGTGGAGGAAATCTGCAACGCGATGAAGACCGCTTGAGCCGAGCCATGGCTTGCCGGTAGCCGGAACGGTCCAGGTGCCGAGCGCAAACGCCTCCTAGTGCCGATGGGGTGCGGCGGACCGGGCGATCTCGCCGCGGAAGCTTGGCCGCTGAGGCGGCTCCGGCGATCTTCTGGATGAGCACGGTGCCGGCCCCGGGCAGGCCCTTCCTGAGCATCGGATCGACCGCGAAGCAGACGCGCCATACGCTTCGTCACCTCGGCTGAAGGCTGTTCTGGGCGCTTCGCGCCTGGTGCGACCGGTCGAGCTTGGCCTCTTCACATCGGATGGCTTCAATACTGGCTTGCCTATTTGGTATGCTGGTATAATGTGTACCTGACATAGCGTGATCATCTGGCGCTATGCTGAGGCTGCCAAGCCAGTCGTTTCGTTGGGAGGAGAATGACATGAGAATTTCGATTGTTGCGGCGCTCGCCGGCGTCGCACTGGCAAGTGCTGCTGCGCTGCCGGCAATGGCGTCTCCGGACGCGCCGGTCATCGCGCTGGCCAATGCCTATTACGGCAATACCTGGCGTCACCAGATGGTGGAGGCTTTCGAGGCATCGGCCAAGGAGGCCAAGGCCGCTGGACAGATCGCCGACTACATCGTCATGAACGGCGACGGCTCGGTCGCGCAGCAGAATAGCCAGATCGCCGAACTGATCCTAAAGAAGGTCGACGTGCTCGCCGTCGACGCCGCCTCGGAGACCGCGGTTAACGGTGTCATCGAAAAGGCCTGCAAGGCCGGCATCATCGTCATCTCTTTCGACTCGGTCGCTTCGGCGCCTTGCAACTACCAGCTCAATTTCGACTTCAAGGGTTACAAGGCTGCCCAGGCGGAAGCCGTGTTCAAGATGCTCGGCGGCAAGGGTAACGTCATCCAGGTGCGCGGCGTGAAGGGTTCGGCGCCCGACAACGACATGTTCAACGCGCAGCAGTCGGTGCTGGCGAAATACCCGGATATCAAGGTGGTCGCGACCGTCTACGGCCAGGCCACGGCCTCGGTGGCGCAAGCGGCGATCGCCAACGTGTTGCCCTCGCTGCCGCACGTCGACGCCGTGCTCGGCCAGGGCGGTAGCGACGATGTCGGCATCGCCCAGGCCTTCGTCCAGTATGGCGGCGACTACAAGGACAAGATGCCGGTCATCGAAGGCGGCGGCGGCACCGACTTCGTCAAATGGTGGGCCGAGGAGAATGCCAAGAACGGCTACCAGACCGTATCGATGAACACCACGCCCGGTATCGGCGGCGCCGCCTTCTGGCTCGGCCTGTCGCTGCTCAAGGGCGCCAAGGCGCCCAAGCTGATGATCATGCCGGTGGCGACGGTCGACGCCGGCAACCTGAAGGACTACGCCAAGATGCCGGGCGGCCAAATCATCAGCCCGAGCTATTCGCTGGATTGGGTCAAGCAGAACCTGCTCAGCAAGTAAGGCAACCAGTCCAGGGATCGGGCGTCGCCTACGGCCGCGCCCGATCCTCGCTTTGCGAAGAACCGGAGGACGAATGTCCCAGCTTGCCGTTGCCGCTCAGGACAGCGCCGCAACCGCGGTGCCTGCTGCGTCTGCCCGGCCAGCCGTCGTCGCGCTCAGCGGGATCACCAAGAGTTTCGGGCCGACGCTCGCCAACGCGGGGATCGATCTTTCGGTCGGCGCCGGCGACGTGATCGGGCTGGTCGGCGGCAACGGCGCCGGCAAATCGACGTTGATGCGCATCCTGTGCGGTGCAATGTGGCCGACGCTCGGCTCGATTTCCTTTGCCGGTGGAGAAATGGCTTTCGCCGATTACGACACCGGCGAAGCGCAGCGGCGTGGTATCCGCATGGTGCACCAGGAGCTGTCGCTCTGCGCCAACCTGTCCGTCGCCGAGAACTTTTTCCTGGAAACACCGGGCGATTCCGCAAGCCGGCCGGGCTGGCGCGCGCTCTACCGCGCCCGTGCCCGCGCGGCGCTAGATGCCGTCTTTCCCGGCAACGGCATCGACGCCGACGCCGAGGTCGGCCACCTCACCATCGCCGAACGGCAGATGGTGGAGATCGCACGCGCTGCGGCGACGCCGGGCGTCAACCTGATCGTGCTCGACGAGCCGACATCCTCGCTTGATCTCGACCGATCGAAGCAGCTCAGGGCCTTCATTCGCGAGCGGGCGAAAGGCGGGCTCGCCTTCATCTTCATCAGTCACAAGCTGCAGGAAATCATCGACATCGCCACCGAAGTCGTGGTGCTGCGCAACGGCCGCACCGCTTGGCAGGGCCATGCCGCGGACGCTTCGATCGGCAAGCTGGTGCAATTGATGGGCGGCAATGCCGACCCGGTCCACCAGCACGCCGTCGCGGGCGCATCCTCCCAGGACGTGCTGGTGCGGCTCTCCGGGCCGCTGACAGCCGAGCTCGGCCATGGCATCGACATCGTGCGCGGCGAAATCGTCGGGCTTGCCGGTCTCGAAGGCAGCGGGCAAAAGGAATTGCTGCACGCGATCTTCAAGCCCGACCGAAAGCAGCATGCGGGCGTCTCCAGGGGGGCGGAGGCAGGCTTCATCGCCGGCGACCGGCAGAAGGAAGGCGTGTTCCCGCTGTGGAGCGTGCTCGGCAACATCAGCATCGGCGCGCTTGCCCGCCGCCCGGCGCTAGCTGTCGTTTCCGACCGAGCCAACCGAGACACCGCTTCACGTGCGGCAAGCCGCCTGCGGCTGGACGAGAAGCGCTTTCAGTCCAGCATCACCGAGCTCAGCGGCGGCAACCAGCAGAAGGCGTTGGTGGCGCGGGCACTGGTCGCCGACACGCCGGTCATCCTGCTCGACGATCCGACGCGCGGCGTCGACATCGCCACCAAGCAGGATTTCTACCGGCTCGGCAACGAGGTCGCGCGCGGCGGCCGCGCGCTGATCTGGCACACGACCGAAGACGCCGAGCTGCTCGCCTGCGACCGCGTGCTGGTCTTTTCCGGCGGGCGGATCGTCAAGGAACTGGCAGGCGAGGCGATCACCGAGCAGGCGATCGTCGGCGCCTCCTTCGAGCAATCGGCGGACCGGCAGGCGAGCGCCGCGAAGGACCGGACCGCTATGGCGAGGCTCGGGCGCCGGCTGGTCAATTCGGCGCCGTTCATCGGGCTTGCCGCCGTGCTCGCCATCATGATCGCGATCAATCCCGCGGTCGCCTCGGCTTTCGGGCTCGACCTTTTGTTGATGCCGGCGCTGTCGCTGGTGCTGGTGACGGCAGCGCAGATGTTCATCGTCGGCGGCAGCGAGATCGACCTCGGCGTCGGCGCCTTCGCAGGCCTGGTTAGCGTGCTCTGCGCGACGCTGCTCTACGACCAGCCCTGGCTCGGCGCGCTGGCGCTGGTGGCAGCGCTTTCCGCCTATGCGGGGCTTGGCGGCATCATCCAGGCGCGCAAAATCCCGGCGATCGTCGTCACGCTCGGCGCGTCCTTCATCTGGGTCGGCATCGGCTATGCTCTGCAGCCGACGCCGGGTGGTGCCAGTCCCGAGTGGCTGTCGACGCTGTTCGGCTGGTCGATCGGATTTATGCCGACGTCGATCATCTTGATCGCCGCTGTGGCTCTGATCGTGCTCGTCATCGACCGGCTGCCGCTCGGCGTGGTGTTGCGTGGCTTCGGCAACAATCCGGCGGCGATGATCCGCTCGGGATGGTCGCCGACGCGCCACGCGCTGGTGCGCTATCTAATCGCCGGCTTGTTTGCAGGCGCCGCGGGCCTGTCGCTGACGGCCATCAACACGGCGAGCGACATCAATTCCGGCAATTCCTATACCTTGCTCAGCGTTGCCGCCGTGGTGATGGGCGGCTGCTCGCTGCTCGGCGGCACCATCTCGCCGATCGGCGCCGTCGCCGGTGCGGTGACGCTGTCGCTCATCGGCGCGCTGCTCGGCACGCTCAGCGTCAGCAGCGACTACAACGCCGCCACGCAAGGGTTGATCCTGATCGCGCTGCTGACGTTGCGCAGCCTGACCGCCGACCGCAGGAGCGAGCCATGAGCGCATTCGCCGGCTTCGGCATCTGGGCGCAACGGAACCGTTGGATCTGGTCGGCGATCGGCGTGCTTATTTTGTGGCTGGTGCTGTCCGTCGTCACCAACCGGTTCAGCCTGTCCAGCCTGTCCGGCGTCATTCTGTCGGCATCCTTCCTGACGGTCGTCGGCATCGGCCAGATGTTCGTGGTGACGACCGGGCGCGGCAATATCGATCTGTCGGTCGCCTCCGTGATCACGCTCTGTGCCTTCGTCGCGCTGCTGACCATCAAGGGCCAGGACGCCAACCTTGCCATCGGCGTGCTCGCCGCCATCCTGCTCGGCCTTGCGGTCGGGGCGCTCAATTCGCTGCTCGTTGTCGGTCTCGGCATTCCGGCCATCATCGCGACGTTGGCGACCGGCTATGTGTTGGCGACGGCGACGCTGCTGTCGAACAAGGCGATACCGGGCTTCGCCGTCAGCCCGGCACTGAAGGAACTGGCGACCGGGCGCATTTCGGGCGTGCCGATCATGGCGATCATCGCCATCCTCGGCGTAACGGCGACTGCCTTCGTGCTGCGCTACACCGTCTTCGGGCAATTGCTCTCGGCGGTCGGCCAGAACCGCGCCGCGGCACGGCTCGCCGGCATCCGCAACGGGCGCGTGATCGCGTCGGCCTTCATCATCTCGTCGGTGCTGGCTTCGCTAGACGGGCTGCTGCTCGGCGCCTATATCGGCGGCGCATTCCTCGAAATGGGCCAGCCCTATCTCCTGCAGTCGATCGCCGCCGTGGTGCTTGGCGGAACGCTGATCTTCGGCGGCTCGGCGACCGCGCTCGGCACACTCTTCGCCAGCATCCTGCTCGTCCTCATCGTCACCACCATGCAGATCATCGGCCTTCCTCCGGGCGCGCAGGACATCGTGCAGGGCGTTGTCGTCATCTTCGTTCTGGCGCTGGCCGGACGTCAGGCGCAAGCGCGGCGCGCGTTTGTCGAAATTGCAGACGGCGACGATGATGCAACGGCCGACGCGGAAGCGAGCGCGGCAACGGCCCACCCGAAGTGAGGGAGCGACAATCAGCGATTTCTCTTGCCAATTTGGTAGAGTGATTATACCAGTATACAATGTGACGATCTGCATTGGCCGTCGTCTAGAACATCAGGAGCAGGTTAGATGACAACGATTGCGCTGTTCGGTGCGGGCGGCAAAATGGGCTACCGGCTGTCGACCAATTTTCGCGCTTCCCCCTATGCGATCCGTCACGTCGAGATCAGCGAGGCGGGCAAGGAGCGGCTGAAAAGCGGTCTTGGCATCGACACGCTCAGCGTCGACGAGGCGCTCGCGGGCGCCGAAGTCGTGATCCTGGCGGTTCCCGACACGCATATCGGCAAGGTCGCGGCGAGCATCGAAAGCAAGCTGGCGCCGGGGACAATGGTGATCGTGCTCGACGCCGCGGCGCCTTTTGCCGGCCATCTGCCCAAGCGCCCCGACCTTACCTACTTCGTCACGCATCCCTGCCATCCGCCGATCTTCAACGACGAAACCGACATGGCGGCCAAGAAGGACTTCTTCGGCGGCGTCAAGGCCAAGCAGCATTTCGTCAGCGCCCTTATGCAGGGCCCGGAGGAGGACTATGCCAAGGGTGAGGAAATCGCCCGCATCATCTGGGCGCCGGTGATGCGCTCGCACCGCGTGACCGTCGAGCAGATGGCCCTGCTCGAACCTGGTCTTTCTGAGACGGTCTGCGCGTCGCTGCTCGTCGTCATGAAGGAAGCCCTCGATGAGGTTGTGGCGCGGGGCGTCGACCGGCAGGCGGCGCTCGACTTCCTGCTCGGCCACATGAACGTGCTCGGCGCCGTCATTTTCGGCGAAACCAAGGGCGTGTTCTCGGACGCCTGCAACAAGGCGATCGAATTCGGCAAGCCGGTGCTGATGCGTGACGATTGGAAGCGCGTCTTCGAGCCGGAGGAGATTGCCGCCAGCATCCAGCGTATCACGTGAGATCGCCGCTTATCATATACACATCACCTTAATTAGTGATTGACTCATCATACCAGTTAGCTTTAGCTGTTCAGGCTCGGATCGCTGGACGAGCGAAGGAGGATGGCGGGGAGCGACAGCCAGGCCCGCTTCGGGCGAAAGCAGCCAAAGGCTTTCAAAATCCGAGCGGCGCAGCCTGCACCGCCGGCGAATTCAGACAAATGGCCTCGGTCTCCGAGGCAGGTTTTCAATGGGAGGACTTCATGAAGCTTACTCGAAGAATGACGCTTGCGGCTTTCGCCGGCATGCTCGCACTCGGCACCGCGATGCCTGCTTATGCGGCGGACCTGATTGCCATCATCACGCCCTCGCACGACAATCCGTTCTTCAAGGCGGAAGCGGTGGGCGCCGAAGCCAAGGCCAAGGAGCTCGGCTACGACACCTTGGTGCTGGTGCATGATGACGACGCCAACAAGCAGTCGGAACTGATCGACACGGCGATCGGCCGCGGCGCCAAGGCCATCATCCTCGACAATGCCGGCGCCGACGCCACCGTCGCCGCCGTGCAGAAGGCCAAGGACGCCGGCGTTCCCTCGTTCCTGATCGACCGCGAGATCAACGCCACCGGTGTCGCCGTGGCGCAGATCGTCTCCAACAATTACCAGGGCGCCCAGCTTGGCGCGCAGGAATTCGTCAAGCTGATGGGCGAGAAGGGCAATTACGTCGAGCTGGTCGGCAAGGAATCCGACACCAATGCCGGCATCCGCTCCAAGGGCTATCACGACGTCATCGACGACTATCCGGACCTGAAGATGGTCGCGCAGCAGTCGGCCAATTGGAGCCAGACCGAAGCCTATTCCAAGATGGAATCGATCCTGCAGGCCAACCCCGACATCAAGGGCGTTATTTCGGGCAACGACACGATGGCGATGGGCGCCTACGCGGCATTGGCCGCCGCCGGCCGCAAGGATGTAATCGTCGTCGGCTTCGACGGCTCGAATGACGTGCGCGACTCCATCACCTCCGGCGGCATCAAGGCGACGGTGCTGCAGCCGGCCTACGCTCAGGCGCAGATGGCGGTCGAGCAGGCCAACGAGTACATCAAAAACAAGAAGTCGCCCGAGAAGGAAAAGCAGCTGATGGACTGCGTCCTCATCAACGGCGACAATGCTCCCAAGCTGGAGACCTTCGCGCTCAAGAACTGAGCCGGCGCGATGCACACTGCGAGGGGCGAACGCACGTTCGCCCCTCGCCTCCATTTCACTTTCCGGGTGCCCTTGATTGTCATGACCAAGCCGACTTGTCCGACCAGGCAGACTTGGCTGATCCTCGCGATAACCGCCGGCATCGGCCTCAGCGCCTGCAAGATCCTGCCGACACAGTCGGCGCAGGGCGGCGACAGCGCCAACAGCTCGGCCTTCAATCCGGATAGAATGGTCGAGGAAATCTGGGCCTCGAAGGTCATCCCCTACCTGCAGCAGAAGGCTGGACCGTTCGCCGAGGTCCATGCGCTAGCGAAGACCGATCCCGCCGCTGCCGGCGCAAAGTACGGCAATCCTAAGAAGCAGGCGAATTCGCCATGGACCTTCGCGGTGCGCGTCGAAGGCAAGATCGTTGCCGCCAACACGCAGTCGCGCGCGGCCACCGTCGACGTCGACGTCGACGGCGACGGCAAGGCGGATGCGCGGGTGCAGATCGGGCCGGCCATGCGTGGAACCGCCATTCGCGACAGCCTGGATTTCGTGCAGTTCAACGACTTCACCAACCAGATCGACTTCGCCCAGTTCGGCAAGGCCTTCAATGCCTATGCCGGCAAGACGGTGCTGTCCAAGCTGCCGCGTGACGGGCTGGAGGGCCGGACCGCGAAGGTGCTCGGCGCCTACACCATCGAGGGCGGCCAGGACCTGCCGCTGGTGACACCGGCGGAGGCCGAGATCGGGCCGAAGCCATGAGCCCCGCGCCCGGTCACGACGTCATCTTGAAGCTGGAGGACATCTCCAAGGTCTATGCCGGCACGGTGGCGGTCAAGCACGCGAATTTCGAGGTGCGCAAAGGCGCGGTCAACGTGCTGGTCGGAGAGAACGGTGCCGGCAAGTCGACGCTGATGAAGATCATCGCCGGCGTCGAAAGGCCGACCGCCGGCCGCATCCTGCTCGACGGCAACGAAGTTTCGTTCTCGTCCTCCGGCGACGCCGTCAGCCGCGGCATCGGCATGGTGTTCCAGGAGCTCAACCTGTTCGGCAATCTGTCGGTCGCCGAAAACATCTTTGCCACGCGTGAGCTGACCAACGCCCTCCGCAAGATCGACCACAGGGAGCAGGAACGGCGGGCCGCCGAATTCCTCGAACAGCTCGAAGCCGGCATAAGGCCAGACATGCTGGTCGAGGATTTGCGCATCGGCCAGCAGCAGCTGGTCGAGATCGCGAAGGCGGTCTCGCTCGACGCGCGCATCCTGATCATGGACGAGCCGACCTCGGCTCTGAGCGCGGCGGAAGTCGAGATCCTGTTCAACGTGATCGCCGACCTCAAGGCGCGTGGCGTCGCCATCGTCTACATCTCGCACCGGCTGGAAGAACTGATCCGCATCGGCGATTACACCACCGTGCTGCGCGACGGCCGCATCACCGGCCAGGAGGAGATGAAGAACGTTGATACACAGTGGATCGTACGGCAGATGATCGGCTCGGACGCCAAGGATTTCGCCAAGGCCGACGGCCATCAACCGGGCGAAGAAATATTCCGCGCCGAGGAGATCTGCCTGCCGCGCGTCACCGGCGGACTTGCGGTCGACCATGTGTCGCTCTCCTTACGCGCCGGCGAGATCCTCGGCATCTACGGCTTGATGGGCGCCGGACGCAGCGAGTTGTTCGACTGCATCATGGGCCGCCACGGCCAGGCGAGCGGCAGGATCTTCATCGACGGACACCCGGTCAAGGAGCGCGACACGACGCGACGCATCCAGCGTGGTCTGGCGTTGATCCCGGAAGACCGCCAGCGCGAGGGCCTCGGGTCGATCCTCTCCGTCGCCAGCAACCTGACGATGGCCAGCCTGTCGCGCTTCGTCAGCCTGTTCCATATCCGCGGCGGCGCCGAGCGGCAGGCGGTCACGCAGATGGTTCGCGAGCTGGCGATCAAGGTCGCCGATCCGGCGCAGGAAGTGTCGTCGCTGTCGGGCGGCAACCAACAGAAGGTGGTGATCGGCAAGGCGCTGCTCACCGGGCCGAAAGTGCTTTTGATGGACGAGCCCAGCCGCGGCATCGATGTCGGCGCCAAGGCCGACGTCTTCCGCACCATGCGCAAGCTGTCGCGCGATGGGCTGGGCATCCTCTTTGCCACCTCCGACCTCGACGAGGTGATGGCGCTGTCTGACCGGATCGCGGTGATGAGCAACGGAAAATTGACGGGCATGTTCGATCGCGCCGAGGCGACGGAGGCGGCCATCGTCGCCGCTTCGGCGCTTGGCCACGGACCCGTGCATGGAGACTCCCGATGACCGACATTCCAGCCAAGGCTGCCGCGCCATCCGCATCCAGCGGTTCCGTGCTGCTGACGCTGATGAAGCTCCGCACCTTCATCGCGCTGATTGCGGTGCTGGTGTTCTTCTCGATCGCGGCGCCGAATTTCCTCTCGGCCGCCAATCTGATCCTGATGGCCAAGCATGTGGCCCTCAACGCCTTCCTGGCCATGGGGATGACTTTCGTCATCATCACCGGCGGCATCGACCTGTCGGTCGGCTCGATCGTCGGCCTGTGCGGCATGGTCGCCGGCTATCTGGTGCTCAACGGCATCGATCTGCAGATCGGCTATACCGTCTATTTCAACGTCGTCGAGATTGCCTTCATCACGCTGGCGGTCGGCATACTGATCGGCGCCGTCAACGGCTTGCTGATCACCAGGCTGAACGTCGCGCCTTTCATCGCCACGCTCGGCACGCTCTATGTCGCGCGCGGCTTTGCGCTTTTGTCGTCGGACGGCCGCACATTCCCCAACCTCGTCGGCAAACCTGAGCTCGGCACCACCGGTTTCGGCTATCTCGGCGCCGGCAAGCTGCTCGGCCTGCCGGTCTCGATCTGGATCCTGGTCGTGGTGGCGCTGGGCGCGGCCTATCTCGCGCGTTACACGCCGCTCGGCCGCCATATCTTCGCGGTCGGCGGCAACGAGCGCGCGGCGCGGATCTCGGGCGTGCGCGTCAACATGGTGAAGATGTTCGTCTACATGTTCTCCGGCTTCTGCGCGGCGATAGTCGGCCTCATCATCTCGTCGGAGCTGATGGCGTCGCATCCGGCGACGGGCGAGAGCTTCGAGTTGAATGCAATTGCTGCCGCCGTGCTCGGCGGCACGTCGATGTCGGGCGGCCGCGGCACGATTGGCGGTACCATCGTCGGCGCCTTCGTCATCGGCATCCTCTCCGACGGGCTGGTGATGATGGGGGTGAGCTCATTCTGGCAGATGGTGATCAAGGGCCTCGTCATCATCGTCGCGGTCGTCGTCGACCAGGCGCAGCGTCGTCTGCAGAGCCGCGTGACGTTGATGCAGATGGCGAAGGTGGGCTGACCATGGCGGCATTGCGCGGAGCGCTGATCGGCTGCGGCTTCTTCGCCGTCAACCAGATGCATGGCTGGCGCGACATCGATGGCGCTTCGATCGTCGCCATCTGCGACCGCGATCCGGAGCGGCTCAGGATCGTCGGCGACGAGTTCGGCATCGAGCGGCGTTACCGCGATGCGGTCGAAATGTTTGCCGCTGAGACGCTGGACTTCGTCGACATCGCCACCACCGTCGGCAGCCATCGACCACTGGTCGAGATCGCCGCTGCCAACCGTGTCCCGGTGATCTGCCAGAAGCCGTTCGCGCCAACGCTTGCCGACGCCAAGGTCATGGTGAAGGCCTGCGCCGACGCCGGCGTGCCGCTGATGGTGCACGAGAACTTCCGCTGGCAGTCGCCGATCCAGGCAGTCCGCGCCCTGCTCGACAGCGGTGAGATCGGCAGGCCCTTCTTCGGCCGCATCTCGTTCCGCTCGGCCTATGACGTGTTTTCCGGCCAGCCCTACCTTGCGACAGGCAAGCGCTTCATCATCGAGGATCTCGGCATCCATATCCTGGACATCGCGCGCTTCCTTCTCGGCGATGTTTCGAGCCTCACCGCGCGCACCACGCGCGTCAACCCCAACATCGCCGGCGAGGACGTGGCAACGATGCTGATGGATCATGAGGGCGGCGCAACCTCCGTGGTCGATTGCAGCTACGCGACGAAGCTTGCCGCCGACCCGTTCCCCGAAACCCTGATCGAGATCGACGGCAGCGACGGCACGATCCGGCTGGCGCAGGGCTACCAACTGACGGTCGCCGGCAAGAGCGGCACCACAGTGCGCGACGTGTCACCGCCACTGCTTTCCTGGGCTTCGCGGCCATGGCACAACATCCAGGAAAGCGTCGTGGCGATACAGAAGCATTGGGTGGACTGCCTGGCCACCGCCAAGGAACCGGCGACATCCGGCGCCGACAACCTCAAGACATTCGCGCTGGTCGAGGCTGCCTATGCCGGTGCCGCCAGCCGGCAGCCCGTGCGGATCGACGACCTGCTCAAATGACCGCGCATCCCTTCCTCCTCTACGGTACGCATGCGGTCGAAGCCGAACCGGTCCGGCTGAGCGCAGGCCCGCTCAGCGCCGATTTCCTCAACGGCAATCTGCGTGGAATCCGGTACGGCGGCATCGAGGTGCTGCGCGCGATCGCCTATATCGTTCGCGACCGCGACTGGGGCACCTATGAGCCGACGCTGGAAGGCCTTGTCATCGAACAGAGCGATGAGAGCTTCTCGGTGCGCTACTCGGCAAATTGCGAGGGTCCGGGTGGAAGCCGGCTCGGCTTTGACGCCAAGATCGAGGGCTACGCCGATGGCCGTCTCAGCTTTGACGTCAAAGCGCTGCCCGAAAGCGATTTCGAGACCAATCGTTGCGGCTTCTGCATTTTGCATCCGATCGCCAGCCTTGCCGGCAGTTCGGTCAAGGTCGAGCACACGGACGGCCGCGTGGTGGACACGAAGCTGCCGCTGCTGATCGACCCCTGGCAGCCGTTCAAGGATATGCGCGCCATCACCCATCAGGTCGCCCCCAGCGTTACCGCCGAGTGCCGGATGGAAGGCGACATTTTCGAAATGGAAGACCAGCGCAACTGGTCCGACGCTTCCTACAAGACGTATGTGCGGCCGCTGGCTCTGCCATGGCCCTATGTGCTGCCGGCGGGACAGACCAATCGGCAGACGATCACCCTGCGTATAACTGCCAACCCCAAGGTGACTGCCGCGGCGACCGGCGTTGAGCCGGTCCGCATCGAACTTGGCGAGACCGGCGCGAAACTGCCCGATATCGGCGTCGTCATCTATCCGGAAGATGTCGAGGCGGGTTTGGGCAAACTGCCGCTGCTCAATAAGCTTGGCCCGCAGCAGCTTCTCCTTCACTACGATCCGACCCGCGGCCATGGCCTGGAGGCCTTGCAGGCTCATGCCAGGCTCGCCTTCGCCTTCCCTGTCAAGACGACGCTCGAATGCGTGGTCGCCTGCGCGGGCGATCTCGACATGGAACTGTCCGGCGTCGCGGAGATGGTGCGCCGGGCAGGTTTGCGGCTCGATGCCATCGCGGTCTCACCTTCGGTCGACCGGCAGTCGACACCGCCCGGCAGCGTCTGGCCACCCTGCCCGCCACTCGAGAATGTCTATGCCGCGGCACGCCGCGCCTTCCCCGGCATCCGGCTCGGCGGCGGCATGTTCAGCTTTTTCACCGAACTCAACCGCAAGCGCGTTCCGGCCGAGCTGCTGGATTTCGTCAGCCATTGCACCTGTCCGATCGTGCATGCGGCCGACGATCTCAGCGTCATGCAATCGCTGGAGGCGCTGCCATTCATCACGCAGTCGACGCGGGCGATCTATCGCGCAATGCCTTATCGCATCGGACCCTCGACCATTGCCATGCGACAGAACCCCTATGGCGGCGCGACCAAGGGCAATTTGCACGGCCAGCGCATCGCCATGGCAAATCGCGATCCGCGCCATGCCGGACTGTTCGCGGCCGCCTGGTCGATCGGCTATGCCGCGCGCGTGGCGCCGGCCGGGCTTGAGATGCTGACGCTCTCCAGCTTCACGGGGCCATTCGGCGTGCTGGCGGCCGCCGACGAACCCGCTGAGGAAGGAAGGCCCCGACCGATCTTCCACGCGGTGCAAGGCCTCGCCGCGCTGGCCGGCAATACACTTATCGCCCTACGCGTCAGCGATGATCGCATAGCGGCACTGGCGGCCTGCTCGCCGGCCGGCGCCACCACGGCCTGGCTGGCAAACCTCACACCGGAGGATGTGGTGGTCGACACCTCGGCGCTAGCCGGCGAAGCGGCAGGTCCGATTACGATTTGGGACGGAGCGGGCGCGCGCAGGCTTGACCGGGGCGAAGCCCTGAGACGCCTGACAATGCCAGCCTATGCCATCGCCGGGATCGGCTGAACGAAGCTATTTCTCGGAGCTCATCACGTAGAGGGCGCGCGAGCGCTCGAGATGCTTGATCATCGCCTTCTCGGCGCGTTCGGCGTCCTTCTTCTCGATCCAGCCGATGATCTCCTCGTGCTCGGTCAGCGTGAACTTTTCCTTGCCGGTCCAGATCAGCATCTCAGTGTGATATTCCTTCAGCCAGCCGAGCATCGCCTCGCTGACCGCGACATAGATCGGATTGCCGGAAATCGCCGCGATCTGGGTGTGGAACCGCATGTCGGCGGAGATGAACGCCTCGGCATCGCCGCGCGCGGCGCGCTGCTCGGCAACGGTTGCCTTCAGCCGCTGCACGTCCTCGGGGGTCGCCTTCTCGGCCGCTTCCTTGACCATGCCGCGCTCGAAGAAGATACGCGCGCTCTTCAGGTGCTCGAGCGTGTCCTTCGAAGACGACAGGATGATCTTGGCGGCGCCATCGACCTGCTTGATGATGGACTTGGCTGTCAGCTGAAGCACCTTGGCGCGTTCGCCATGCGAGATGGCGACGAGACCCATGTTGCTCAGCGCCTGCATTGCCTCGCGGATCGCCGGCCGGCCGACCTCGAAGCGCTCCATCAGCTCGCGCTCGGACGGCATATCGTCGCCCGGCTGCAATTCGCCGCTGGTGATCAGGCGCTTCAGCCTGACGAAGACTTCGTCGGAAAGCTTGCGCCGGACGATCGGTTCCGAACGGTTCATCGCCGCGAATCACTCCCTTGACCCAGTCTCAATCTAGCACCGCGGCCGCAATTTCCGGAATGCCCGTTGCCGTACCGCGAGGCGCTCCGCCGGCAGGATATTGCTTGCAATGCTTATGTACTCATTATACCAGATTTCGAGCGCGAGGAATTCTTTTCCTGCCTTTCCAATTGAGTATGGCCGGCCATGATCACCCTCACCTACCGGATCGAGACCTCGGGAAGTATCGAGGCGCTGGCGGCCAAGATCGCCAGCGACCAGTCGACCGGCACCTTCGTCGCGCTGCCTGGCGAGACGGAGGAGCTGAAGGCGCGCGTCGCGGCCCGCGTGCTGGCGATCCGGCCTTTGCCCGACGCAGCGCACCCTTCGATACCCGAGGCCGGCAAAGGTCCCTTCAAGCGCGCCGATGTCGACATTGCCTTTCCTTTCGATGCGATCGGCACCGATCTCGCGGCGCTGATGACGATTGCGATCGGCGGCACCTATTCGATCCGGGGCCTGTCGGGAATCCGCATCGTCGACATGAAGCTGCCTGAGGAATTCAGGGGCGCGCATCCCGGCCCGCAATTCGGTGTCGCCGGCAGCCGCCGGCTGACCGGCGTTGAAGGCCGCCCGATCATCGGCACCATCGTCAAGCCGGCGCTGGGCCTTCGACCACATGAGACGGCCGAGATGGTGGGCGAACTGATCGAGGCCGGCGTCGACTTCATCAAGGACGACGAGAAGCTGATGAGCCCGGCCTATTCGCCGCTGTCGGAGCGGGTCAAGGCGATCATGCCGCTGATCCTCGATCACGAGCAGAAGGCCGGAAAAAAAGTGATGTATGCCTTCGGCATCTCGCACGCCGATCCCGACGAGATGCTGCGCAACCACGATCTTGTGCTCGAAGCCGGCGGCAATTGCGCGGTCATCAACATCAACTCCATCGGCTTCGGCGGCATGGCTTACCTCAGGAAGCGCTCGGGCCTGGTGCTGCACGCGCATCGCAACGGCTGGGATATCCTTACCCGCCATCCCGGCCTCGGCATGGATTTCAAGGTCTGGCAGCAATTCTGGCGGCTGCTCGGCGTCGACCAGTTCCAGATCAACGGCATCGCCTCGAAATACTGGGAACCGGACGAGTCTTTCATCCGCTCCTTCGAGGCGGTGACGACGCCGCTGTTCTCGCCTGACGATTGCGCCCTGCCGGTGGCCGGCTCCGGCCAATGGGGCGGACAGGCGCCCGAGATTTATGAGCGCACGGGGCGCACAGTCGATCTCCTCTATCTGTGCGGCGGCGGCATCGTCAGCCATCCCGACGGGCCGGGCGCCGGCGTACGCGCCGTGCAGCAGGCCTGGCAGGCAGCGGTCGAGGGCATCCCGCTCCGGGAATTCGCGAGGAGCCATGTCGAGTTGGCACGCTCGATCGAGAAATTTGCCGGCGGCAAGGCGGAGTGAGCATGCAGAACCTGCTCCTCAGCTATTATGGCGATGACCTCACCGGCTCGACCGACGTGATGGAAGCGCTGGAACTCGGCGGTGTGCCGACCGTGCTTTTCATGCGCAAGCCGGATGCCGGACTAATGGCGCGCTTCGCGCATTGCCGCGCCGTCGGCCTTGCGGGCACCAGCCGCAGCGAGTCCGCGCAATGGATGGACACGCATCTTGAAGGGGCTTTCGCCTGGCTGAAGTCGCTTCAGGCCGAGATCTGCCATTACAAGGTCTGCTCGACCTTCGATTCCAGCCCGACGATCGGCAGCATCGGCCGGGCGATCGAGATCGGCCGCGCCGTGTTCGAACAAGCCTGCGTGCCGCTGGTGGTCGGCGCGCCGCAGCTCAAGCGCTACACCGCATTCGGCCATTTGTTCGCCGCCTATCGCGACAGATACTACCGTATCGACCGCCACCCGGTGATGAGCCGCCATCCGGCGACGCCGATGGATGAATCCGACTTGCTCGTGCATCTGTCACGACAGACAGACCTTCCTTCCGAGCTGCTGGACCTGGCGACGCTGCGCTCACCGGGCAGGTCCGCAATCTTCGACAGGCTGGTCGCCGACGCGGCAATACTGCTTATCGATGTCGACAGTCCCGAGAGCCAAGCGTTGGCCGGCAAGGAGATCTGGCGCGCCCGCAAGCCGGGCGGATATTTCGTCGTCGGTTCCTCCGGCATCGAATATGCGCTGCTCGCCGAATGGGCGGGAAAGACTGCCCCGGGCGCCGCGGCCGGTTTCGCGCCACCCGGAGCGGCCGACCGCATCGCCGTCGTCTCGGGCAGCTGCTCGCCAACAACGGAACGGCAGATCCGGCATGCGATGAGCGACGGCTTCGACGGCATCGAGGTCGACCCGGTCGAGCTTGTCTCGCATTCGTCGAGCGCGGCGATCGCGCGCGCGGCGGCGGCCGGCAAGGCCAGCCTCGATGCCGGCCGCAGCGTCATCCTCTACACGGCGCTTGGGCCCTCGGCCGATCGCGGCGCCGAGATCGATCGCCAGGAGGGCGCCCGCCACAAGCTCGGCCGCGGGCTCGGCGAACTGCTGCGTGCCTTGAGCGTGGGGCAGAAGCTGAAGCGCGTGATCATTGCCGGCGGCGACACCTCCAGCCACGCGCTCGGCCAGATGGGTGTCGATGCGCTGACGGTCAGGATG
This sequence comes from Mesorhizobium sp. AA23, assembly GCF_001672435.1. NCBI lineage: Bacteria > Pseudomonadati > Pseudomonadota > Alphaproteobacteria > Hyphomicrobiales > Phyllobacteriaceae > Mesorhizobium > Mesorhizobium sp. AA23. The sequence continues at coordinate 18,640 of NZ_LYTP01000022.1, forward strand.
CCGCTGCCTGCATCGCCCGGCTCGCCGCTCTGCGTCGCCCATTCGAGCATCGCTGCGATCGACGGTCTGGAGGTGGCGCTGAAGGGCGGGCAGGTGGGGACCGATCGCTATTTCTCGGCCATCCGTGACGGTCTCGGAGGTTGATGGCGCCATGCCGCACTCACCCGCATTCAAATCGCTGTCGCCACGGGACTGACCAAT